>JAYUSQ010000070.1:0-107181 GCA_043755595.1 Acidobacteriota bacterium | reverse complement strand
TGGCCATGAACCAATGGTGGGCGTTTAAGAGAGTTGCGCGACAGGTGGGCAGCGCAAACTCGATCGATGCTTTTATAGACCGAAAGCTGAAGAGTTCCGAAATCCCGGCCAGCCCCCAAGCCGACCGTCTGACCCTGCTGAAACGCGCGTCCTACGATCTACTGGGGCTGCCTCCCGGCAGGGCCCAGATCGACGAATTCCTGGGCGACCAATCCCCGCAAGCCTGGGAGAAGGCGATCGACAGACTCCTGGCCTCCCCCCGCTACGGTGAAAAGTGGGGCCGCCATTGGCTGGACCTTGCCCGTTACGGCGATACCGCCGGCTTTGAGCAGGATCCGTATTTATTGATCGCCTGGCGCTACCGGGATTACGTCATCAAGTCTTTCAATGACGACAAGCCGTATGACCGCTTCGCAAAAGAGCAGATCGCCGGCGATGAGTTGTTCCCCGACGACGCCGAAGCGCGTTCCGGCACTGGCTTTTACCGCGTCGGTCCCAACCGCGACATGCTCTTTAAGGTGGAAGACGTCAACCTTGTGGAGAAGCGCACCGACATGGTGGACACGACCACGTCGGTGTTCCTTGGCCTGACCGTCGGTTGTGCGCGCTGCCACGATCACAAATTCGATCCCATTCCGCAGAAGGACTACTATCGCCTGCAGGCCATCTTTCAACCGGCCGTCGCCGATCGGGTTTTCCAGGAATACAACAAGGGCCGGCAGTACGATCTGGCCGAGACTTCGCGGTCCTTCCGCCTCTACCAGATGGGTGAACAGGCCGCTCGCATCAATGCCAAATATGCCGACCCGCTCAAGGCGAAGAAGCTGGCCGCGCTCCCAGCCGAGGCGGTGACGGCGTTGCAGACTGCCGAGGAAAAGCGCACGCTCGATCAAGCCCGCCTGGCGCTCGACAACGCGCCGAAGATCAGAGTTTCGCAAGAAGAAATCGATGCCCTCATGTCTGACGAAGACAAGGCGACGATCGCTTCCATTTCCAAACGGCTGCTGAGGATCTTCACCGGTTACGGCCCTCCTCCCATGTCGCCCGCCATCATCGACATCGGCCGCGACGCCCCGAAAACCTTCATCGCGATCCGAGGCAACCCGGAGGCTCATGGCGAAGAAGTGCAACCTGGCTTCCTGACAGCGCTCGGCGGCGGCGATGTTCCCGAACCACCGCTCCATGCGCAGACCACGTATCGGCGCAAGGCCCTCGCCGAGTGGATGGCAAATCCGGATAATCCCCTGTTCGCCCGCGTCATGGTGAATCGCATCTGGCAGTTCCACTTTGGCTCTGGTTTGATGAGGACCTCAAGCGACTTCGGCGCCCGAGCGGGCTTGCCGAGCCACCCGGAAATGCTGGATTGGCTGGCGGCTGAATTTGCGGAAAAGAAATGGTCCGTAAAGTCGATGCACAAACTGATCATGATGTCGGCCGCCTACCAGCGCAGCGCCAATCCCACGGCGGCCGCGCGCGCACAAGATCCGGGCAACGGACTGCTCTCGCACTTCAATCGGCGGCGGCTCGCGGCCGAAGAGATCCGCGACGCTTCGCTCCAGGTGACTGGCGAACTGAACCTCAAAATGGGGGGCGTGCCCGCGGTTCCGCCGCTCACCAGGGAAGAGATGTTCGGGATGATCGGCAATCCGGCCGACAACTGGAGCGTCTCTCCAGACCCCGCTGAGCACGCGCGCAGGACAATCTACACTTTGCAGCGCCGGACGTTCCAGCAGCCCATGGCGCAGGCGTTTGACGGCCCGGATGGAGTGATGTCCTGTCCGCAGCGCAACGAGAGTACGACCGCTCCCCAGTCGCTCGCCTTGCTAAACGGTGGTTTCACCATGGACCGGGCCAAAGCGCTTGCCCAGGCAATCAAGACCCCGGCGGAAGCCTGGGAGCGTGTCTATGGCCGAGCGCCTTCAGCGGAAGAGCATGCGGTCGCTCAGGCGCTTCTCGATAGGCAGATAACCCTCACCGGATCGCGCGCGGCGGCTATGGCAGAGATCGTCCGCGGACTACTAAACACCAACGAGTTCCTCTATGTCGACTAAACTGACGCGGCGAGAGATTCTAGGCCGGACGGCCAACGGTTTCGGCATGGCGGCCTTGGCCGGAGTGCTGGAAGGGGCCGAAACCGATCTTTTGGCGCCGAAGCCCGCCCCATTGCCTACGAAGGTGAAGAGCGTCATCTACCTGCATATGCATGGTGGCGTCAGTCATGTGGACACCTTCGACCCCAAGTCGGCGTTGACGAAGTTCAGCGGCAAGCCCCTGTCGGCTGAATTGGCGAAGGTGATCAAGACCAGCTTTATTCATGACCCGTCCAAGGCCATTCTGCGCGGCAGTCCCTGGGAATTTCGTCCCGGTGGCAAGAGCGGCTTGCCTGTTTCCGATCTGTTCCCCTACCTGCGCGAAGTGGCCGACGACCTGGTGGTGCTGCGGGGCTGCTATTCGGATCAGTTCGACCACGCACCGGCAATTTACCTGCGTCACACCGGGCATCAACTGCCGGGGCGGCCTTGCCTTGGATCGTGGATCACTTATGGATTGGGCACCGAGAACCACAACCTGCCCGCGTTCGTCGTAATGTCGGATGGCTCCACAAAATCAGGACCGCCCGCCTACGGTGCGGGTTTTCTGCCAGCCGTTTATCAGGGCACGATTTTCCGCGGCGGCGAAAGCCCCATCCTTTATCTGAAAAATCCTGACGGCGTGAGCGAACAGTCGCAGCGCGCCACGCTCGACTTCATCAACCAGATCGGCCGGATTCAACAACGAACGCGGCCCGAAGATTCTACCCTCGACGCTCGCATCGCTTCGTATGAACTGGCCGCGCGGATGCAGAGTGCGGCTCCCGATGCGGTCGACATCGCCAAAGAGACCGAAGCGACCAAGAATCTCTACGGCATCGGGGAAGAGCATACCGATGATTTCGGCCGGAAGTGCCTGCTGGCGCGCCGCCTGGTGGAGCGCGGGGTCCGGTTTGTCGAGCTCATTTCCGGAACGAACGTGGGGCAGGATTGGGACGAAGCGCACTTCGATCTGACCGGCTCTCACGCTCGTATGACGAAGAAGACCGATAAGCCAATCGCCGGACTTCTGAAAGATCTGAAGAGCCGAGGCATGCTGGATTCGACGCTGCTGGTTTGGGGCGGAGAGTTCGGGCGGACGCCCCTTTCACAAGGCGACAACGGCAGGGATCATCATCCATACGGCTTCTGCTCCTGGATGGCCGGGGGCGGGATTCACGGCGGCCGGGCCCTCGGATCGACCGACGAATTCGGGGTACAGCCTGTTGAGATGCCGGTGGATGCCCACGATCTGAATGCCACCATTCTGCGCCTGATGGGAATCGACCATCTTAAGCTGACGTATCTCTATCAGGGCCGCGATATGCGCTTGACTGACGTGAAGGGGTTGGGAGAGTTTAGCGCGAAATTGCTGGCGTAGTGCGTACGGCGACTCCGCTCCCAGCCGTGAGATAATGCAGGCGATATGAGGAAGGTTTTGTTCGGGCTCGCCTTAGCCGCTACCGCCACGGTTGCTTTAGCCGCCGCCAGCGCCATCAAGCTGGGACGTCCGCTCATCCTCGCTCAGCCGCAACCGGTTCGCGAGATCCTCGCGAACCCGGACGCCCTCGTGGGCAAAGCGGTGCAGGTGAAGGGCAAAGTGACCGAAGTGTGCCAGATGGCGGGATGCTGGATGGCCTTAGCGGACCTTGAAACCGCGCAGGTGCTACGCGTCAAAGTACACGATGGCGACCTCGTATTTCCGAAGGAAAGCGTCGGCAAGATTGCGATTGCCGAGGGAACGCTGACCAAGCTAAGCCTCACCAAAGAGCAAGCGACGGCGATGGCAAAACACGAAGCCGAAGAACAGGGGCGCAAGTTCAATCCGGCCTCGGTCAAGTCCGGCGTGGTCATCTACCAGCTCAAGGGCGCAGGCGCGGTCATCGAGCGGTAACCATCCAAACATTGGGATAGAGAGGGCATGAAGAAACTAACGTTCGTGTTGTGTCTGGCGGCAGCCTCGGCGGCCATTGCGCAGGTACGGCCGGCCAAAACCGCCGGGGCTCCGGGTGGTGCGCGCAAGCCCAAACTGATTCTCCTGGTGGTCCTCGATCAGTTCCGGCTCGACTATTTCTACCGCTTCGGAGCCAGCTACACGGGCGGCTTGGCGCGGTTGGCGTCGCAAGGCGCATTCTTCACCAATGCTCACTATGAGCACTTCCCGACGGTCACCGCCGTGGGCCACTCGACGATGCTGAGCGGGGCGCTGCCAGCGGCCTCCGGCATTATCGCCAACGAATGGTATGAACGTCACACCGGCAAGTGGATCACCAGCGTGGAAGATCCGGCGACGAAGCTGCTGGGCGGAGGCGATGCGATCGGCGCGTCACCCCATCGGCTGATGGTTTCGACGATTGCCGATGAACTCAAGATGGCGCGGCCCGGGTCCAAGGCGGTCGGTATTTCGATCAAGGATCGGAGCGCGATTCTCTCAGTAGGCCGCATGGCGGACGCCGCTGTCTGGTATGACGACAAGACCGGCAGCTTTGTCTCCAGCACCTTTTACTATCCAACTTTGCCCGAGTGGGTGAAGGGCTTCAACGCTGGCCGGCCGGCGGACCGCTATCTCAAGGGCGAGTGGTTTTCGAGTGAGGATCCGAAGTCCAAGCTGGCCACGATGCCGGGCAAGCTCAATGAGCATTACTGGGACGAACTGGAACGTTCGCCCTGGCCCAACGAAATGGTGGAAGAGCTGACTGAGCGCGCCGTGGAAGCCGAGAAGTTGGGCGCGGACGATGTTACCGATGTCCTGGCCGTCAGTTTTTCCGCGAACGATACGGTGGGCCATCGTTACGGGCCCGACGATCCACGAGTTCGCGATATGGCTTTGCGCGCCGACCGGCTGATCGGGCGGCTGATGGCATTCCTCGACAAAAAGGTGGGGATGGCCAACGTCGTGACGGTCATGACCGCCGATCATGGCGTGGCCCCGATGCCGGAAATCATGAAGGAGCGCCGGATGCCGGGTGGCAGAATCGTCGACGAAGATATTAAAGATGTCGTCCGCAAACATCTAAACGCCAAGTACGGCACGGGCGGTGACTGGACGCCTGGCAAATTCGCCAACATCCTTTACCTCAATCGGCCGTTGATCGCTTCGAAGAGGCTAAACCCGAAGGTTATCCGCGAAGAAGTGGCAACCTTGGTTCGAGAGTTGCCGCACGTCTTCCGCGTGTACACGCATGACCAGATCGCTGCGGGGCAAGGTCTGGGCGACCGGATCGACCAGCGGGTCCGCAACGGCTTCTATGCCCCGCGCGCCGCCGATGTGGAGATATTGCTGGACCCTTATTGGCTATTCACCGAGAAGGGCAAAGTAGAAACCTCGCATGGCTCGACCTTCAATCACGACTCCCATGTGCCGTTGATCCTGATGGGACCGGGCGTCAAGCCGGGCCGATATCATGGGCGCGTCGCGATCAACGATGTCGCTCCGACCCTGGCGGCGATGCTTGAAGTGGAAACTCCTTCCGGGGCGATGGGCCGTGTGCTCGACGAAGCGCTCCGGTAGTGCTACCCTGAAACGAATTGCGTCCGGGCGCCGTCTGAAACCACAGCTCGGCATCCACTGGGCGCATACCCCACACTGGTTAAGGAGTTGTTTGCTTCCATGCTGAATCAGGTTGTCACGCGTCTGGCGCTAGCCGTCGTTCTCACCGGAACATTTGCGGCGGCGCAAGTGAAAGTCGGGGTCATCAATTCCCAGAAAGCCATGCTCGATACGGCTGAGCTCAAGAAGGCTCAGGCGGAAATGGAGGCGAAGTTCAAGCCTCGCCAAGTCAAGGCCGACACCTTGGCCAGAGAGATTCAACAGATCCAAACGCAGCTTCAGACTATGCAGGGTAAGCTGACGCCGCAGGCCGAACAGGATATGTCGATCCAAGGGCAGCGCAAACAGAAGGACCTGACGCGGCTGAATGAAGATCTGCAGGCCGACGTCGAGCGGGAACGCCAGGATATTCTAGGCCGCTCCAGCCAGCGCATGCAGGAAGTCGTGAACAAAGTCGCCGAAGCCAAGGGCTTGGATATCGTGATCGACATGGGCAACACGGTGTACGTGAAGCCCGCGCTCGACATCACCAAGGACGCCACCGACGCCTACGACAAAGCCTATCCGCTGGCCGCAAAATAGTCTAAATCGTGGCCAGCTACCTCGAAACCTACGGCGCCGGTGAAGAGAAACGGGCGGGGCGCGAGCGGCTTTTCAAGCGCGCTGCGGCCGCCTTGGCGCTAGTGCTGCTGGCTGGTGGCACGGGGTGGTATCTTCTTCGTAACTACAAGGAAGACGCGCAAGTATCGCGGTTTGTCGAGCTACTCCAAAGGAAGGACCACGCTGCCGCGTACGCGATGTGGGGGTGTACGGTGGAGAAGCCTTGCCGGGACTACGATTACAAGCGATTTCTGGAAGACTGGAACTCCGGCGTGCATGCCGATGCTTCCGCTGTTACGGTTTCAAAGGTGCGCAATTGCACCGGTGGCGTGATTCGCAAGTTGAAGTACCCGGGTGATGAGGTTCTGATCTTTGTCAGCCGCGCCGATCTTCAGATCACTTTTCCCCCGTGGGGCGATGCGTGCGAAGTCCGGTTGAAGGCTCCGGGGTAAGCGCAATGCGAATTCAGTCCGCTAGCTGGATGGCAATTGGTTGGCTGGCTGTCGCTCCGCACTTGATCGCGCAGCCTCGCTACACGATTGCCGATGAACTGGCGGCCGGGCCGGGTACTCCGTCAGTGGTTGTGTTGCGAGATAACACCGCGGGTGTCGAAGCGGTGGTCGCGCCCTCCGAAGGCGGGGAACTCAGCAGCTACCGGGTGAAGGTAAAAGGGGAATGGACTGAGTTCCTTTTCCACGCCCGCGATTATTCGCCGGGTCCCGGATTCAAAGGCAAAGGCCCGTTGCTTTGGCCTGCCGTGGGCGCGCAGTTTCCGGTTGGTACTGTTCCGGCGGCCAGCTGCGGTCCGGGCACGTATCAATTGGCGGGCAAGTCCTACCCAATGCCCTGTCATGGCTTTGCGAAGAGTCTTCCCTGGCGGGAAGTGAAACGATCGGCGGATGCGAAAGGCGCTCGCGTGACGGTGCAACTTCGCGACTCCGGCGAGACGCTTCCGTCGTATCCCTATGCTTTCCGCGTAGACGCAACTTACGAAGTTTCAGGCGGGCGGTTGACGATCGACTATGCCGTGGTCTCCGGTGCTTCGAACAAGACCGAGATGCCATTTGCTATCGGCAACCACATCGCGTTTAAGCTTCCGTTCGTGAAGGGGACCGAGCCGGATAAGATGACGTTCGAAACTAACTCGACGGCTCAATTGCTCCGCAATCCACAAGGCACGCTGAGTGGCGAATCCAAGCCACGCTCGTTTCAGCCGGCTGAGCGGTTGGGCGATTTCGATTCTCGCGTTGCCCTTCCCCTTGCTGGCTATGGGCGAAATCAGCCGTTTGCGCGACTGACGGATCCGCAAGGTGTTTCACTGCTACTTACTCAGCGAGCGGACACCGCGGCGGCCGAACCGATCGTTCGCTTGAATCTCTATGGCGGCCCTCAGGCCGGATTCCTTTGCCCGGAGCCATTCTTCGGTGTCCAAAATTCTTTGAACACCGGGCAGGGGTTGGTGCGGTTGCGGCCCGGCAAGACTTGGAAGTGGCGTCTGGAACTGACGGTGAACGACACGCGAGAACCCGCACATTCTCATTAAACGCCACTAAGAGAGTACTCGCGGTCGGTAATGTCCGACCTCACCAGTAACCGTTCGACGTTACCTGCATGCTGGACATACTGCCTGAAGGCGTCAGCGAGGGTAATGAAGTAAGCCTGCGCCTTCGCAACCTGCGGTTTCTTGACGTCGCCATTGATTGCCACCAAATAGCAGCCAAAGCGAGAGAGCTTGTAATCCCTCATGCCGTGACCGTCAATCACTCGTTCAATTGGAGTGATTACATCAAGAAGAGGTATCCCGAGTGTCGTGCAGGCGCGGATCGCCTTGCTGACGACCTTCTCAAACGAAGAGAACTCGCCAGTGTACCCGAGCATGGGCATGAAGTCCCGCGCATACCAAAACTTCACGCCATTCTCTTGCGCGGCGTCCTCGAAGGGCGCCAAGCTATGCCTCGTCTTCGTTATCCGGCAAGAATAGTTCTAGTTGCTCCGCCACGACGACACTATTCTAACCCGGTGGACGAGGGGAGTTGAGCGGCCCACCAAAATTTCAGAGGGACCCGCGTTTCCCCGGCGCGCCCAGTCTGTGGTACAGTGAGACTTCGGTCCTCGTCCGGGCATCTGTCCTACGGTAGTAGTCCCGCGTCGTTACCTCCCAGGATCAACAGTTAATTTTTTTCGAGGTAGAGTCATGTACGCAGTATTGGCAACTGGTGGCAAGCAGCATCGCGTAAACGTCGGCGACACGATTCGCGTCGAATCGCTCCCGGGCGACGTGGGTACGCCGATCGAATTGGGCGTAGTCGCTTTGGTAGACGACGGCGCCGTTAAGGCAGGCGCTGGCGTGGGAGCGGCTCGCGTTAAAGCCACAATCACAGAGCACGGCCGTGGCGACAAGATCATTGTCTTCAAGTTCAAGCGCAAAAAGCAGTACAAGAAGACGATCGGCCATCGCCAGAACTACACGGCCATCCAGATCGACGAAATCGTCGTCTGATTCAGGAAGAGAGATTTAGCACGCCATGGCACATAAAAAAGGACAGGGAACATCCAGGAACGGCCGCGACTCAAACGCGCAGCGCCTGGGCGTCAAGGTTTTCAGCGGCGAGATCGTCACCGGCGGGTCCATCATCGTCCGTCAGCGCGGCACCAAGATCAAACCGGGCGAGAATGTCGGCCTCGGCAAGGACGACACGTTGTTTGCCAAGATTGCGGGTACGGTCGAATTTCGCGACCGCGGCCGTATGGGCAAGTTTGTCAACATCCTAACGCAGGCGTAAAGAGCCGCCTCCGTTAACAGAAGAGTTCACCCTGGCCGCCGGGTCAACCGACCCGGTGGCTCTATTTTTTATGTTCATTGATGAAGTACGCATCCTCGTAAGAGCCGGCGACGGCGGTGACGGATGTCTCGCGTTCCGGCGTGAGAAGTTCGTAGCCAAAGGCGGCCCCTCGGGTGGCGACGGCGGCAATGGCGGCGACGTCATTATGGTGGCTAGCCAGCACTACAACACGCTACTCCATTTCCGTTACAATCCCGAACACAAAGCTGAGCGCGGCCGGCACGGCGAAGGCAGCAATCGCACTGGCAAAGAAGGCCGGACGATCGAAGTGCCCGTGCCCGTCGGGACAATCATTTACGATTTCGCCACTGGCGAGCAGGTCCACGACTTCACTGCACACGGCGACCGGTTCACGATCGCGAAAGCCGGACGCGGCGGACGCGGCAATCAGCATTTCGCCACGCCCTGGCACCAAGCGCCTACTGAGCATGAGCCCGGCAAGCCGGGTGAAGAGCGCGTACTGCGCCTTGAATTGAAACTACTGGCCGATGTCGGACTGGTTGGATTCCCGAACGCGGGCAAGTCCACGTTGATCTCGCGCATCTCCGCCGCGCGTCCCAAGATCGCCGATTATCCGTTTACGACGCTGGAACCGAATCTGGGCGTGGTGTCAGCCGAAGACGGCCGATCATTCGTCGTAGCCGACATCCCTGGCTTGATCGAAGGCGCCAGCGAAGGCGCGGGTCTCGGCATCCGGTTCCTCAAACACGTGGAGCGCACGCGGTTGTTGGTCCACATGGTGGACGTCTCCGAACACACGGGCCGCAAGCCGTCTGAAGATTTCAAAATCGTGATGGGCGAACTGGAAAACTTCTCGGCGGAGCTTGCCGGAAAGCCAATGATCCTGGTGGCTAGCAAGATCGATGTGGCGCAGGACTCCAAGCGGATCTCCAGCGTGAAGCAGTTGGCCAAGCGGAGGAACCTGGAGTTCTTCGCAATCTCGGCCGTCACTGGCGCAGGTATTCCAGAACTCAAGCGCGCCATGGCCGCGCACGTTCTAGCGCCCCTGCCTCCCCCTTCCGAAGAGTGAGAAGCAGGAGCGCGCTTTCGACGCTTCGAAATCCTACAGCCGTGGTCCAGCCGGTGACTTCTTAGGGGCTTTCCGATCGCCGAACGTCCATATGTCTTCGGCGATCTTCAGGCCTAGTGGAACGCCTCCAACCATTTGAGTGAGATCGGGCGTGCCATCGGGCTCCAGCGCAAACGCGTCGAAGAACCAATGGACGCCGAGATAGACGCGGCTCAAGCCGTTCTCGATAATATAATCATCTGCCACAACCCGCCGTCGAACTTGCGTTCATGGTTGGCGCGGACAACACCCTTGCTGTCGGTTGACTTGGCATTGAGTTCGCCGGATACGAACGGGCCCTGATAGATCGAGTCGGGCGAACGATCACCCAATGGGACGTTGTAGAACAACCGGATGATATGCAGAGCGGCAGCCCCGAAAGTTGCATGGCCGGAAGGGTAGGCGGGGAACGGAGGTGTGAAGTCCGTACCGCCCTTGTTGTTGGAGTTCGGCGCGCCCAATTAACCTTCGCTATTCCCATTCCGAATGCCGCGCAATCTCGCGCAGCACTGCATCGCGCGCCGCCAGCCGTTCCCTTTGCCCCGTCGCCACCAACAGCAGCGGACGGCCCTTGTGACGAAACGCGAAGATGCGCATGCGATACGGCGTCTTATGCTCCGGATGAATGAAATCGAACGTGTAGATCACCCCTGGCCGGCTGGGCGCGGAAAAGGCTTCGAGGTCCCCTTCGCGATCCACCTTCATCCCCGTTTGTTTAAAACGCTCGCGTACGGATTTGATGTATTCTTCTTCGCTGGTCTTGTCGGCTTCGGGCGACCGGATCGAATAGACTTCCGGATTATCCTCGCGCTTGTTGTCGATCGCCGCGCCCGGCGGCGAAAGCGTCATCCCCACTTCGGCCGCCTCCGCCTGCCAGCCGTTCGGCACGAAAGCGCGAAAGCCCAACGGGTGCTTGACCTGTTTACCTTTCACCGCCGCCTGGGCGAAATTCCCGGCGGCGGCCAACGCGAGGATCGAACGGCGGGACAGCATCATCGGTTCTTACCTATGAATGGCGGATCACCAGGACATCGCCATCTTTCACAATGTATTCCTTGCCCTCCAGCCGAAGCAAGGGCGTGCCGCGCAGCCCAGCGTAGCCGTTATGTTCGACGAGCGCCTTCCAGTTGACGGCCTCGGCGCGAATAAACTTCTTTTCGAAATCCGAGTGAATCGCGCCAGCGGCCTTCTGCGCGGTGCAGTTTTTCGGAATCGTCCAGGCTCGCACTTCGGTATCGCCCGCGGTCAGAAAGCTCATCAGCCCCAGCAAATCGTAGGTGCGGGCGATTAGCCGCTCCAGGCCCGACTCGGTCAGCCCGTACGTCTCCATCATCTCTTTGGCGTCGGCCGGCGAGAGCTCCAAAAGCTCGGCTTCGATCTGGCCGCAGATGGCCGCCACGCCCGTCCCCGTGCGCCCGGCCAGCTTGCCCGTGCGGTATTCCTCTTCCACCTCATGCAGCCGGCTCGCATCGCCCTCACCAATGTTTAAAACATAAAGCATCGGTTTCTGAGAGAGGAACTGGAAGCCGCGAATGATCTTTTCTTCTTCGGCGGAAATCTCCAGCGTGCGCAACGGGCGGTTGTCTTCGAGCGCGGCCTTGCAACGCTCCAGCAATTCCATCTCACGATCCAACTCGGCGCTGCGCGCTTTCTTGCGGTCCTTTTCCACGCGCTCCATTCGCTTCTCCACCACCACGAGGTCGCTGACAATCAGCTCGACATCGAGGTCGTCGGCGTCGCGCACCGGGTCCACCGAACCTTTCTCGTGCGGCACCGTGTCCGATTCAAACACGCGCAGCACGTGGGCAAACGCATCGGCCACACGCAAACTGGCCAGGATCCCGGTGTCGCGCAGAGACTCCTTGGAGATTGACGGCGTATCGAGATACTCCACCGTCGCCTGCGTAATCTTTGGCGGATTGAAGATCCCCGCCAGCGCCGTCAAACGCGCATCCGGCACCTTTGTGACGCCGATGCGCACCTCCATGCCGCCCATACGGGCCGCCTCGTGGACGCCGGTAAGAATCGTAAACAAGGAGGATTTGCCGGTCATCGGCAATCCGATAATTGCTGTTTTCATGATTTAGAAAGCTAAAGAGGAACGTCTACTAAGGTAAGAATTTCTTCGAGGATGCGCGTGGCCGGGTCGGACCCGCGCTGCGCCAGGGCCATCCGGCTGTTGACCATCACCCGATGCGCGCACACAGGCACAGCCAATCGCTTCACATCTTCGGGTATCGCAAAGTCCCGCCCTTCGATCAGCGCCAAGGCTTGCGAGGCGCGATACAACGCCTGCGCTCCGCGTGGGCTGACGCCGAGCGAGAGCGACTCAGACTCGCGAGTACGCGCCACGATCGTCAGGACATAGTCGGCCACTGCATCGTCCACGCGAACATGCTGCGCGGCCTCTTGCAGCAGCAATAGATCGGCGGCGCTCAACACCGGGCCGCCGCGCGCGTCGCCCGATTCGGCGGACTGCCGGAGGATCTCGCGTTCGGCCACCCGGTCCGGATATCCAATCCGCAAACGCAGCAGGAAGCGATCGAGTTGCGACTCCGGCAGCGGATAAGTACCGTGATGCTCCACGGGATTTTGGGTTGCGATCACCATGAACGGCGGGCTCAACGGATAGGAGCGGCCATCGATGGTTACCTGCATTTCGTTCATCGCTTCCAACAGCGCCGACTGCGTTTTCGGCGTTGAGCGATTGATCTCGTCGGCCAGCAGGATATTGGCGAAAATCGGACCGCGTTTAAACTCGAACTCACGCGTACTCGCATTCAGAATCGTGACGCCCAGCACGTCGCCGGGCAGCATGTCGGCGGTGAACTGGAGGCGCTGGAATTCGCCATCTACGGCCCGCGCCAACGCGTGGGCGAGCGTAGTCTTCCCGACTCCCGGAACATCCTCGATCAGCAGATGCCCGCGCGCCAGCAAGCCCACCAAGGCCATGCGGACAACCTCGGGCTTCCCCCGGATCACCGAATTAAGGGACGACTCAAGCAGCCGGATGTGCTCAAGCGAGCTCACGCCCGCCGTTGCCGCGCCGCCTTGCCTATGCACCATTTGACATCAGCCATGATAGCGTGAGCGCCAACGGGCGGTATCGGCTACCGCCCCTTTCCAGCCACTTTCGCCTTACTTGCCGCGGCCTTTTTGGCGGCTGGCGCGGCCTTCTTACCAGCCGGGGCAGCCTTTTTGGCTACCAGGGCTGTTTTCTTGGCTGCTGGTGCGGTCTTTTTGGCGGCGGGCGCAGCCTTCTTGGCTGCCGGCACAGGCTTCTGGACAGCGGCCTTTGCCTTGGCCGGCGCGGCTGCTTTTTTCACGGAGGGCGGGGCCTTCTTCTCCACCATTGGAGCGGGAGCCGCTCTCTGGAAGGGCGGCGGCGGCGCGAGCACAGGCGGCGGCGGCCCGGCGACCGCTCGCGGACCTCGGCTAAACGGAGGCGGCGAAGGCGGGGCCGGCATAATAATCGGGGGCGGAGTCATGCGAGCCGTCAAAGGCACGGACGGTCCCGGCTTAGCAAACGAAATTGGCGGCGAGGAACCCACTGGCCGCGTTAACGGCAAACGCAGCCCCGGTTGCGTGCCTTGTGGTGTTGCGACGCGCGGCGGAGGGGCGTTGGGCGACTTGGGCATGATCATCGGCGCGTTGTGGGCGGGCGGGCGTCCCGGCGGGCGTCCCGGACCACGCTGACCCGGTGGCGGCGGTGGCGGCTCCGGCGGCGGAACGGGCTTCTTGACGCGCCCGTCCACATAGGCCAGAATGAGGTCCTGCTTGGCAGCCTTGAATTTCGGTGAAGCCGGATCGAGATTGAGATGCGCCAATTCGCGGTCGCTCACTTCGTGGGCCATCGGCAGGTGCTTTTGCAGATGGTTCTTCAAACGGTCTTTGACTAGCCGATGTTCGGAGAACATCACCAGAAACAAAACCTCTTCGCCCGCCGACGCCTTCAGCAGTGTATAAACCTGCGACGACTTTTTGAGCTTGTCGGACTTCAACACGTTCTCAAGTTTGCGCGAACGCGACTCAAGCTTATGCCAAGCCTCCACCTCTTCCTTGGTGATACTCAGGCGCGAAATGAATTCGTTCTTTTCGGCGGTTGTGAACTTCTCGGTCAGCAAGTAGAGGAACAGTCCGAGATTGCGGGCGTGAAAGTCCAGGCCATAGGGAACCGCTTGCCGCGCTTTCTCCAGCTTGCCGAATCCGGCGGAGTTCATCTTGGCGCCGGTGAGCGCCGGCGAGAACAGCGTCAGCAGCTTTTCGCGTTCCAGCGTTTCCAGCACCGCCAATGGGTTCGGCTCGTCAGCCATCTGCCGGAGTTCTTCCAACAGGTCGCGCAAAGTAATCTTGGTTTCCAGTCCCGCCTCGCGCACATTCTCATATTGAGACTGCGTGCGCGGGTCCAATTCAAACCCAAGCCTGGCTCGCAAACGGAACATCCGCAGGATACGCGAAGGATCGTCGTAGAGCGTGTGGTGAGAATTCACCCGGATTTCGCGGCGTTCCAAATCCGACAACCCATTGGTGGGATCGAGCAGAAGTCCGCGCGACCCTTTGTTGAGCGAGATAGCGATTGAGTTAATCGTGAAGTCGCGGCCGCGCAAATCTTCGTGAATCGAAGCGGGTTTGGCGACCGGTTTGGAGCCAGGTTTGGCATAAGTCAATTGCACGGCGGAAGCTATTTGTGCGCGCACGCCGTTGGGAAACTGCAACTCGGCGCTCCGCCGGTCCTCGGAAGTTTCGAGCACCTTGGCTTCGTTCTTTTGCTCCAGGTATTTGACCAGTTTGAGCGCGTTGCCTTCGATCGTGAAATCCAGATCGCGGATCGGAAAGCCGCCCATCGTGTCGCGCATGGCGCCGCCGCCGAGAAACGCATTCACGCCGGCTTGAGTGGCGGCAGCCTCCACCCATCCGACGACTTGATTCTGCTCCGGGCTCAGATGGCTCTCGAGCATGAACATGTAGTCGCTCATCGTACGAAGCTCCTTGGTCGGGCGGCCTGGGCCAAACGGGAAGCGCCGGGAATGGCATCCCGCCGGCTGCGGCGATTATGCGCGCGGATGATGCTCATCGACGGTTTTCCTGAGTCTGGATTGCAGGACATGGGTATAAATTTGGGTAGTCGAAATGTCGGCATGGCCGAGCATGGTTTGCACGCTCCGGAGGTCGGCCCCCCCGTCGAGCAAGTGAGTGGCGAAGGTGTGGCGCAACAAGTGCGGCGTCAGCGGTTGGGAGATGCCGGCTTGCAGGCCATAACGTTTGATCAGATGCCAGAATGACTGGCGGGTCATCGGACCGCCTTGCGCAGTGACGAATAGATAGGGGTTGGGCCGTCCCTTGAGAAGCGCGCTGCGCGCCTCGCGCAAATACCCGGTGATGGCGGCTAAGGCGGTTTTGCCCACCGGGATCAGCCGCTGCTTCCCCCCTTTGCCGTTTACCCGCAGCACGCCCATCTCCAGGTTCAGCCCGCGTAGTTCCACCCGGCACAACTCGCTGACTCGGGTGCCGCAGGCGTACAGAAGCTGCAGCATCGCCGCGTCGCGAATTCCGTTGGGGCGCGCACGGTCTGGCGCGTTCACCAAACGTTCCACGTCGTCCGGGTGTAAACGCTTGGGCAGCGGCCGGGCGTGACGGGGCGCCGGAATGGATGCCAAGGGGTCGGCGTCCAGCCGGCCCTCCCGGCTCAAGAAAGCGAAATAGTTACGCAAAGTGGTCAAATGCCTGGCGATCGAGCGGCTAGCCAATCCAGCCGCATACAAAGAATCCAGATATATCCGGACCGCTTCGGCGGTTTCCCCGCCTCCCAGCCCCGAAAATCGGACCAAGTCCCGGCGGTAGGCCTCGATCGTATTGGCGGAGAGACCCTTCTCGACCCGGCAAAAGTCCAGAAATTCAAGTACTTGCGAAGATATCGCCGGCGGCGGGACCGCTCCCAATTTTTCCGCCCGATACACGGCCATTGAGCCAATGATACAATATCTGGCAAATTGTTTTAAACAATTTTCCAGCATCGCGCCGGGCCGGAACGCTCCGGCGGGCCTTTTTTCGATCTTTGAGGCCGATTTTCAACTTGAGCAACTCAACCACCAGCAAAAAAGTCATGGTTTACCGTTTCGATCGCGAGACGTTGCCGGGCTTCGTTCATCCGCAAACCTGGCTGGGCGAAGCCGGGGTCGAGATGTTAACTCCAACGGGCGCGGTCACGACCGTGCCGTACGCCGACATCAAGTGCGTCTGCTATGTGCGCGACTGGGAAGCCGATGGATGGCGTCAGGAGCGGCGGCGCTTCGCCTCCAGGCCCAAGACCGAAGGCCTCTGGGTCCGCGCGATTTTCCGCGACAACGATTTCATTGAGGGGTTGCTTCCCAACGATCTGCTGCAGATGGAGCCGCAAGGGTACCTGATGGCGCCGCCGGACGCGTTCTCCAACAGCCAGCGCATATTCTTGCCCCGATTGGCGCTGAAAGAGTTCCAGGTGATGGGTGTGGTGGGTAGTCCGGCGCGAGCCAAGAAGAGCAAGCCCGGGGTGAAGCCGGAAAACCAAATCGGCTTGTTCGAGTGACTCCTCAGCGCAACGCCGGGACCAGAGCATACTCCCCCAGATCCACCCAACCGTTCGCCTCATTCGCCTGCACGAAAGAGAAAGTATCGGCCGTAAACCGCCGCGTGCCGTGATACTCGGCCCATCGCTTGCGAGCCTCGTCACGCACCCTTTCGGCCTGTTCAAGCGTTAGCCCTTGCGCCAGAGTGACATGAGGATGGTAGTGGAACGGCTCGACAGAGCCCAGCGGCCCCGCATTTAGCCGCTCGTGGAATTTTCTCAGTTGCAGGAATCCCCCGTCCACCGCGACGTAAACCACGTTGGTGTGCGGGAAGATCTCGATGGGCCCGAGATAGATTTCAACCGCAGGTAGTTCCGCCAGAGCCTTGTCGAGGTGCGCCGCCGCCGAATCGGCAGTCACACTTCCGCACAGACTTCGCGGTGGTAAGAGCGTGACATGCGCTCGCGGACTCAGGGTGTTCGGCTCCAGGTCCCGCCGGACCTCGTCCAGAAAACGGCCCAACTGGCCCGGAATATAGGAGACCAAGGCGAAGCAGTTGACCCGCCCCGGCTCACCTTCACATAGCGGAGGTTCCAACATTCAATGACAAGCCCATCATACCGCGGATGCGGCGGCATCGGGCAGTCCGCCGGCCGCGACAGGTAAGGTTTCCAGGCCCGTCTTGACTTCCGGCAGCACCCAGCGGGCGTCCTCAAATCCCACGTATTTGTAGATCTTCAGTGAGCTGTCGGGCGCCTCCAGCACGTCGCCCACGTCTAGCGGTTCGTCGCTTCCACTCAGATCGGCCCAGGCTCCATAGGGGGAGTTGGCCTCCACCGTCGCGCCTTGTTCGTAGTCTTTCGGCTTGAGGAGCGCCAATCCGGCTGTATGGGGAGCCGTGCGGAACGACTGACGGGCGGCTTCTTTCATGCGGTGTATCTGGAAGGTCAGCATGGTGAATTTGGGTAAGGCCAAACATAACACGCCGAAAATGTTCGTGTCCAGCGAGAACAAACGCTTGCGCGCCGTGGCCGGTTCGTCCCGCAGGGCGCAAGGCTGGCCTGACTATTCGGTTGGAGTTGACCAATAGGTAACCCCAATGGACCCCATAAAAATAATCGGTCACCAAGGATCGGGCGAAGTTGTCGAAATCCCCTTATCTATGGCTATAATCTAGATTCGGCGATAACGCCCGGTAGCGGTTTTCCCGGAAATCGTCCACCCCGAGGGTTCCCCGAACCAAGGAGATTCATGTCCCTAGACCTACGCGATTTTCTGGCCCTCTCGTACGGAGAGCTCGAAGAATTGAATCTGCACGCCAAGGAACAGCGCAAGAACCGCGTCGCAGCCGACAAAATCCAGGAAGAACGCCTCAAGTACCTAACCGACGAAAAGCGCATCAAAGCGGTCACGGTGATGTTTAGCGATCTAGAAGGCCGCCTGCATACGCTCGACTACGACAAGAAGTTCCTGATCAAGAGCTGGGACAATCTGACGTTTGACGGCTCATCGATCCGCGGCTTTACGGCGCAGCGCGAGAGCGATCTGCGGTTGGGAATGGATTGGTCCGCCTTCTACTGGGCTCCGGCCGACTTCTTCGGCTCCGGCAAGGTGATGGTTTTCGGCGAAGTGATCGACAAGGACGGCTCGCCGTATATCGGCGATATTCGCGGCGTCTTGAAGCAGTACTCGAACAATCTGTTTGCCGGCAAGGGCTACACGCTGAACGCGGCCAACGAAATCGAAGGCTTCCTGTTCAAGGGCACCGACGCCGAGCGCCGTTATCACGAGACCGGCAAGTTTGAATATGTGAACACGGGCGGCTACTATCACTCGCTGCCGGGCGATCCGTTGCGCACCTTCATCGACACGGTCGCTGAAGTGCAGCGTGCGATGGGCTTCCAGAACGAGAAGGACCATCCGGAAGTCGCGCCTTCGCAGTTTGAGATCAACTACACGTACGGCGAAGTGGTGGCGGCGGCCGACCAGATCCAACTCTACAAGCTGATCTGCCGGCAGGTGGCGACCAGCATGGGGATGAGCGTGTCGTTCCTGCCGAAGCCTGTCGTGGGCGTCAACGGCAGCGGCATGCACACCAACGTGTCGATCAACGGCAAAGACGGCAAGAACCTGATGTGGGATCCCAAGGGCGAAGAGAAGCTGAGCAAGTTCGGCTGGCAGTTTATCGACCGCATCCTTACGCATGGCAACGACATTTGCCTGCTGTTGAACGCGAGCGTGAACGCGTATCGCCGGCTGGATCCACACTTTGAAGCTCCGAACCAAATTAAGGCTTCGGCGGTCGATCGCGGCTCCATGATCCGGGTGCCGATCGGGAACGAGAAGAGCTCACGCGTGGAAGTGCGCTCGGTAGGTCCGGACGCGAATCCTTATATGGTGCTGTACAGCATCTTCAAGTCTGGCCTGGACGGCGATACCTCGAAGATCAAGAACCTGCGCCAAGCCGAGCGGTATCTGCCGGACAACATCTACTCGGCCATCGATCTCTTCAAGAACGCCGAATGGACGACAACCCTGCTGGGCGAGGACGTCAAGCAGCGCTATATCGACTTGAAACTGGCGTCCGCGGATCGCTGCCCGCGTGCGT
Organism: Acidobacteriota bacterium; assembly: GCA_043755595.1. GTDB lineage: Bacteria > Acidobacteriota > Terriglobia > Bryobacterales > Bryobacteraceae > VFZP01. The sequence continues at coordinate 87,897 of JAYUSQ010000070.1, read as the reverse complement.
TGGGCACGTTCGTCAAACCGCCGGAAGTGCAGTTCCACCACGAGGTCTACAATCAGTACCTCTGGAACCAGTTCTAAAAAACAGTGGGACCGGCCTCCTGGCCGGTCGATGACAGACCGGGAGGTCTGTCCTACCGCCCCGGTCTACCAAGGCCGGGGCTTTTTTCGTGGCAATGACTACCAAGGGAACGTGGCGGGGTGACGGCGGGGTTTACGCCTTGATCGCGCGCTGGCAGGCGCTGAACCGCGCGATCATGCGCGCCGGTTCGCCCGTCAGCCTCCGGGCATTTCAACTCAACTGCACTGGCGTTGGGTGCAACCGCAGAAGGGCGAGGCGTTGAGAAAAAAGGCAGTTGGGGCAGCAGAGCCAGCGCCGCCAAGGCTAGAAATATTGGAAGATCCCGATGCATAATCAGTCTGAGGTTCCCTTCAAAAGGTAAGACGCCGCACCGGAAGGAAGCGTCACCCCACGGACCCGCCGAGCCGGTTAAGTTATGTAAAGAGCTTGTAATAAAGGGCTTACGGCAAAACCGCCGTGAAAATTCGCTAAAACCGGGCAGACATGCGAAACTAGAAGTTCCCCCCTTAGCAGCATGTCCCAACCTCGAAACACATCTATCAGGAATATTGCGATCATCGCCCACGTCGATCATGGCAAGACCACGCTCGTCGACGCGATGTTCCGGCAGAGCGGTATTTACCGCGCCAATGAAGCGATGGGCGATCGCGTCATGGATTCGAACGATCTCGAACGTGAACGCGGCATCACGATTCTCGCCAAGACTACTGGCGTACGTTATCACGATATCAAGATCAATATCGTCGACACGCCGGGCCACGCCGATTTCGGCGGCGAAGTGGAGCGCGCGTTGAAGATCGTTGACGGCGTGATCATGCTGGTCGATTCTTCCGAAGGCCCGCTGCCGCAGACGCGCTACGTGTTGAGCAAGGCGCTGGAAGCGCGCTTGACTCCGATTGTCGTGATCAACAAGATCGACCGGCCCGACGCGCGTATCCCTGAAGTGCTCAACGAGATCTACGACTTGTTTATCGATCTTGACGCGCACGAAGATCAACTGGATTTTCCGATCATCTACACCAACGCGCGCGACGGTATTGCGAAGTTCAAGCTGGAAGACGAATCGACGACGCTCGGGCCGCTGTTTGACACGATCGTCAAATACATTCCCGCTCCGGCGGGCGATCCGGACGCTACCTTGCAGTTGCTGGTGGCGAATCTCGATTACTCGGAGTATCTGGGACGGCTGGCGATCGGCCGCGTTTTCAACGGCGTGTTGAATCTGAACGACGAAGTCTCGATCTGCAAGCTGGACGGCTCTTTCCAGAAGATGCGCGTCACCAAGATGTTCTCCTTCGAAGGGTTGAAGCGCGTGGAAGAATCGCGCGGCGAACCGGGGAACGTGCTGGCGCTCGCGGGTCTGGAGGGAATCACCATCGGCGAGACGATTTCGAGCGCCGATAGTCCCAAGCCTCTGCCGCAGATTCAGATCGATGAGCCGACGATCGGCATGGTGTTCACGATCAACACTTCGCCGTTTGCCGGCAAAGAGGGCCAGTATGTCACCTCGCGCCACTTGCGCGACCGGTTGGACAAGGAACTGCTGACCAACGTATCGATCAAAGTGGAGCAGGCCGGTGGCCCGGACGCGTTCAAGGTGATGGGGCGCGGCGAATTGCAACTGGCCATTCTCATCGAAATGATGCGCCGCGAAGGCTACGAGATGATGGTGGGCAAACCGGAAATTCTCACGCGCACGATTAATGGCACGCTGAGCGAACCGCTGGAAATGCTGACCGTCGATTGCCCCGAACAATTCGTGGGCACGGTGATGGAAAAAATGGGCATACGAAAGGGCAAGATGACCAAGATGGTCAACAACGGCTCCGGGCGTGTCCGGTCGGAATTCCTGGTGCCGTCGCGCGGGCTGATTGGGCTGCGCGGCGAGATGATGACGGACACCAAGGGCACGGCGATTATGAATTCGCTGTTCCATGGCTATATCGAATGGCAGGGCGATATCGAGATGCGGCCGACGGGTTCGCTGGTGTCGGACCGGACCGGCGTGGCGACGGGCTATGCGATCTGGAACCTGCAGGAGCGCGGCGAGATTTTCATTGCGCCGGGCACCGATGTTTATGAAGGCATGATCGTCGGCGAGAACTCTCGCAACAACGATTTGGACGTGAATATCGTCAAGGAAAAGAAGATGAGCAACATGCGCTCGTCGGGCGCGGACGAAGCCATTCGCCTCGTGCCGCCGAAGATTCCGAACCTGGAACAGGCGATGGAATTCGTGCGGGAAGACGAGATGGTGGAAGTGACGCCGAAGTCGATCCGGCTGCGTAAGAAGGTTTTGAAGGCGAATCAGCGATAAGCAACCGGGCGGGGCGATTGCCTGTAGTATTAGGTCTTGGCCCGGACTTTTCTACGCACGCTCCTGTTGAGCCTCGGCCCGCTGGCTGCTGCTGCGACCGTTCCCGCTCTGGAGTGGGAGAAGCGTTTCGGCGGAAGCCAGGATGAGTCGATCGGCGCGATAGCCAACGATCCCGGCGGCAACATCTACGTCGCTGGGACAACGACGTCGATCGATCTTCCGGCCAGCGGCGCATTTCGCCAGCCGGGAACCTCTAACTTGAGACGCGTCGGCCCGGCTGGCGCCGTTGAACTTTTGCGCGGGCCGCTCGCTGGTAATATCCGCGCGATGACCATCGCTCAGGATACCCTCTATGTGGCCTCCACCGCGGGCGTCATGTTCACTCGCAACAACGGAACGACTTGGAGCATCCTTCCCACCGGCGCAGCGCCTAAGTTTGCCATCTCGAACATTGCGGTCGAACCGAGCAACCCTGCGGTGATTTATCTGGTAGCAGGTGGCCTTTGGAAGACCTCCGATGCCGGGAAGAACTGGGCGCAGGTCCAAGCACTCGGCGAATTCCAGGGCGGTCCGGCGCAGGTTTACTCAGTTACGATCGATCCGCGCAGGCCGGGAACCATCTACACGACTGGCTCGGCCGGAGCGTTTCGATCCGGGGACGGCGGGGCATCATGGGCGCGGTTGCCGGATGGAATATCTTCAATCGCCTTTGATCCGGGAAGCTCCGGGGTCGTGTATACGGCGGGATATCCGCAGTTGCGGATCAGCGACGATGCCGGCCTTACGTGGAAACCGTTGCCGCGGCCAGGGACTTTTGATCCGGTTAAAGTGATTGCAGATCCCACCCACGCGGGGACGATCTACGTCCAATCCGGCAATGTTTACTATCGAAGCGCCGACCGCGGGCAAAATTGGACCCGCCTGCCAGCCGAGGTGTTTAATCTTACGACGACGCCCGATGCACCGATCCTGTATGCCGTTGACCAACCATACGGAGCCAGCGCGCTGCTGCAGAGTCGCGACGGCGGCGACACTTGGACCAAGGTGGCCGAGAACCTTTTTCGATTTGAGTTGGCGAACCTGATCGTGTTTCGGGGAACCGTCTTCCTGGGCAGTTCGACGCTGCCGAGTGCGTTCGTGGCTAAATTCGGGTCCGGCGGCGACCTCCTTTGGTCTACCTATCTGCCTGGGAGCAGAATCTCCGCCATCACCACGGGATTCGATCAATCGGTGTACTTTGCGGCGTTCTGCATGAAGCCTGCGGCCTTGGAAGCCTCGCCTTGTACTAACGACTATTCCAGCTATGTTGGGAAGCTATCGCCCGATGGGCAGCGGCTGCTGTACGCTCACGAATATTCAACCGGCGTCTACATCTCTTCAATCGCGGTGGACGCAGCCGGCAGCGCTCACATCACGGGTAGTGCCCGAGGACGCATTCCGACGACGGCTGGGTCGTTGTGGCCGGATCCGGGAAAGATCCCATCGTTTTTTCCCAACGAATTTTCCGGTCGCATCTTTGCCACAAAATTCAGCCAGGATGGCTCCGCGCTGATTTACTCTACCTACTTGGGCGATTGGGCAACGAGCTCATTCTTCTTCCCGATCGGGGCAACGCCGGGCTCGATTGTCGTTGAGCGAAGTGGCCATGCGATCATAGCCGGCCCGTCGATCTGGAAGCTTGGCCCATTGGGAAATACTTTGGATTACTCAACCAAAATCGGCGACCGGGTGTCGGGCGGGGTGTTGGACTCTTCCGATCACTTGTATGCGATCGGCATCGGCACGGGGCAAAAGATTTATACTTCTCCAGGCTCTCACCTGCCTGCCGCCACCGGCCCGTCAACGGGATTCATCACTGGACTCATAACGAGATTGAGTCCAGCGGGCGAGTTTCTCGAGTCAACGTTATTAGGCCCGGCTTCTGGCGGGCGGATTGCATTGGGCGCGGATGACTCAGTCCTGGTTTCGAGCTTTCAATACGGCGGGGCGACCAAGTCGTTGATAGCCTCAACGGGATCCGGTTTTGTGGTGAGCCTGGATGCGAGCCTATCGACGCTACGCTTTGCGACGCCGTTGGAGGGAATCGCGGAGTTCCAAGCGCTGCCGAAACCGGACGGAGGGATCGCCGTGGTGCGCGCGGAAGGCAATGCGGCGGTCTTCGGCGATTCGCCTTCCGGGTCAGACGTTGTCATCCGAGCGTACCGTTGGGTGGACTCGGCGGTTCGTATCGATGCGATCCTGAATGCCGCGAGCGCGGCTCCGGGTCCGCTGGCACCAGGCGAACTTGTAATTATTCGGGGAGCGGGGATGGGACAGGCACCTCGGGTGCGGGCCGGGGACGTGGAGCTGCGAGTGGTCAAGGCTTCCGAGTCTGAGTTGTGGGTTGTGGTTCCCGATGATGTGATGTCGCAGGTGCGGGCTCCGCTCATAATCGAGACCGACGGGAAACGGTCCCAGCAGGTGGACGTGGGCTTCACCGAGGCGGCGCCCGCAATATTCACCGCTGACGGCTCAGGCGCGGGGCAGGCACTGGCGCTCAATGAAGACGGCACGTTGAACTCCGCTGCGAATCCCGCGCGCCGCGGCTCTGTGCTGGGGCTTGCAGTAAACGGGATGGGGAAGCACCGGCTGGAGGGCTCCAGCGTGGTCTTGCGCCGTGAGATTTCGGTGATTTTCGACAACACCTATGCCTACGGCGTCGATTCGAATTTGTTTCCGGCTCCTGGGATTCCGGTCCCGGTGGTCGTGGTCAAGATATTCGTACCGCAAGATTTTCCCTTTGCTAGCTCATCGGGGTTTCCCCGGGCTGTGCCTGTCTGGATCCGCATCGTTGACGGTGACTACACACAGCGTGGGCCCACCACAGTTTGGGTTCGGTAGTGGCGCGGCGGGTCTCGGCTCCTGGCAGTTCAATTGCTGCTAGAGGGCTGAGACCTGCCAAGTATGCCACTCTCCGCCTCTCGTCCGGGCCTTTTCACTCATCGTGTGCGTGAGGCCGCGCAGCGCCACTTTGGTGGATCCTTTCCGACACTTCCCTTCGCCGCAAGGGACGCGTCATGACTGTCCAAAGTTATTTGATTCTGACGGCCAGCGGTCAACTGGCGCCGGTGTCCGATTCGTTGTCGCAACTGCCGGGCCGCTGTGAAGTGCTGCCTGCGGAGAATCGCGACGCTCTGATTCTCGTCACGGAAACCGAAACCGCGACTGAACAACGGGATCTGGAGCGACAGCTTGAGTCGCTGTGCGGTGTGCAATGCGCTTCTCTGATCGCGGGGTGGACGGAATGAGCGCCGTTAACGAAATTTCAATCGACCGGCGCGCGATGCTGCGAGCTTTGGCCGCGTCCGCTGCGGTCACGGTGGCTGAAGCGCTGATGCCCGGAGTGGTGTTTGCCGCGCCGCCCGCGAAGAACCTTCCGTCCGACGTGACCTGGAAGAAGACGCCGTGCCGGTTTTGCGGTACAGGTTGCGGGTTGTTGATTGGCATCTCTAACGCCAAGGCTGTGGCGGTGAAAGGCGACCCCGCGAGTCCCGTGAATAAGGGCTTGTGCTGCGTGAAGGGTTACCACTCGGTGCTGGCCTTGTATGGCGAAGACCGGTTGAAACAGGCGCTGGTGCGGAAGAACGGCGTGTTGACTCCGGTGCCGATGGAGGAGGCGCTGAATCTGGTGGCGGAGAAGCTGAAGTCCACCATCGCTGCCACGGGTAAGGATTCGGTGGCGATCTATGGGTCGGGCCAGTGGACCATCCCCGATGGCTACGTGGCGTCGAAATTTTTCAAGGGCGGGATCGGCACCAACAATGTCGAGGCCAATGCGCGCCTGTGTATGTCGAGCGCGGTCACGGGCTTTATGACTTCATTCGGCCTCGATGAGCCGATGGGCTGCTACGACGATATCGATCACGCCAACGTTTTTGTCCTCTGGGGCAACAACATGGCCGAAATGCACCCGGTGTTGTTCTCACGAATGCTGGAGCAGCGCATGAAGCGGCCTGAGGTGCGTATTGTCGATCTGGCGACACGCACGACACGCACGTCGCAGGCGGCGGACCGGTCGATTCTATTTCTGCCGCAGGGCGATTTGGCTATCGCGAACGCGATTGCGTATGAACTGATCCGTTTGGGCGCGGTCAATCAGACTTTCGTTGAACGGCATGTTAGTTTTCACAAAGGCAAAACAGGGATCGGCTACGGGCTGGAAGACAAATTTGCATTCACCGATCAAGCCGAGAGCATCACGTTCGCACAATATAAGGACGCTCTGAAAGACTACGCGCCCGAGAAGGTGGAAGCACTGACCGGTGTCGCGGCACGCGACATTCGCTATTTGGCGGCGCTATATGCGGATCCCGCGAAGAAGGTCGTCAGCTTCTGGTGCATGGGTATGAACCAGCATACGCGCGGCACCTGGATCCAGAATCTGGTCTACAACCTGCATCTATTGACGGGCAAGATTTCGACGCCCGGCAACAGTCCGTTTTCGCTGACCGGGCAACCGTCCGCCTGCGGCACCGTACGCGAGGTGGGAACGCTCACCAACCGGTTGCCGCACGGCGAAGTGACGAACGAAGCGGATCGCAAGATGGCGGCGGAGATCTGGAAAGTTCCGGTGGAGCGCATCCCCGCGAAGCCGACTTATCATACCGTTGAGATGTTTCGCGCGCTCGATCGCGGCGACATCCGGTTCCTTTGGATCCAAGTCACCAACCCGATGGTGACGATGCCGAAGCTGAAACGCTATCGGGACGCGGCGAAAAAGGAAGGCCGGTTTATCGTGGTCTCGGACGTGTATCCGACTCCGACCACCGATATCGCGGACGTTGTGCTGCCTTCGGCGATGTGGATCGAGCGCGAAGGCATGTACGGCAATTCAGAGCGCCGCACGCAACACTTTGAACAGATGCTGCCGCCGCCGGGCGAGGCGATGAGCGACACGTGGCAGTTGATTGAAGTGGCGCGGCGCGCGGGCTTCGGCAATCTCTTTCCCTGGACGAAGGAGAATCACATCGAAGAGATCTGGAAGGAGTACGGGCGATTTCATCATGGGCCGGCTCATGAGATGGCCTCGTATTCCGATCTTCGCAACAACCCGGGCGTGCAGTGGCCGTTTGTGAAAGGCAAGGAAACCAAGTGGCGCTATCACGCGCGGACAGACCCTGCCGCCAAGGGCGATAGCTGGGATTTTTATGGCAAGCCGGACCATCGCGCCTGGATTTGGTTCCGCCCGTATGAGCCGCCGCCGGAGAGTCCCGACAAAGAGTATCCGTTCTGGCTGAACACAGGGCGCGTGGTTGAGCACTGGCATACAGGAAGCATGACGCGCCGCATTCCCGTGCTTCACAAAGCGGTGCCGAACGCCTATGTCGAGTTGCATCCCGATGACGCGAAACGGCTCAACATTCGCAGTGGCGACCGGGTGCGCCTGATCAGCCGGCGCGGCGCATTGGTATTGCCCGCTGCGATTGACCAGCGCGCGCGGCCTGCGGCCGGTCAGGTGTTCGTGCCATTCTTCGACGAAGGCATGTTGATCAATGAGCTAACGCTTGATGCGTTCTGCCCGATTTCCAAACAGCCCGATTACAAGAAGTGCGCCGTGCGAGTGGAGCGGGCGTAGTTGCATGGCGGAGGTTTCATCGAAGCGGCGGCTGGGCCGAATTGTGATTTGCGCCGCGCTGATGGCGGCGGTGGTAGTAGTGGGCGGCCGGATGGTGCTGTCCGGTGTAGGGACGGCGGGGCCGCAGCGGCTGACGGGCGCGGGCGACACGCCTTCGCTTGAGATTGAATCGGGACCGTTTCGTTTGGCTGCGGGCGCGCTCACTTATCAACGGACCGCCAAGCAGGCATCGACGCGAACGCTGCGCCAGTTTTATGAACGGCGCGCCTATCCGGGAGCGCCACCGCACATCCCGCATCGCTTGTTGACGGCGAATGCCTGGGGCGGCGCGGCGTGTTTGAGCTGTCATCAAGACGGCGGTTATGCGCCTGAGTTTAAGGCGATGACCCCGGTGACTCCGCACCCGGAGTTGACCGCGTGTGTGCAATGCCATGTGGCGCAGAGCGAAGGCGCGGGGTTGTTTCGCGCTTCCGGTTTTGAGGGGGCTGCACGGCCGGCGCTCGATCAACAGTCGATGCCGGGCAGTCCACCGCCGATTCCGCATGGCCTTCAGATGCGCGGGAATTGCCTGGCTTGCCACGCGGGGCCTGCCGCCGCTGCCGAGATTCGTACGGACCATCCAGAGCGGGTGAATTGCCGGCAGTGCCATGCGTGGAACGACGTGGCGGTGAAAGCCTTCAAGCGGGGGCAGCCATGACCGGACGCCGGTTGGCGCTAGTCGCTTCGCCGTTCTTTTTGTTGACGCTTGGTGGCTGCCATAGCGAGAATGCGCGCTCACACCAGGCAGCCAAACTGCCTCCGCTGCCGTTACCCGATGGCCAGAGCGCGGTCGTGGCGGCGATGCACCCGGAGGTTCCATCGTTCCAGGTGCTGGCTCGCGCGCCGCATATCGCGAAGATGCCTTGCACGCGTTGTCACACAGCGCCAACTGCGGCGATGAAGCGCACTTCGCCCGCGGCGCATTGGAATATCGAACTCAAACATGCGCCCGCCGCCACGATGAGTTGCGCGACGTGTCACGCCGATGCCGCCACGGGCGAGTTACGGCTGATGCAAGGCGCGCCGGTCGAGTTCAACCACGTCTACCAGGTTTGCGGCCAGTGCCACAGCCGCCAGGAAAAGGAATGGGCGGGCGGGGCGCATGGAAAACGCGCCGTGGGCTGGAATGCGCCGCGCACCGCGATGAACTGCACGTCCTGTCATAACCCTCATCAGCCGGCTTTTTCTCGCCGATGGCCCGCGCGGGCAGGAAAGACGGAACCACTCGAATGAAAAACCAGCTCGTCCAAATCATGAATGCCGTGGTGGACCGGCGCACAGCGATTGCGGTGGCCGGCGCAGCCGCTGTTGGCGCGGTCACGGCGGTTGCGGCGGGCATCGAGTCGCTGAATCCTCTCGCATCGGCGGAGGCGCGCGAGGCCTCACGTATGGAGTGGCAGCAGTATTTCCAATCCAACTACCGCGTGATGACGGAAGAGGAAAAAGGGGACGCGCTACATCGCCTGGAACGGCTGCACCAATTGGGTACGGGAAACCGGATCAAGGTGGACGGCTCCGAAGCGCAGCCGGGCGTGCTGTTCGGTTATGCCTTCAACGTTTCCAAATGCCGCGGCTACATGGATTGCATTCGCGCCTGCATTCGCGAAAACAATCAAGACCGCAAGTCGCAAATGGCCTACATACGAATCCATGAACACGCCAACGGCAGTTTCGATTTTGAAAAAGCCGACGACAGCTTCTTTCACGAAGTGCCGGCGGCCGGGCATTTCTATTTGGGCACGCAATGCTTTCAATGTCAGAATCCGCCGTGCGTCGATGTTTGCCCGGTGAAGGCGACGTGGATGGAGCCGGACGGAATCGTAGTGGTGGATTACAACTGGTGCATCGGTTGCCGCTATTGCATGGCTGCTTGTCCGTACGATGCGCGACGCTTCAACTGGGCTGAACCCGAAGTGCCGCACGATGAGTTGAACCCGAATCAGCACTATCTGGGCAATAGGATGCGGGCGCGCGGCGTGGTGGAGAAGTGTACGTTTTGCATCCAGCGTTCGCGCGCAGGCTTGAATCCGGCGTGCGTCGAGGCTTGTCCGACCGGGGCGCGGATCTTCGGCAACCTACTGGACCCGGATAGCGAGATCCGCTGGGTGCTGGCCAACAAGAAAGTGTTCCGGTTGAAAGAAGATCTGGGCACGGAACCGAAGTTTTGGTATTTCATGGACTGACCCAGATGCAAATTCTTCGTTCGTATCTCAAAGACGCGTTGAGGGAAGCCAGCTCTGGCGGGACGGCCTATCACGTATGGATGGGCGCGCTGACGCTGCTGATGTGCGCAGGCGCCTGGAGCTATTCTGTGCAACTGACGCACGGGCTCTCGGTGACGGGCATGCACGATCACGTCAGCTGGGGTTTCTATATTTCAAACTTCGCATTTCTGGTGGGCGTGGCGGCGGCGGCTGTGATTTTGGTGATGCCTAGCTACATCCTGCATGACATGGATTTCAAGCGGGCGGTGTTGATTGGCGAAGCCGTGGCGGTCAGCGCGGTGCTGATGGCGATTGCGTTCGTGGTGGTCGATGTGGGCGGCCCTGGGCGGCTTTGGCATGCGATCCCGATGCTGGGGCTGTTGAATTTTCCGCGCTCGTTGCTGGCCTGGGACATCCTCGTGCTGAACGGTTATCTGCTGCTGAATCTGGCGATCCCGTTCCACATCTTGTTTTCCCACTATCAAGGGCGAGAGCCTGAAGCAAGGAAGTATGTGCCGTTCCTGATGCTCTCGATTGCCTGGGCGGTGGCGCTGCACCTGGTGACGGCGTTCCTGTTTTCCGGACTGCCGGCCCGGCCTTACTGGAATGCGTCGCTGTTGGGCCCACGCTTCCTTGCGACCGCCTTCACTGCAGGGCCTGCGCTGATCATTTTGATTCTTGTGTGCATCCGGCGTTTCGGCGATTATCCGGTGGCCGACGAGACGATTGGCAAACTCGCGATGGTGCTGACGGTCGCGGCGCAGATTTGCTGTGTCATGACGATCTCAGAGATTTTTACTGAAACTTACCGCACGACCCATCATTCACATTCGGCCAAGTATTTGTTTTTTGGCTTGCACGGAAAAAGCCGGCTCGTGCCGTGGATCTGGACTTCGATTGGGCTGCTGTTTGTGTCCACCGGAATCTTAAGCGTTCATCGACTGCGTAGGCGGTTGCCCGTGTTGTTAGTTTGTTGCGTGGCGCTGTTCGCCGCGATCGAAATTGAGAAAGGGATGGGCACGATTATTCCGGGCTTCATCCCTGAGCCTTGGGGCAAGGTGGACGAATACCAGCCCACGTGGGTGGAGTTCACCGTCGGGGCGGGTATCGCCGCAATGGGCGCGTTTGTGTTTTCAGTGCTCGCGAAAGTCGCGATTGCCGTCGAGACGTCGCGGATGCGGCTGAAGAACTCTTAATGTTTTCCGAGGTCCGTCTCGAATAAATGAGCGATGTAGGGATAGCCGTTCATGGCGAGGCGGCATGACGGACCATCGCCCCACCAACGCGGCGCATGCCAGGTGAAGGGCGGCACGTAGACTACGTCGCCTTCTTCGGCGATGACCACTCCCACCTTTTCGATGGGGTAGCGAATCTGGCCGCTCATGATGAGCCAGTATTCGGCCCCTTCGGGGTGATAGTGACCCTTGTTGTTCGGATCGAGCGCGGGTAACTTTGAGTTATAACCGTAGATGAAATTCGCTGTGCCGCGGTCATCTTCGACGAGACGGATGGTGCCCTTAAGCTTGCCTTCCTCGAGAGCTTTGGCAGTCTCTTCGTAAGTTACGATCGCCTTATTATTGCGCAGGAATTTGCCGACTTCACGATTGGGGAACCGCACTGGCATGTAACCGGGGCCCGGGGATTTTTCGGTTTCGTATATAGTCTTCGCTCCGGCGATATTGGTTTCAAACAGGATCGCCGGTTTGTCGCCCACGACTTCCCAGGAAAAGAAGGTTTGCATGGGAACCTGTACGATCGCGCCTTTCTTCGCCATCACCGGGCCCACGGACTCGATGTCGAATTTCACTTCGCCTTCAAGCACCACCCACCAGGCACGCGTGTCCGGATGAAGCGCGCGCTTCATGCCATTGCCGGGCTTAGCCTGCACATACTCACTGCGCAGGTGGACGTCGTCAACGACGAGTTCACGCCAATCTGTCTTGGCGGCGAACTTAGCCTTCAAGTCCTTGAGCTTGACATGTGGCTTATGGGGCCCCTTGTAGACGGCGGGCGGCCCCTTAGGCGCCCAGAGAGTCTGTCCGAACAGCGCGGCTCCAGTGACAAGCGTAGCCGCGATCATTGGCAGGCGAACGTTCATGTGTCTTAGTAACCCTTCTGTTTGTCCACGAGATTCATTAACGGCAAACCGGTTGTGTATCGGCGCACGTTGTCGGCGAACACACTAATGAGGCGCACTTGGCGATCCGGGCTCCAGCCGGACGTATGGGCCGACATGATCACGTTGTCGCAATCGAAAATCGGATGGCCCGGCGGCACCGGCTCTTTCGGAAATACATCCAGGCCCGCGCCCGCGATCCAACCTTCCTTCAGCGCCCGCACCAAAGCGTTCTCATCATAGAGCATGCCGCGCGATAGAGCCAGAAAGTAAGCTGTCTTCTTCATGGCGCGGAAGACTTTTTCATTAAACATCCGCTCGGTTTCCTTGGTATGCGGCGCGGCGGCGACGAGCACATCCACCTGAGGAACCATCGTCATCAAGTACGAGGGATCGTGCAGTTCTTCCACCGATTCGGGTTTGGGCATTGGCTTCGGGTCAATACCGATGACCCGCATATCGAGGCCCCATTTGGCGCGCCGCGCCAGCGTAGAACCGATGCCCCCCATGCCGACGATGCCCATCGTGCGGCCCACCATTTCCACGTGATCGCCGCTCTTGGCGCTCCCCACAGGGTTATTGGTTTTGCTGCGATAGAATTGCGGCAGATAGTTTTTTACGATGCCGCGCGACAGACACAACAACATGCCAATTGCGGTTTCGGAAATCCCGGGCGCGAAGGTGCGAGCGTAGTTAGTCGTGACAATCGGGCTCTCGCGGAATTTCGGATCCATGCCTTCCATGCCCGCACCACCCGACTGCAGCCATTTGACCTTGGGCGCGTAGTCGAGATCGGCTCCGCCCAGCGCTCCGTAGACTACGTCCGCGTCGCGAAGCTCCTTACGAAACTCGTCGCGATTGTTACAAACAACAACGCTCACCTTCGTGGCGCCAGCGGCTGCGGCCTGAATCTGATCGACCTCATGCGGTTCGAACTTGTACATCGTGACGATCTTGACGGCGCCCGCTCCGGCGGCGGAAACCTGCGGCACGGCTGCGATTCCGGCGGCAGATTGCAGCGAGGCCGCAGCGGCTGGAGCGGCAGCGGCGCCAGCGGCAAGGATCGAACGGCGGGTAAAACTGCTTTCAGGCATGGTCACTGTTTTACCATAGACTTCATGCAAATTGGCCGCAGTCTCATAGGTTGGCTCCTAATCGGCATGGCGGCCGCTTCGGCACAAATGCCGTCCCGCGAACGAGCGAAGCTGATCGAGCGGATGAATGACACCGCTCCGCACTACGGCGATCTGTCGCGCAAAATCTGGGAGTTTGCCGAGGTGGGCTACAAAGAGGTGAAGAGCTCTGGGCTGCTCCGCGATGAATTGAAGTCGAATGGCTTTCGGGTCGAAGAAAACATCGCGGGCATTCCGACGGCGTTCATCGCATCGTGGGGAAGCGGCGCACCCGTGATCGCTTTGATGGGCGAGTTCGACGCGCTGCCCGAACTTTCGCAGGAAGATGTGGCGGAGCGGAAGCCGCGGGTGGCTGGCGCGCCCGGCCATGGGTGTGGGCACAACCTGTTCGGCGCCGCGGTGGCGTTTGCCGCGATCGCCGCCAAGAACTATATGACCGAGCACAAGCTTGGCGGCACGATTCGCTTCTACGGCACGCCGGCCGAAGAGGGCGGCGGCGGCAAGGTCTACATGGCGCGCGCAGGGGCATTCAAGGGTGTTGACGTTGCGCTGACGTGGCATCCCGGCGCGGAGAATAGCGCGGGACTGGGGAGTTCGCTCGCCAATATCAACGCCAAGTTTAAATTTCGTGGGGTGGCCGCGCACGCTGCCGGCGCTCCGTGGAAAGGGCGCTCGGCGCTTGATGGGGTTCTGTTGATGAACCACGCGCTGGAGATGATGCGTGAGCACGTGCCCACCGAAACTCGCATCCACTACATCATTACTAAGGGGGGCGCGGCGCCGAACGTGGTGCCAGAGCTGGCCGAGACCTACGTGTATGCGCGGCATCCGCAGATGAGCGTGCTGGACGGTATCTGGGCGCGTGTGATCAAAGCGGCGGAAGGGGCCGCGATGGCTACCGGCACGAAGGTGGAAGTCGAAATCGTCAATTCGGTTTGGGATGTTTTGCCTAATGACGCGTTGAGTGCGCTCTTGGACAAAAATTTGAAACAAGTGGGCGGTGTGAAGTACACCGTGGCCGAACGCGCGTTTGCCGAGAAGTTGCGGGCGACGCTTGATTTGACGGGCGCTCCTCCTATGGGCCACGAAGAGAAGATAGTGAGCGATGACGGCAGCGGCCCGCGCCAACTGGGCGGCTCCACCGATGTGGGCGATATTAGTTGGCAACTCCCTACGGCGCAGTTTTCCGCAGCGACATGGGCGCCCGGAACATCTGCGCATTCGTGGCAATCGACGGCGTTCTCTGGCATGAGCATCGGGCGCAAGGGCATGTTGGTGGCGGCGAAGACACTGGCGCTGACTGCGCTTGATATTGTGCATGACCCGAATCAGGTGAAGCTGGCGCGCGATGCATTTGAAAAACGCCGCGCGGGCTTCAACTATCGTTCGCGTGTGCCGGAATCGCAAGGCGCGCCGCTCACGTATCGGGACACCAAGTAGTAGATCAATGAAGATTCCATTTATCAAAGCGCATGGCGCGGGCAATGACTTTCTCTTCACGTTCTCACGCGACTTACCCGGCGAAGTGGCCGTGAAGCAGTTGCCAGAGTTGGCCAAAGCGATCTGCCATCGCAACACGGGAGTGGGTGCGGACGGCTGGTATTTGATAGACCGGCTGGTGGCTGGCGCGCACGCGTCCGTGCGGTTGTGGAATTCGGATGGCTCTAAGGCGGAGCTTTCGGGGAATGGGTCTCGCTGCGCCTGCGCGATTTTGGTGGAGCGAGGATTGGCGCCGGAGGAAGTCCATATCGCGACGGGATCGGGCATCAAGATCGCCACGCTGAAGCGGCGCGGCGAACATGGGCTGTGGTTTGAGATGGAGATGGGCGCACCCGTAGTGGCGGCGGGAAATCTGCGGGTCGAGTTGGCGCTCTCGGACGGCGTGCGTCGCGACGCGACGATCTTGGACGTGGGGAATCCGCAGTGCTGTCTGCCAGTGGATGATTTTGAATTCGATTGGAAGGCAGTGGGCGATGAGATCGAGAATCATCGGCGGTTCGCTCCGGCCAAAACGAACGTCAGTTTTTTTCAGAAGGTGAGTGACCGCTCGATCGACGTTCGCTTCTGGGAACGCGGCGCGCATCACACGTTGTCGAGCGGGACGGGTTCGGTGGGTGCAGCGGTGACGGCGATTCTGCGAGGCGTCGCGGAGAGCCCGGTGACGGTGCAGACGGAATTTTGCCCGATGACGGTGCGGTGGGACGATCCGGCGGCGACGGTGTTTCTTACGGGGCCTGCGCGGATTTGCGCTCAGGGTGAGTTTGAGTATTAGATTATCTTGGTTGGATGTTGAAACCGGAATCGCCCAGGCTTGGTAAACTCGTCACGCCACGTTCCAACAGCAGGAACTGCGACGGACCCTCCATCAACACGGGCCGCTTCGGCGGCGGAAGCTGGGATTCGGCCATAGAACATAATTAGCTCATAATGTTCTAAAGCGCCAAGCGCCATTGTGACCCCACGCTTCACATCCTGACCACTAACCCCCAAAACGCGTAAGCACCCGTCAAGCTGGCCTCTCAGCCACCATAGTCAGAAATCCCGAAACCCTAGGCGGCGCCCCGTATTTCGCGGCACGCGCGTGCCATTTCGGGCTTTATTGGACTACCTGGAAGGAGGCGAGACCCTCAATGAGTTTCTCGACGACTTTCCGAGCGTAACGCGAGCGGATGCCGTTGATGCACTGGAAGTGGCAAAGTCGTTGTTGGTCGGCCAGTTGGAATGAAGGTGCTGTTAGACGAGTGCGTCCCACGCAAGTTCAAGCGAGAGCTTCGAGGCCATAACTTTCTGACCGCTGCCGAAGCGGGATTGGCCGGGCTTGAAGAACGGAGCCCTCTTGCGCCAGGCGGAAACAATGGGCTTTAACGCACTCCTGACCGTGGATAACGGCGTCGGCTATCAGCGGTGGCTGATCGAGAGATCGCCATTATTATTGTCCACGCCCGCTCCAACCGGCTCGCGGATCTCATCGCCCACGCCTCCGCATGCCTTGAGACATTGCTGACGATTTGGGCCGGTCGAGTGATTCACATCGGCAGTTGACTCGGCGGGCCGCGCTTGGCCCCAAACCCCGGAACGATTCAAACCCAATCTCCCCGGTGCCTCGTATCCAATATTTTTCTTCTCTCTCATTCGCCAAGCCTTAGCGTCCGCGCCGGCGCCGCCTGGTTCGTGCCGTCCGCCACTCTTTCAGTAGTTCGCGCCCGCTCTTTACCGGAGCGAAGCATGGACAACTTTGCAAAGAGGAGGTCTACTAAATGAGACCAGAAGACTTGGCCGGTCTTCCCAACTACAGCGGTATTTACTTCGATCCCCAAACCGGAAAGACTTACCGCGAAGATGGCAGCGACACCGGCTACACTTTCGAACGCGCCCGCTGGACCGGGCCGTTCGGCATCGATTTTGCCTGGCCCTGGCTGAATCCGATTTCATTCGCCACGGCTGAGACGGCGAATCGCGTGCTCGCCTGGGCGCGCGCCTTCGCGCCGCCAAGCTTGGCCGTGACGCTCGATGACCGGTCGAACATCGTCGGTCCTTTCACGCGCACGCTGGAGCGCTTGATCGTGGTCACCGATCTCGGCGGGCGCGCTGAGTCGTTCAGCGCGGGCTGGCTCGCCAACTCGATCATTCGCCACGGCGAACAAACCGCGGCGGGTTATTTTAAGGCGGAGTGGCGTTCGTCGGGTCTGCAGTTCTAACCTGAAGAGATTGACCCGACTTCTACTTCTGGCGGTGGTTTGCGCGATGCCGTTCCTTACGGGTGGCGCCGCGCACGCCGCCGTTCAGATCGAGATCCATTTCCCCGTCCTCGAACGCGCCATCGGTGAGCAGTTGTTCGCGCAGGATGGACGCAAGTACGTCAAAGGATCGAAGGCCGCCCGGTGTTCGTTCGCGTATCTAAGCAAGCCGAAGCTTGGTGGTTACAAAGGCAAGCTGAGCATTCAAGCGCGATTCACAGGGCGGAGTGCGCTTGACGTGCTTGGTCAATGTATCGGCTTGGGCGACGATTTCGGATTGACGATCCTCGCGACACCCCACTATCAGGCTGGCAAGCTGCGATTGAAAGAAGTGAGCGTGGTCACCGAGGGCAGAGATTCGATGTACGTCCGCAATGTCCGTCAGAAGCTGGGCCTGAGTCTGGAAAAGGAATTTTTCTATCAGCTCGATACCGACGCGCGCCATCTGCTGGAGGACGCCAAGCCCGGCGCGCCGTACAAGCTGCAAGTGAGCGAGTTTGGCATTTCGCAAATCGGCGTAACCGATCAAGCCGTGGTGCTGACGCTCGATTTTACTCTGGCAGTGAAGTAAGGAGACTAAAATGGTAACGGCCCCATGCTGATCCCCAAACCCGCCCAACTACCCCGGCGCGCCACGACCTTGGCCGAGATCGCGCGCACCCTCATGCCGGCGCACTTGGACACGGAGGAGGCCATGGCCTTTTACGTTCCCGATGTTCAGCCGCTTCGTGGGCTCGACCGCATGGGTCAAATGCATCTGAGCCTCGAAGACTCCCTCCGCGAAGGCGTTCCATTCAAAGGATTCTTGATCGGCCATCCGGGGGCCGGCAAAACAACCGAATTACGGCATCTTCTTCAGGGGCTTCAACCGCAAGTGCAACCCCTCTGGCTGGATGTAATTACCGAACTCAATCCCGGAACTCTGCGCTTCTACGATGTCCTTCTACTAATTCTCGTTCGATTAGTACAGGAGGCCGCCCATCCTAGCGTGATCGGCTTCGAGGACCACGACCTCAAAGCGCTGCTGGTCCGCGTAACGAATCATCTGTCCACCAAGTGGACCAAGCATCTCCGCGTCGATCAATCCGAATTCAGCGCGGGTCTCCAAATTCCTGTGTTAACGAAGCTCCTCGCTAACATCAGACAGGGCTCCACCAAAGAGCAGGGCACACAAGAGTACGAACTTTCGTTTGTATCGGATCTGGTCCGCACGGTAAACGAGGTTGTCAAGGAGTGCAACCGGCTCCTGGCGAAGAATCGGAACGGCCAGCAATGGCTTATCGTGCTTGAGAACTTCGAAAAAATCGGTCTCGCGCCAGGTGTGATCCGGGATCTGTTCATTGGCTTGCGGCCTCATTTCCAGGACCTCCAGTCCCACCTGGTCGTGACGATTCCCGCTTGGCTGCAATACTCCGAAGACGCCAACGTAATCCTGCCGCCGAACTTCCAATCGTTCCTGCTACACGATATTCCCGTCTACAAGCAAGACCATTCGCCGGACGGCGCGGCTCTCGATGCATTAATCAAAGTTGTTGGCGCTCGGGCCGATTTAGGTCTATTCGACTCTGGAGTTCTGGAGCGCTGCTGCATCGCCTCGGGCGGCAATTTCCGCGACCTGTTCAGTATTGTCCGCGACTCAATGCTCACGGCTCGATTGAGGAAGGCCGGCACGATCGATATGGCGGATGCCGGGGGAGCGATTGCCAGCCTTCGGAACGTCTACAAGGAAAGTCTCGGCTCGGGTACCATACCAGATCCCAAGGCCATCTCGTTGGAAGCCAAGCTGCAGCTTCTCAAAGCGCTTTATGAGCGGAAGGATCTCAGCGCCGAAGTGCCCGGCCCCGTTCTCCACCAACTTCTCCGCCAACGCTGCGTGCTCCAGTACAACGGCTCTGGATGGAAAGGGGTCCACCCGCTGGTCGTGGATCTGCTGATCGAGTTCGGCTATCTCGACCCAGGTTCGCCCGGCGGTAGCGGGACGGCATGAGCGGCGCCGCCGATCCGCCTCTCGACTTAAACGGGAGGGAGTCGGTCCACGGGATCGCCGCCCTCATCAAGGAGTGGATCTCGCTCGGCACGCCAGGCGTCGTGTGGGTGCGCTACGAGTCGGATGTGAGCCGGGACCTCATGTTGTCGCTGATTGCCCCAGACATTCCACGCATAAGCTTTCGCCCTCCAGAGCCCCTGCAGGGACCCGGATGGTTGGAGAAAACACTAGCGGCATTGCCCGGCAAATCCGAAGCGCTCGGCGTGGTGGCATTGCTATTTCCGCCGCTACAAAGTGGCGCCGACGTAGAGACGCAGCCAATCTGGGAATCCTTCCGAATGCTCAACCTGCGGCGCGAGTCGATCGTCGGCTTCCCCTTGGTCCAAATCTGGTGCGCCCCCGCCGCCATCGCCGCCCGCGCGCAGTTGGAAGCGCCGGACCTCGCGTCGTGGTTCTTGCTGAAATTCCGCCTCGACGAGTTGCCGCCGCCCGGAGGCTGGACAGGCTCATTGATTCCGATGGAGTTGTCTGCGGATGGACTACGGGATTTCGCCCGTGGCCTTCCGCATGAATCGGTTGCGTTGCGCGAGTTGAAGGTTGCGTTAGGCCGCAAGCGGCTTGCCGCCGTTAAGGCGGATAGTGACGCGGAACGCGCTGGGATTCTGAATGATCTCTCTAACGACTTGTCCCGTGCGGGGAAACGGGGAGAGGCGCTCGATGCAGGGAGAGAGGCGTTAGCTTTGTATCGGAAGTTGGCCGGCCTGAACCCTGATGTATTCGTGCCGGTATTGGCGATGTCGTTGAATAATTTCGCAGCTCTTCAAAGTGAGGTAGGGCGGCCGGGAGAAGCGTTCGCAGCAGCGAAGGAGGCGGTGGAGTTGCTTCGCGGGTTGGTCAAGTCGGACCCCGGCATTTTTCTACCGCAGTTGGCGAGTTCGTTGGTCAACCTTGCGAACGTGCAATATGAGATGCGGGAGCGCAAGGAAGAGGCTCTGGAAACTTCCCAGCAAGCAGTCGCCTTGTATAGACGGTTGGCTACTGCCCGCCCCGACGCCTTCCTGCCGGGTTTGGCGATGTCGCTGAACAATCTCGCCACGATACAAAACTCAATGGGGCACCGACAGGAGGCGCTGGGAACCGCCAGGGAAGCGGCGCAGATTTCCAGGCAACTAGCTAACGCCAATCCAGACGCCTTCTTGCCTGATTTGGCGATTTCACTAAACAACCTGGCCAACAGGCAAAGTGATGCAGGAAAGGCGGAAGAAGCACTGGAGACCGGGCGTGAGGCTGTGGAACTTTATCGGAAATTATCCGGCGCCAATTCGGAAGCATTCCTACCGGCTCTCGCAAAGGCGCTAGTGATCTTAGGGAGGCGGCAATCCGAGCTAGGTCAGCATGAGGCGGCAACGGACGCCTTTCGCGAATCGATTGCGATATTGAGGCCGTTCTTGATGGCGCTTCCGGCCGCCCACGCTGGGCTGATGGACTTCGCGGTCCTCGCTTACACAACAGCCTGCGAAAAAGCCGGCCATCCCGTCGACCAGGCATTCCTCGCCCCCATCCAAGAATTACTCAGTCGGCCCCCGCAGTGAGCCAGCCGATCACGCGCCGTTCATACTCCCCCGCAGCCACGCGAATCGGCTCGGTATGCCCGGCCCCCGAGACCTCCCAATATTCCGCCCCGCTAGCTGCATGAAGCCGCCGCGAGTGACGCGCGAGAATCGCCTCGTCATCGGAGCCATGAATCAGCAACACCGGCTGCCCCGCGCGCCGCAATGCATCCACCGGGCGCGTCGAATGCAAGTTGAAACCATACCGCCAACGCACATACAGGAAAGCGAGTTCACCAATGGGGCGAAAAGCTAAATGAGCCAGCCATCGCGGAATACCGGCGCGGCCCGCAAGTTTGTCGTATGCCGCTTCGCGAAAAGTCGTGAAGGAGGACTCCGCCACGACGCGCTCCAGCCGGCTCTCGCGCGGCAGCGCATTGATCAACACCGCCGCGCCCATCGATTGTCCAACTCCGACAAAACTGGCAATGTCCAGCCGCTCGCAGAGCCAGTCGCCCCAGCTCAGGACATCGTCTGCTTCACGCAGTCCAAAGCTCACCGTCGCCCCGCCACTTTCGCCATGCCCGCGGCTATCGGGAGCCAGCACCGCATAACCGTGGCGCAGCAAGACCCGGGCATGATCGAGCATGGCCGCGCGGCTGTCGACAAAGCCATGCAACACCAGCGCCGCCTCGCCCCGCCACACATCGGGCCGCAGCAGCCAGCCGCTGAGCTTCACGCCGTCATAGGCGGCGATCTCTACCGATTCAACCGAAGCGCCCGTTCCTCGCGCCAGGTTGTCATCCGCCGATGTACGCCGCCGGCCGCGCACGCGCACGTTACGCTCGGCGAGCCAAACAGCGGCAGCCACCAAGCCGACCGCCACCGCGACACAAACAGTTACACCGAGCATATGGCTACTCTACAATCTTGCGACAAGTTTGACTGGAATGAAGGAGAATAGTCGCGTGACGGCCCTCGCCTTGCTCCTGTTCGCGCAATCCGTATCCGGCCAGGATCTGCGCCTGTCCTATCGCTCGGCCATCGACAGTACCGAACAGCCATACCGCCTTTACCTGCCATCCTCGTATCGAGGCAACGATGGCCCGGCGATGCCGCTGGTCATCGCAATGCACGGCACCGGCGGCAACGAAGGAACGTTGTTCGACGACCCGGTGTACAAACAGGGCCCGCTGAAACAAGCCGCCGAAAAGCACGAGATGCTCGTGGCGTCGCCGCTCGGGCGCGGCATCACCGAGTATCGCGGCATCGGAGAGAACGACGTGTTCGAAGTCCTCGCTGCCGTGCGCGCCCGTTACAAAGTGGACCCGGCGCGGATCTATCTCACCGGCCATTCGATGGGTGGAACCGGCGCCGCGTATCTTGCGTTGCATCACCCCGACGTCTTCGCGGCCGCAACGCCGCTCGCGGCAGCGTACAGCTTTCCCTGGCTCGCGCGCAACGCGGTCACCGTGCCGTTTCTTTGGATCGGCGGCGCGGCCGACGACGAATACTATCATCGCGGTGTCGCCGTGGGAGTCGAACGGATGCGCAAGTTCGGCGTGCCGGTGATCTCGGAAGCAATCCCGGGCGAAGGCCACAACGGTGCAGTGAAGGACTTCGATCGCGTGCTCGCGTGGCTCGGCAAGCACAAACGCGATCTGCATCCGCGGTCCTACTTTTTCGAAGCCGACACGCCGCTCCATGGTGAAGCCTGGTGGACACGCATCGAGCGCATCGCGCAGCCCGGCCGCATTTCGTCGATCGAGGCGCGGGCCGAATCCCGTGAGCTGGCAATCTTCGAGACCGCGAACGTCGCCGCCTTCGTGTTTCAACCGGACCGCGCCGTCTTCGATGCGGGCGCGCCAATTGAGGTGATGGTGAACGGCCGCCGCGTTTGGAAGGCCATCGTCTTTGACGGCCAAGCCCTTCGTATCGCGGGCGGCGTGGCCCGGTTGACGCCCGCGAAGCCTCGCGATCTCACGGCTTGGCGGACCGAAACCATCGCCACCGCGCCCACCGCGCTCGACATGCAAGGCGCCTCCGAGAAGCTCCTTGCTAACTGGATCACCGATGCGATGCGCGCCGCCACGGAGGCCGAAATCGCGCTCTGGGGCGGCTGGGCCTATCGCGGGTTGCCGATCCCCCAAGGCAACGTGGATATCGTCGATCTCATTCAATGCAGCCGGCCCTTCGATCAATCGTTAATCACGCTGCGCCTGACGGGCCGCGAGATTCATGCGATCCTCGACGACAACGTTCCGCATCCCAAGAAAGATCAGCCGCTACGAATGGACTCGCCCGGCGCCAGCCGTTTGATGCAAATCTCCGGCGCCTCCTATGTGTTCGATGCGCACGCGCGCGATGGCGAGAAGATCGTCAGCAGCACGCTGCAACCCGAGCGCGTCTACCGCGTGGTGATGGAAGGCCAAGTGGTGGAGCGGCAGAGCGCGTTCCTGGCCGGGCGATTCCGCAAGCTCGATTACGAAACCACCGGCATTCCGTTGACCCTGGCGCTCTACGGCCACGCGGCGCGCGCCGGCCGGATCGAGGCGCGGCAAGAGGGGCGGGTTCGTAGCGTACGCTAGTGAGACGATGGGCTCTCACCCGATCCAGCGGAGATATCGCGCCGAGGAGTTCGTGCGCCTGCGCCGGTCCGACGATCAGGCCCGCTTTGCCGCTTCGCAACGGCAAGGCCACATCGATCCCAATCCTCATCAGATCGACGCCGTCATCTTCGCGTTAAAACGGATTCCCGAGGGCGGCTGCATTCTCGCCGACGAAGTGGGCTTGGGTAAGACGATTGAGGCGGGGTTAGTCATTGCGCAACTGCGCGCCGAAGGCTCGGCCGATCGAACGCTGTTGATCGTGCCTAAGCCGCTGCTTGGCCAATGGCAGGACGAGCTCTTCCGGTTGTTCGGTATTCAAGGCATCGAGGGCGGGCGCGATTCCGAGCCGCTTACGGGCCCGGGCGTTTTCCTGATGGGCCGCGAGACCGCTGGCAGTGAACGCGGCGCGGCTATTCTCGCGAAAAGCGAACCCTTCGATCTCTGCGTGATTGACGAAGCACATGAAGTCTTCGCGAACATCTACCGGCGCTTCGACAAAGACGGCGGCTATCGCGAAGACTCACCCGACGCCCAGACCGCGGGCCGCATCCGCACGTTCCTTCGCCAGACTCCCGTGTTGTTACTGACCGCTACGCCGATTCAAAATAACCTGACTGAGTTGTGGGGATTGGTCCAATATGTTGAACCTACCGGCACCTTACTCGGAAACCTTCCCACATTCCGCAACGTGTTCTGCGACGGAGATGACCGTACGCTGGTGAAAGGGCAAGACGATGAATTGCGGCGCCGGCTAGGCACGGTCGTTCAGCGGACGCTGCGCAGGCAGGCGCAAGAGTTTTTGGAACGGCCGTTTGTCGCCCGGCGCGCGCAGATCTTTGAGTATGCGATGACTCCGCCGGAGAAATCGCTGTACGACGATGTTACGTTGTATCTGCTGGAGCCGCACCTGATCGCGTTCCGCGGCAATCAGCGGCAACTTTTGCTGATTGGTTTCCACCGGCTGATGGCGTCTTCCGTGAAGGCGCTCGCAGCCAGCTTGCGCAAAGTCGCCAAGCGGCTGGAGGCGATGTTGGGCGGCGCCGTCCCCGGACCGGACGAAGAGTTCTTCGCCGATCTCGACGGCGACGACGTTGCCACTTCAAAGCTCGCTGCCGATGAGATCGCGCTGGAGCCGAAAGCGCCGCCCACGCCCGGCGCCATCGAAGCGGAGTTACAGCGCGTGCGAGCGTTTGTAGAGCGGGCGGAAACGCTGCCAACTGACAGTAAAGCAGGCAAGCTACTGGACGCGATTCAGTTCATCGCCGGGCGGCCACCTGACCGGCGGCGGGCGGTGATCTTTACGGAATCGTTAGTTACTCAAGCCTATCTTGCGGAGTTACTCGTCGCACAGGGCGGCTTGGACCCCGGCGAGGTCACGACCTTTCGCGGCGTGAACGATTCGGCGCGCGCCACCGAAGCGCTAGGCCGCTGGCAAAAGGAAATCGGCGCCGCCTTGCCCGGCCATCGCGCGCCCAGCCGCGACGTCGCAGTGCGGCAGGCTTTGGTCCACGAGTTCAAAACCAGGTCGCGGATTTTCATTTCCACTGAAGCCGGGGCCAAGGGACTCAACCTGCAATTCTGCGACACGGTCATCAACTACGATCTCCCCTGGAATCCGCAACGCATCGAACAGCGGATCGGCCGCTGCCATCGGTATGGCCAGAAATTCGATGTCACAGTCATTAACTTTCTCGCGTCCGACAACGAAGCGCAAAAGTTAACCTTCGAAATCTTGAGCCGCAAGCTCGAGTTATTCGGCCAGGTGCTCGATGCGTCGGACGTCGTGTTGCATGAGCCCTCAGGCTCCGCTCCGGAAACGCTGGCGGGCGCGCTGGGGAATGACTTTGAAGCCCGGTTGGGCCGGATTTACGAACGGGCGAGGACCGTGGAAGAGATTGGGTCCGAACTCCGCCGGCTTCGTGACGAGATGGAGGACCAGCGCACAAAGTTTGAAGAAGTCTGGGCCCGCACGGCCGGGTTGATTGAAACAAGATTCGATCAACGCGTGAAGCAAGCTTTCACCAAGCTCCGCAATGAACTTCCCGAAGGACTGGCGCGTTTGGATGCGGAGCTGGAATGGATCGTGACCGCGTATCTGGATGCAGCGGGCATTCCCTATCGCCGAGTCGAGGGCGGGCTGCAGATACCACCGTCCCGGCTGCTGCCCGAAGATTGGCGTGCCGGAGGACTCGCTGGGATTGGCGGGGGAGCCGACACGCTTCACCCCGGCCATCCGTTGGTTAGCGCCGCAAT
The DNA here is from genome assembly GCA_043755595.1 of Acidobacteriota bacterium. Classification (GTDB taxonomy): domain Bacteria; phylum Acidobacteriota; class Terriglobia; order Bryobacterales; family Bryobacteraceae; genus VFZP01. Next base: position 62,260 of record JAYUSQ010000070.1, on the reverse strand, counting down.
TGAAGAGGCGCGTGCATCTGCCAGCGGACGGCTTTGCGTCGCGTGGAAACTAACTCCCGAAGCCCCAGCCGCGCTCACGGGGCGCACCGGTGCGCGGGGGCGGCTGGCGTTAGACCGCGTTCGTTACGAAGGCTTCGAGCGCGTAGACCGGTTGGTGGCCGCAGCCGTTCTGGACGGCGAAACCGATCCGCTCGAAGCCGAATGTGCGCAATGGCTGTTGGAACAATCGCCACGCGATGTCAGCGGCGGTGCGCCCACGCTGGACCTGGACGAAGCGCTGGCCGACGCGATGGAGCAGGAAATTTTCGTCGATCAGACAGGCGTCGCGCGCGACGAACAGCAATCCTTCAACCGGCAGATGGAACAGATCGAGCGCTACGTGGAAGACCAGGTGTTTGTCCTACGCCGCCGGATTTCTGCGGCCACCACGACACTGACCGCCGCCGAAGAGAAACGCGACGGAGCCCTGGGTTCGGATATCCGCGAACAGGCCAACGCCCGTATTCGCGCGGCGCAAGAAGAGATCGACAAGCTGGAGGCCGAGGTGGGGCGGCTGGAGAAGCGTGACGATCCGGCCTTCCAAAAATGGCGTGACCGCGCGCACCAGAAACGGTTTCGGCCGCCCGCGATCGTTCGCGTTCTGGACGTGGAGTTTATTCTCGAATGAAGCCATGGGAGGCAACTGAAGACGTGGCTCTGAAGATCCTGCACACGGCCGACTGGCACTTAGGCTGCCGGTTCCGCTCGTTTGGCGACGACGACCGGAATAAGTTGACGCGCGCCCGCCTGGGAGCCGTAGAGCGCATTTTCGGCCTCGCCGAAAGTTACTCCGTCGATGCGGTCTTGTGCGCCGGGGATTTGTTCGATGAGCCGGCTCCTGCCGAACAATGGTGGCGAGGATTACTGGAGTTACTCAAGCGGCAGAACTGGCAGGACCGTCCGGTGTTCCTGCTGCCCGGCAATCATGACCCATTGGAAGCCAACTCGGTCTGGACGGCCGATCACCCTTTCCGGCGTGGCCTGCCCGCCTGGGTCCATGTAGTGGATCGGGACGATTACTCGATGGAGTTACAAGGTGGTGCGATGTTATTCGCCGCTCCGTGCCGAAGCCAGGCGGGTTCCAATGACCTTGCCATGCTGCTGCCCGCGCGCCCGGATGGCGATCGCGGCATCAGGATTGGTATGGTGCATGGCCAAACCTTCGATATCTCCGGCCACCAGACTAACTTCCCGATCGACTCGGAAGCGGCCATGAAGCGGGGCTTGGATTATCTGGCCTTAGGCGACACGCACGCCTTTCGTGAGCTTCCGCCCAGCTCGCAACCCACCGTCTATCCCGGCACCCCGGAGGCGACTAAGTTCGGAGAGACGGACGCCGGCTTCGTGGCCATCGTATGTTTCTATCGCCATGGGCGGCCGCCTCACGTCCACAAGGAATCGGTGAGTAAGTGGCGGTGGCGCGACGAAACCTGCCGAAGCGCCGCCGAACTTGAGAACCTACGCCGCGAGGACCTACGGGATTGCGTGCTCAGGCTCACGCTGGACATGGAAGTAAGTGTTGCGGAGATGTCGCGTGTCGATGCGATCGTACGGGAACTTCAAGGGGATGAAACCGCGCATGGACGAGCCGGTGTGTTGCTGGTGAATCGCCAGAACCTGACGTTGAGCACCACCGATCTGGGCGGCTTCGACGATAGTCTGCCGGATGTCTTGAAGTCAGTAGTGGGCCGTCTTCAGGAACAGGCAGAACTGCCTGGTGGAGAAGTGGCCAAACGCGCGTTGTTCCATCTCTATCGTGTCGTTCGGGAGGCGAAGCAGTGAAGTTAGTCTCCTTGGCCGTGGAAAATTTTCGCGGGATACGAAAGGCTGAGTTGGAGTTTGGCCCTGGACTCAATGTGCTGTATGGTCCGAACGATTTGGGTAAGTCCAGCATCGCCGGAGCCATTCGCGCCGCCTTCCTCCTCCAGACAACGTCGAGCAAGTGCGAAGAGTTTGTGAGTTGGTACGGCGCCGGCGATCCGTCCGTGACGCTGATTTTCGAAAGTGAACCGCAACGCATCTGGCGTGTGCGCAAAACCTTTGGGAGCGCGGGCTCAGCCTTTCTCGACGAATCTCGCGACGGCGTGGACTTCCATAATGTCAAGCGGGGCCGTGAAGTGGATGGCCAGTTGAGTGAAATCCTGCGGTGGGGTCTCGCGCCGCCGGGCGGCAAAGGACGGCCGCAGGGAATGTCGATGACATTCCTTGCCACGGCTCTGATGGCCGAGCAGGACAAAGTGGCCGCGATCTTTGCGCAGGCGTTGACGGGGGACTCCGACGAATCCGGCAAAAAGCGCTTGATCGAGGCGCTGCAAGCCGCGGCCGAAGATCCGCTGTATAAGAAGGTGCTCGACAAGGTTCAGGAGCGAGTCGACATCGCTTTCACCTCCACAGGCAAGCAAAAGCGGGGCCAGGGCTCTCCGTGGATGCGAATCCGCGAAGCGATCCAACGTAAGGAGGAAGACCTGCGCGGCTGCAATGAACTCTTGCAGAAGACCGAATCCATCGAAGCGGAGATGCGCATTCTGCGAGCGGACCATTTCAGCGGGAAGGCCGCCGTGGTTCAGGCTGAAGCGACTTTGGCGCAGATCGAAACGGCTCACCGGCAAGGCGTGCAGCGCAGTGAAATCGCGGAGCGGCTGGCGCAACGCAAGGAAGCGTTGCGCGCCGTCGAAGCTGTGATGCGTGAGTTGCGGCAGACTGAAACGCAACTCGCCGCGGCTCTGGCGGAAGTGGAAAGCTGCGCTACACGGGAGCGAGCGGCGAACCGGGAATTCGAAGACGCGACGCAACGCACGCAGGCGGCAAAAGAAGAACTGGTGCGGTTGCAAAGCGAGGATCGCGCGCGTGAACGCTTGCTGCAGCAGGAGTCCGCTCACAAGCAATGCGCGGAACTTCGCACGCGGCAAGTCCAAACTGAGGCGAGCCTGGCTTTAGTTGAGCGCGTGCGGCGCGTTGCGGTGCGGGTGGCCGAACTCGAAGCGGAAACGGCGAAGCTGGAGGCCGCCGCCAACGCCGCGCAGGCACAACAGGAACGCGCGCTGAAAGTGCTGGACGAGGCCAAGCGCGATGAGCGGACCATGCAGCAGGCGGGCGATTGGCTGCGATGCGCCGCTACGCGGCAAGCGTTGGCCGAAGCTGAGACGGGATTCGCTCAGATCGAAACCTGGCGCGTCACCGCCAAAGAGAAACGGGCTGCGGCGGCAAAGCTCGAAGCGGCAGAGCCCGGTTTGGATATCACGCCCGCGCAATTACAAGCCCTGCAAAAGCTGGATCGCGATCTCGAAGTGGCGCGCGCAAGCCTTCGCGTCGGGCTTGAAGTCTCGGTCCGTGCCCAAGGCAAACTGCGCGTGTCGGTTTCGGGTGACGATGGCGCTTGGGTGGCGCACGATCTCGATGGCTCCGTCCTTGAAACGGCCGCGCATCGCGAAATCGCCATCGCCATCGACAACATTGCGGGGATTGTCGTTTCCGGCGGATCAGCGGAGACGCGAAGAACGGCGGCAGGTCTGCAATCCCGCTGGGCTGCGGAAGTGGAACCAGTGCTGACAAAAGCTGGCGCTTCAAACGTCGCAGGGTTAGCGCGCAAGATCGATGAGAGCGCCGCACGGGCTCTTCAAATCAAAGAGGCCCGGAGTGAGGCAACGCAGTTGGAGCAGCGGGTTGCAGACCAGCCCGATTGGGCTGCGCTGCGGTTGCAAAGGCAAGCTGAACTGGCTACGGCCGAAAGCGCAGTGGCAGGGCTTGATGAGGCGGCGCTCGAAAAGTTGGCGCGCGGCCAGCGAATCCAAAGCGTATCGGATGCAGAGAAGCGGCTCGCCACCATCGGCGGCGATGTAGCCAAACGTGCCGAGGACGAACGGCGGCTGAGCGGCGCCTGCGCACTCAACAGGGCCGCCCTGCAAGAGAACGATCGCGCGATGAGTTTGACCCGCGCCGAGTTCACCGAAGCTCAATCGGCGATCGAAGGAGATTGGGAATCGGCGCTGGCGCGGCATCGTTCCGAACGGGACACGATCGGCATCGAAACGAAGGTGGCCGGCGCGCGGCTGGCTGCGTTGGGTTCGGAAGAAGTTGAGGTGGCAAGCCAGGCCGAAGCGGCCGTTGCGACAGCGGACGCCAAGCGCGCCCGAGCCGAAGCCGCGCACCATAAAGCGCAGGAAGAGTTCCGAAAGGCTGAGAACACGCGGGCCACGATCGAGGGGCAACTCACGCTACGGAAGGAAGCCGCGGCCAAATCCGATGAAGCGGGCGCGCGAAACGCCGTCTCTGCGGTCGAGGCCGAACTGGAGCTCGCTCCGAAGCCCGCACACCTAATCACCGCCGCGCATCTGGAGCAAGCCGGTCAACAACTCTGCGATGCCCGCCTGGCGTGGCAGGCGATCGCCGGCGCCATTCAAACAAAGTCCGGAGCGCTGCAACATGTGGGCGGCGATGTAGCCAAGCAGCATGCCGCGGACGCGCATGACGCTCTACGCGCCGAGAAGGAAAACGAACAGGACGTACAGAATGAATTCGCCGCGTGGGATCTGTTGAAGAACACGTTACTGGAGGCCGAGCGGGAAGAAGGCGTACACTTGGGCCGGGCGTTAGGCGGACCGATTGCCGAACGCTTCGGGGAATTAACTCACGGGCGATACGGCCACCTGAATCTCGGGCCCGATCTGGCTACGCCAAGCATTACGGCCGCCGGCGCGCCACGTGAGTTAGGGGCACTGTCGGTCGGCACGCGCGAGCAATTGTCCACCATCTTCCGGCTGACGCTCGCCGAGAAATTGAATAGCGCGGTGATGCTGGACGATCAATTGACGCAAACCGATAGCCTTCGGATGGCTTGGCTTCGGGATCTCATTCGGGTCGTGACGCGTCAGATACAAGTTGTTGTCTTCACCTGCCGCCCGTCGGACTACGTCTTGCCGGAAGAAATGAACAGCGCCGCCGTGCATTCGATCGATCTGGAACAAGCGATCAAACGAGGCGGTTCGGCGGCGGCCGCTGCCTCCTGAACTTGTAATTCAGCCTTGCTACTCTGAATCGATATGTTGCGCACCTACTCCGCGCTCCCACTCTTCCTGTTGAGTGCCGCTGCCCTGGATCTGAGCCGCTCCGCCCGGCCGCAGCGAAACTTCCGAGCGCGTGAAATTCATCTCTTGCCCGCCGATGTTGCAATGCCCGCTACCTTGCTTGGGTGCGGCAATGGCGACACGCTGCTGCAAGTGTCGGGCCGCTGGCGCCGCGTCGACGATCAGCGCGGACCCAAAGCGAGCGGTCAGATCATGGGCCGCCTGGACGGAGAAATATCGACGTGACCTTCCACGCACAATGAAAAACACAATGATTCTGGCCGCCGCGCTCGCCGCGTCCGCCGCCGCCGCTGCGCCGCGCATTCAAGTCCACGGTCATCGCGGCGCTCGGGCCATGATGCCAGAGAACACGCTACCCGCTTTTGAATACGCGATCCGGGCGGGCGTCGATGTGCTGGAACTCGATCTTGCGGTGACCAAGGACAACGTCCTGGTGGTTTCGCACGACCCGGTGCTGAGCACCGTCTTCTGCGACGGACCGGCGGGAAGTTCGCGCGTGATTCGCGAGTTGACCCTGGCGGAACTGGTGCAGTGGCAGTGCGGCGCACGGGCGAATCCAGCCTTCCCCCAACAGAAAGCCGTGCCGGGAACTCGCGTGCCGACCCTTGATGAAATACTGTCGCTCGCCGCTCTCGGCCGCTTTGAATTCAATATCGAAACCAAGATCTCGCGCAAGGATCCGCAGTACACGCCGGACCCCGAGACATTTTCGCGCCTTCTTGTGCAAGCGATCCGGCGCCATAAACTGTCGGCGCGATGCATCATTCAGTCCTTCGACGATCGTACGCTGATGGCGGCGGCCAAGCTGGCGCCGGAGATCAGGCGGTCGGCGCTGTTCGAGCGCTCACCGGCGGGGACGGACGCAGTGGCGGCCACGCAAGCGGCGCAGGCTTCCATCCTGTCGCCGCATTTTTCGTGGACCACTAAAGAACTCGTAGATCAGGCTCATGCCGCCGGCCTGCAGGTGGTTCCCTGGACGCCCAACACGCCCGCCGATTGGGACCGTTTGATCGAAGCCGGTGTCGACGCGATCATCAGCGACGATCCAGCCGCCTTGATTGCGCATCTGCAGAGCAAGGGCCTGAGGCCGCGCCCCGTCATTCGCAAGCCGGCCCGCCGCAAGCGCGCTACGCGGTAGTCCGCTACCTTACGACAGCCTTTTCCACCGCTTGATTGTCGTAGTAATCGGTCACACGCACGGCGACCGTGACCTCCCCGGCGGCGAAGCCGTCCAGCGATAGCGCGAAGTCATGCTCGGCGGAATCGGTCAAGCGCGTAGTGGGCTCGACCGTCTTCCACTCGCCGCCGTTCACCGAATACTCGGCTTTGCTAATCACTGACAGCGAGTCCGCGGCCTTCCATGTCACTACGAGCTTGTAGCCATTGCGCGAGCCCGTCAGCGCGGTAATGCGCGGCGGCGTGTTGTCCACCGTGAACACGTCGCTCTCAAGCGTCGCAGTAAGCGCCTGCGCCGGCGGATTGCCCGGGGCGTCCGTTACCGTGACACGCAGGCGGTAGTCGCCATCCGGAAAAGCCGTCGAGTCAAAGCTCAAATTGCGATCACGTGTTTCTTCTTTCAACAGCTTCCACGTGGTCTCTTTATCGCCGCGAATCTCTACCTTGCAAAGCAGCGGATCTCCGTTCTCATCGCGCGCCAGCCATCGGGCGCCCAAGTGGCCTTTGGCGTAATTCATTGAACTCGCCGGCGCGTCGCCGCTGTTCATGATCGTCGCCACGGTCCGGTTCGCACGGCCAAGCGAGGAAAGCGAAATGGTCTGGCTGGCCGTGGCCCCGAGCGATATCGTCTGCGCGGGGAAACGGTAGTTGGGCGGTGTAAGTTCGATCAGTTCGATGATCGGCGCCACGTTCTTCTGCTGATAAGCGATGTCGATTCCACCAAGCTCCGGCGTCTTTGCATCGGCCGCGGCCCCCGCCGTCAGCGTGAGCCGATATTGCAGGAAACGCGCAGCGGGCGAGGCCACGCGGCCGAAAGTAGACGTCAAAGGCACGGCTGCCCATGGACTCCACGCGCGCTGCGGCGAATCCAAATTCCCGCTCCGCGTCTCCATTTTCACGGCCCCGCCATTCGGCTCGGCGACGTAGTTCATGCGGCCCCAATACGTGAAGAAACCGGCGTCGAGCGCTTCGCCCTCGTAGTTGCCTTCCTTCTCGATGTCCGGTCCCAAGCGATAGAGCTTGCCGATGTTGCCCGTTACCGCGAGCAGCCGGCCATTGCGTCCGGCGGCCAGTCCGGTGATCTGCGTGGGCGCGGCGCTGACCACCAGCGTCGACAGCGAATCCGTATCGATCCGGTACAGGTTGCCGCGATTGCCCGTGCCCACCAGCAGGTGCGAATCCTTGTCGAATGCGAGCGCGTAGGCGATGTCCTTGTCGTCGCTCCACAACTTACGCGGATAGCCGTCGGCTTCGATCCGGATGACCTCACTGCCGCCGGCCGGGGCGCCCAATCCCAAAGGCGGCGCCATACCCAGCCTGGCAGGAAGGACGGCGCCGGGAACCGGAGCGGGCGGTGGCGGAGGAGCGGGCGGGGGCGGCCCTTGCATTGGCGCCGCAACAGCGGCTGTCCTTGTCCCAACCGCTGCCGCGTAGAGGTTGCCCTTCGCGTCTGCCGCTAGCGCAGTCACTTCACGTTTCGACGTCTGATACAACACAAACCCTTGGCCAGCCGGTGTAACGCGCAGCACCAGACCACCCGGCTCAGTGCCGACGACGAGGTTACCTTGCGCATCCACTATGAGCGACCTCGCGTGCGTCTCTTCGGTGCGATAGAACACTGAACCAGTGCCCGCCGCCGTCACGCGATGCACTTCGCCCTGATCACCGGTAGCGACAAACAAGTCACCGCGCGCGTTGAACGCCAGCGCCCAAATGTATTTCGTTTTGGGGTCGTAGTATTCTTCCACCGCACCTGTCGCGCTTACGCGAAACACTTTGCCATCGGGCGACGTAGCCGCGTAGATCCTTCCCTGCGCGTCGAGCGCGATCGCTTGAATCTCCAGGCCCGTCAACTCAGCCAACGTCCTCGAAGCGCCAGAACCCCCGCCCTTCACAAACAGCTTGGCCTTGTTGTCCTGTCCGCTACCGCCGTAATAAACGTTGCCCCGCGCATCTTCGGCGACGGCCCAGAGATAGCTGCTGGATGAGTCGGCGAGCTCTTGCCACACTGGCGCCAGCGACAAGCGGCCATCGCTGCGCAGCGCCAGCTTGGTCAGTTTGCCCTTCTGGAAATCGGACTGCGAGCCATGATCCCAGCTCTTGGCGCCGCCCGCCCACGCCAACGCGACGCCAGCGGCCGCAGCAACGCTCATGTGGAAAACCTTCATTCAATCTCCTATGTGGATGGGGACCGGCAGGGCCAGCTAGTAAACCCTGATTCGCAGCGAATAGCTGCCCGCCACGGCGTCGTCGAATGGCAGCGCGGCTTGTTCGATTGCCGTCTCAGGCACCGTGAACATCGGCCGATTCGCGCTACGGCCATTTTGCATCACGTTCGCCACAGACGCTGGCAGGCTAGGTAGTGTTTTGTCATCTACGTATACCGTGGGCCGCGACTGCACCAGCGAAACATAAAGCTTATTATTCGTGCGTTCCTGATTGATCAGCGAAACCGTCTGTGGCAAGTCGATAAACCGGTTGCTCATCCCCGCGAACGTCTGCATCCGGTTCAACGTGTCGGCGTCACTCAACAGAATCCGGTGATCGCCTTTGGGGAACCCGGCCGGGATTTTGACCTTGATCGCGCGCTCAATCCGCCCGCCGCGGAAGGGCCGCAGGTAGACTTTGAGCGGCACTTCGCCGCCAGCCTCAATCTCACTCACGTCGGCGAAGGCCGTCTCGATGGTGGCGCTCTTGCGCACCGGCAGCAGGTCAAGCGTGACGTTCACGCTCTTCAGTTTCGGCGTGCGAATGCTGTTCTGGAACAGGCGGTTGAACTTGTCGCCCCACCACAGCGCCATTTGCATCGGCGGCGGCGCGGGCATTTCCGTCTGCGTGAAGATATTGTTGATGGCGATCTTCTGCTGCCCTTCCACTTCCAGGTTGCCCGAGATGCGGTATGTCACATCCTCAGCGAATTCGTTCAGGCTGGAGATCGCGTTGAACAGCGTCACCATCATCAGGAACGGCGTCCATTTCTGTTGGACGAAAACCTGCATCGACAGATCCTTTTCGCTCATCACCTTCGATGTCTCGCCGGCGAATGTCCGCACCTTGACGTGGTAGGGAACCATTTCGGCCTGATCGCCCAGCACGCCCATGATGCCTGAATGACGGTCCTGCTTGAGCGCGCCCACGACGTCCGTGGCATTGGCGATCTTGTTGGGCTGAAACGCGGAAGCAAGCGTCATCAGGATCTCGCTTTTCGCCATTGGCATACTCACCGGGCCCAAGCTCAGGAATGGATGTCCGAAGGCGAGCACGCGTTTGCCATCGTTGTAGGTGACGGTGCCGGTGCCGGCCATGCTGACGTCGCCTGAAACCAGCAGTCCACTGATCGCTTCGCCCGGATTGAGCGCCTGCTGCCAGCCAGTAACGGGTTTCGCGCTGCCCGTCAACGCGGCGGCGGTCTGCGCGCCTTGCACTGGGCCAGCACCACCTTGCGCCAGTGAAATTCCCATTTGTTTGAACATGGGTCCGAACTCGCGCAGCGTCGCTTCGGTGAAACCCGAGAGCACCAGCGGCGAATCGATCGGGATCAGCGAAAGCGGCTCAGATGTGACCGGCAAGCCCGGCATCGCGGGCAATTCAAGCACGCCCCCCGCATCGGCCCGCTTCATCGCCATCGGTGTGCGCGCGTTGCCGGGCACCGATGCGTCAAAGTCGTTAATCTCCAGCATCAGTTCGATGGGTGTAATGCCGCAGATGGCGTCCGGTGAAAACACGCTGATGCGCAGCGCGATCGCTCCGATCAGTTTGCCGTCGATGTAGACGGGGCTGCCGCTCATGCCGCCCGCGACATTGGTGCGCACCGCCTTGCCACCCATCTTGCCGAGGATGATGTCTTGCTTCGGGCCCCAGGCGTTTTTCATCACGCCGACAATTTCCACCGGCACCGCTTCGGCTTCGGTTCCCGCAAACACGGTCCAAGCCGTGGCCTGCATGCCTGGTTTCAACTCGCCAACACGCATGATTGCGGGTTTACCGGCGCGCGGCGGCGTCTGCTTGATCTGCTGCTGCCCGCTCACGATTCCAGCGGCGCACACGGCGAGTGACACGACGGACACAAAACGGTTGTTCATAGTTGGTGCAGGTTTTCCGGCCTTTCCTTCATTATCGCGCTATCCTGGAAGGCATGTCGTGCGGAAGCGTTCCTTTAATGAATCAGCCGGAAGAGACCGGCAAACGTAAAGTGATGTGCGTGAAGTTCCAGAAGGAGATGGTGGGGCTGGATGAAGCGCCCTTCGATAGCCATCCGCTGGGGCAGAAAATCTACGACAGCGTCTCCAAAGAGGCGTGGAAAATGTGGCTCGAGCACATGAAGATGCTGATGAACGAGTATCGTCTCAACCTTGGCACCGCCGAGGCGCAGGAGTTCCTGCTCAAACAGATGGACGACTACTTTTTCGGGCCCGGCGCGACACTGCCGCCGGATTTCGTGCCGCCAAAGACAAAGAGCTGAAGGAGGCCCCCCAGCTCTTCGATCAGACTTGTATTTCCGTTCGGCGACTAGGCCGACGGGCGGTTGACGCTCTCGGCCTGAAGGCCTTTCGGCCCCTGTTTCACTTCAAACTCGACTTCGGTTCCGTTGTCGAGCGTGCGATACCCAGTCATGTCGATCGCGCTGAAATGCACGAAGACATCCTCGCCGGTTGAGCGCTGGATAAATCCATAGCCCTTGGCGTTGTTAAACCACTTGACCACACCTTTTTCTTTCGACACTGATTTTACCCCTTTACATCCTGAATCCGATAGCGGCGATCCGAACACCCATTCGGCGCAGTTTCGAAAAGGCATCAGAAACACAAAAAGCCACGAGCCGCTAAGCTCGTAGCTTCATCTGGCGATCTTTTCTTACAACTGCCTTCACCAGCAACACACCCAAAAGAACGGCCGCCCAAGGCCGTTCGCCTATTCTCGCAGGAACGTTTTTCATCAGTCAAGGGCTTAACCGCTAAAATAAAAACGTTCTACGTTTAGAATTACCTACTTAACAATCAGGCCTTGACCGGTCGGCAACGATAGCACCTCCACTTGGATGCGGTCTGCCCAACGGTCGATGGCTTTTTTTTGCTCCTCCACACCGTGATGTGCGTAGTCGTCCATCAGAACCACGGCTCCGGGGGCCATCTGGCTCCAAAAATACTCAAGCGCGGCCACTTCCGGTGCGGCGCAATTGAGATCGAGATGCAGAAAGGCAATCTGACGCGGGCCTATCGACGGAAGGATCTCCGGTACTGTGCCTTGCACGACGATAGCGTTGGGCCACTCGGCGAAGGTCGCGCGGACGCGGTCGATGTCGGTCACGTACGCACCGGCCGCCACCCGCTCCTCCACCAACGCCACCCAGCCGGACTGCCGCTCTTCAGCCGAAAACTGATCGAGCACCGGTCCGGCGAAGGTGTCGATCAGAAAGTATTGCCTGGGTAGCGCGGACCAATTCAGATCGTGCAGGATGGCCGAACTCACCATGCCGGCGTTCACGCCGCATTCGACGTAGTCGCCGGGGGCCTTCAAAGCTAGTCGCGCCGCCCACAACGCAATGTGAATGCGCCAACGCAAGGCGGGGTCAATCCCATGGCTCGATTGCACGCCGCGCTGGTACGCCGCCACGAAGGCTGGATCGCGCCGGAATTCGTCGTTATGAACCGAGAACAGTCCATCTTCGGCGTAGAAACGCCCGGCGTCGAACGGCACGTACCCAAGACGGCAAATGAAACTATTAAGATGCTTCCGGAGCCAGTGCCTATAAGAAGCCGGGAGTAGACGCCAAAGCCTCCTCAGAATCCCACCCACTTTCGCAGCACGGGCCATTGCTGAGCAAAGGCGATCGAAGAAATACCGATATAGAAGACCGCGCACGCCACCAGCCCGCAGCATTGCAGCCACGATGGATGCAGCGCTTTCGGCAGCAGGGTGAGCATTACCCATAGCGTGTGGAGCGATGAGAACCCCAGCGCGAAATTCCACATGACGCCGGTCGCCACCGCCAGCACCAGTGGATTCGGCGTGATGCGCAGCGCGATGAGCCCCCACACTGCGTAGATGGCCAGAATCGAGTAGTAGACGTATTTGACTTTGTGGTCATCCACCGTCCTAAGACGCGGCGAACCGATCCATAAAACGTCCGTCCAGCGCCGGGCGATGTTGTCGAGCTGACTCACCTGCGTCGGAGCCATAATCAGGAAACCGCACAGCAGAGTCAGGTACCAGAATATCTGCCCATGGCGGCCCGCGATCGCTTGCGCCGATAGTGCGGCGGCGGCGTTTCCGTCCACATTGCTGATACCGCGAATGTACTCGTAGGAGAACATCGCCGGCAGCGCCATGCCCAGCATGCAGCCTGGCGCCCAGAGCAGAAGCTGATCGCGCTGAATGACGGAGATCCAGCGCCGCCAGCGGGGCAGCGTGGACTCGTCCACTTCGAAGACCTTGCCAAAGTGCGAAAGCTTGATTTCGCGGCCGCCGATGGCGCTGGGAATCGCACCCGCTCGCGCGCCCATGCCCCAGCCCTTGTCGCGCGCGTAGTTGGAGAAAGCGCTGTTCGTAAGTCCGCCCGCACCTGCTACGGCGGAGAACGCCGCGAGCGTCGCCCAGTTGAAATTGCCCTCGGGGAGCGAGCCGAACTTGAAAAAGCCGCTGAGGATCTCCCACCACGTAGCAGGGCTAGTAAAGAAGAGGGCGACAACGGAGAGGTAAGTAAGGATGATCGCCAGTTTGGTGATCATGAGTCGCTCCAGGGCGTTATAGATTTTGCCGCCGAAGATGAGCGGGATGAAAGCGGCGAGAAAGATTACGTAGCCGAGTGAGCGCACGTAGTCTCCGTCGGCGGCCGTGGGCAGGCGGCCGAGGATCACCGACGCAAGCGGTACGGCAGCATTGGAAGATAGGTACGGCCACACGCTGCCGATTTCGAAGGAAAGGTAGAACAGCGTCCAAAACCGCGGCCCCGGCCACGTGCGGAAAAAGCCGACAAAGATCGTCTCGCCGGTGTAGAGCGTGTAGCGCATCACCGAGAGGTTGTAGGCGACTTGGACGAGGATCGAGACGGTCGCGAGCCATAGGATTCGCCCGCCGAATTGCGCCGTGACCAGCGGCCCGAACAGCCACTCGCCACCGCCGATGTTGGCTCCCACCATCAGCAGCCCTGGGCCGATGAGCGATCCCCACGCGCGGCGTTCACCCGCGGCTGGCGCCGGTGGCTCTGGTAGTTGATCTTTTTCCCACTCGGCAAACCGCGCAGCCATATGAGGCGTTATGGTATCACCACTGCGGGGGTTCACTTTGGAGCGCATGGCTGAAAGGCTCGCTCGAACTGATAGAAGTCACGTACTGGGCTCTCGTTGGCTCTACCCGTGTTCGACTTCTTCTAGCCAGGCTTGCCAGGCGGTCGTTGGCATAGTGCTCATCAAGATTGCCGGGATGTTCTTCGACGCGGCTGGCCCGGTACATTTGAGCGTTGATCGTGCCTGCATCGTACTTCTGCGCTTCCAGCCACCCGCGATAGCCTGCCTTCATTGAGATCCTCCTCGCCTTCAGTGCCGGCTGAAGGGCTATGATGATTCTCGCTCAAGACTCAGTTTCACTTTCCCATCTGGAAACACGGCGTACATTTCCAATCGCCCGCCCATCGCTTCAACGAAGTTCCCGAGCGTACTAAGGTAGACATCAGTGCGTTGCTCCAGTTGTGAAACCGCCGCCTGCGTCATATCCAGGGTCTGCGCGAGTTGTTGCTGTGTCAGGTGGCGGGCGGCACGCAGCTCATGCAGCGGCATCTCCTTGAGATCCTGGTCGGCGAGGCGTCGGGCTTCGGCCCTGGCCTCCGGCCGCATCTTCGCCCGAAGTTCACTGAACTTTGTCGTCTTTGGCATTGTCTCCTCGATCTCGGCAAGATAGTTCTCGTAAAGCTGATCTGCCAGCGGTATGTTTTTCTCGTACCAGCGGTCATCGCCGGTTTTGTCGCCACCCAGCAGCAGGAGGGCTACGCGGCGGGGATCAAAAATGTAAAGCACCCGGTAGGGGTGTCCCGAGTGTTGGACGCGCAGTTCACGTAGAGCGGGATAGCGCGAGCCGTTCACCTTGCTGCTGTACGGAAACGGGAGATGCGGGCCACGCTGTTCCAGCAACAAAACGGCCCTTTCGACCGATATACATTCGGCTTCGGTGAGCCCGTTCCACCATGCCTTAAACTCATCGGTAACCTCGACGTCCCACGCCACACCACAATTATAACGCGCAGCTAATATAGGTCAAGACTTATATTCCTGCCGGGAGTTTGTGGATGCTTGAGTCGGCGCAGCCCCTGGCGTTTTGGACTCCCAAATGGACTCCGGTGACGGTGACGAAGGCAACGAGTGCGCGCTAAGTCTTTGAGAAATTTGGTGGACCTGATCGGGTTCGAACCGATGACTTGACCTCTTCCATCCATTTAAGAAATATCAATCACTTATAGGCAGGAACGGCGGAAACACAAGACTTAGCGTATCACGCCGTGGACGCCGGTGGACGCCACGGGCGTCCTTTTTGGGCGTCTGGACTCCACGCGGACTCCAGGACTCCACACCCGGACTGGTCCGTGGCGTGCCTTCACGCGCGCGGTTGCAGGCTGTCTTGATTGTTGTTTGTTGGAGAAGACAACAATTGATTTCTCTATTAGGATGATGCCCGCGTGGAGCGGCGGACCGCCATCGAGATGTGAGGTGAGCGCCGCAGCCCGGCGGTGCGAGAATCCCTGACTGCACTTGTGCTTTCGCAATATTGCGAATAAACTGGGATCGAGTGCCCGAGACCAGAGTCGCCCTCTATCGGGAGGAAGACGGATCGTGCCCGTTCATCGAGTGGTTCGACAAGTTACCGGCGAAAGTACAGGACAAGTGCTACCTCCGGTTGGAGCGCCTGCGCGAGTTGGGCCACGAACTTGCGTCGGCCCGAAGCGGACTTCCTGCGCGACGGCATCTACGAACTGCGCGTCAGCCTGGGCGGCGTTCACCACCGGATACTGCACTTCTTTCACGGCGCAATGGCGGCCGTGGTCTCGCACGGGCTGGTGAAAGAGCGGGTGGTCCCGCAGAAGGAGATCGATCACGTCGTCGAGCGCAAGAAGCGGTTTGAGGCGAATCCGGCCAAGCACACGTATGAGGAGGCTTGACATGCCAGTCAATAGAGCAAAGACGTTGAAACCGGTTAGCGATGCGGTGGAGATCCTTCACCGCCGATTCTACGAAGGCAAACCGGCCCGGCTGAAGAATCTGGAAGAGGCCCGAGCGAACGAAGAGATCGCCCGCAAGATCCGCGAATTGCGGACAGCGGCGGCCCTCACCCAAGCACAGCTTGCCAAGCTCATCGGAACCACCGCATCGGTTATCTGCCGGCTTGAGGATGCCGATTACGAAGGCCACTCCCTGGCAATGCTGCGCAGGATCGCGGGCGTGCTGAAGTCAGCGGATCGAGATCCGTTTTGTACCGATTCGGCGGTCGGCATAGATTACAGTATGGACCCGTTTTTGGCGTGGAGCCCGTGAAGCCTTGTTGGACTTTGCCTTGGTGGACCGGAAGGCATTCGAACCCTTGATGAGATAGCACTTCTTATACTTCTTGCCGCTCCGGCAGTTGTAAGGATCCCTACATCCTGCTATCCCTGACTGGTCAGCGGGACGTTCGGGAATTGCTGCTGCATGTTCGCGATTTCGGCGTCGAAAGCTGGGAGTACTGCCGGCTTAAGTTTGCTGTAGAAGTCTCGCCACAGATGTTGAAATTCCTCCAGGATCTTCCTGTTATCGTCGCCCGTCCATGGAGTGGTGTTCGGGATCCTTGCTATGGAGAGGTGGGCTAGATGCTTGTCCACATGGTCGTGCCACTTACGCCAGTTCTACGCGGTGCTGATGGTGGAAGGGTCAATGAAGTCTTTGGCATACATATCTCGCGTGTCGTTTCCCTCGGCGAAGAATTTCGCGAAGGCGCGACAGTGGACCAAGAACGTCCGTTCTGCATAATGATTAAACGGGTGAGGAAGTGGTTTCTGCGCCGACGACGGCAACCAGTTCGCGCTAAGTCTTTGAGAAATTTGGTGGACCTGATCGGGTTCGAACCGATGACCTCTTCCATGCCATGGAAGCGCGCTCCCAACTGCGCCACAGGCCCACATGTGGATGACGCCGTGCCATTCGGCATGACGCTACACTTCAGTATAGTACACCCACGATGAATCGGCCAACTGCGTTCGAGTTGCTTTGCGAGTTTACCAAGTCCGAAAGCCTGCGCAAGCATGGACTGGCGGTAGAAACGTGCCTTCGCGCGTACGCCCGCCATTTCGAAGAAGACGAGGAGACGTGGGGAATTACGGGGCTGCTGCACGATTTCGATTGGGAAATTCATCCGGTGCTGCCCGATCATCCGCGCAAAGGGCAACCGATCCTGGCAGAGCGCGGGGTGGATGAAACGATCCGCCGCGCGATTTTGTCTCACGCCGGTTTTGAGGATACCCCCCGGTTGACGAGGCTGGAGAAAGCGCTGTTTGCCTGCGATGAGTTGGCGGGTTTTTTGACGGCCGTCAGTTACGTCAAACCGGGACGGAGCATTCACGAAGTGGAAGTAACGGGCGTGAGGAAAAAGATGAAGGACAAGGGGTTCGCCCGCGCCGTGAATCGCGACGATATTGTTAACGGCGCGGCTGAGTTGGGCGTGGAACTCGACGAGCACATCGGGTTCTGTCTGCGCGCCATGCAGGCCAACGCGGAGGGTCTGGGGATCGCCGGGACGACGGCCGCCCGAGGCGGAAGCTAGACCGGGCGCACGGTAACTTCTACTTCGACTGTCTGCTTGCCGCCGCCGAGGGCGATTCCTTTGATGGGCGTGACGTCGCCGAAGTCGCGGCCCCAGGCTACCGTGACGTGACCGGACGAAGGGATCACGTTGTTGGTCGGGTCCAGGTCCAGCCAGCCGTGCCCCGGGATGTAAACCGAAAGCCAGGCGTGCGAGGCTTCCGATCCCTGTAGGTTAGCGCCGCTGCGCAGGTATCCACTGACATACCGCGCAGCGAGACGCAGGCTGCGGAGCGAGCCGATCATGATGTGGGCGAAGTCCTGGCAGACGCCTCGGCGAAGCTCGAACACATCCATCAAGGGCATGTCGATGGACGTGGATTTCGGCTTGTACTTGAATTCCTTGTAGATGCGCGTCGACAAGTCATGCGCCGCTTCGGCGAGAGGACGGCCGAGGGCGAAGCTGAGTTTGGCGTAGTCCGCGAGTTTGGGCGCGGCGGCGACATAAGGCGAGTCGAAAATGAACTCGTAGGCCGCGAGCGTCTCGGCGTCCTCGGGTTTCGCAAGCACCGCGCGGGCTTGTTCCCAAGGGATGGAGCGCAAGTCTCCTTCGGGGTCGCGCGCTTCGACTTCGACGACGCTTTGCGCGGTGGCGGTCAGACGGTCATGCGGGCGAAAGACCGAGAACGCCGTGATCTGGTTGCCGAAATAGTCGGCCCGCGTTGTCAGGGTGGCGGGCTCCGGTTCAATGTGGATGCGCGTCTCAATCACCTTTTGGCCGGGGGGCAGCGAGCGAGGTGTGATGCGCGCTTCACTAACGCATTGCGAGACGGATTCCTGATACTTGTATCGCGTGATGTGAGTGGCAAGGAAGCGCATGAAGTCTCGATTCAATCAGAAACTGAGACGCGTGGCGGTGAGATGGCTGAAATGGCGCTCGGCCAGAGCGTTGGAGATGTCGTAGAGGCCGGTCTTGACTCGAGCGACCAGTTCATCGAGAGCCGGCATGTCGCCATCGGCGTCGCGCGCGGCGAGGTCTTCGGGTTTGGCTAGGCGCACGGTTTCCAGGAGATTCTCGGCCAGCGCCAGGGGCAACGGTTTCTCTTCGTCCCACTCATAGCCAGGCAGTCGGCGGAGGTGATCGACCAGCGTCGAGACTTGGAAGCCGAGGGCGCGCGGATTGGCTTCGTCAGCCAGGAGGAGTTCGAGGACGTACTCGACGCGCATGGTGGTGAAATAACGGCGATGGTAGGTGATGGCGCTGTCGGCGATCTGGAGCAGCGTTTCAAGCGACGGCTCGGTATCGAACGGCGCGCTCGATATCGCCGCCTGCAGCAGTTCCGCCATTTGCAGCGTGCGCTCGATCCGGCGCCCGATTTCCAAAAAGCGCCAACCGTCGTTACGAGTGGTGTTTTCAGCGAGAAGCCCGGAGAAGGCCGATAGGTTGACGATGACCCGGTCCAATAGATTCATCTGCGCCACCTGCCGCTGGTCTGGATGGGTGGGCGGGTTGCGCGAGAATTCCGAATCCAGCTGCTGAAGCACGCGCCACGTATCGCTCGACAGCCGCTCTTTCAAGGGCCAACAGACTCGCCGCAGATTAGTCAAATTCCAACCGATGCCGTATGAGCGCGACGGGTCATAGATCATCCCTGTGAACAGCCGCGCCAACTGCCAACGCGCTTGCGCGATGGTCATACCCTTGGACTCGGCCGGCAGGTAGCCAAGGGCGATCAGGAATTGGATGGAGGTTTCGAGCGTAGCCGTTTGGCCGAAATCTTCTTCGCCCGAGAGACTGGGTGACAGTGCGCGGACCAGCCGCACGCCGCCTTCGACGCGTTCGGCGTAGCGGCCGAGCCAGAAGAGATTGTCGGCCTGACGGCTGGGGAGCGGCGAGGCGGCTTGGGTATGAGACGGCGGTTCAGGCGCGGGCAGCGGGATGTGCGGCGCCGAAGCGTCTTCGGCGGCGGTGGACATTACCCACGTATCTTTGCTGCCTCCTCCGCCTTGCATCGAGACGATCGGCGAACTGGCTTCCAGCGAGACTCGCGTCAGGCCGCCCGGCAGGACCGTGTACGATTGGCCGTCCCAGCAGGCGAAGACGCGCAGCACGACATGGCGCGGCAGGATGCCTTCGTCGGTCCGTACGGGCGCGGTGGAAAGCGAGATTTGTTCCTGGGCGATAAACTCTTCGGGGTCGTCTTCAATGCGAGCGGCGAGCGAAGCGCGCTCGGCAACCGTCATATTGCCGGGGAAGACCGGGATTTCACCGGCGCGGCGGAAAGCGGGTTTGATAACGAGTTCGGCCAGGTGATCGAGCACGTAGCGGCGCTCACGCTCCTGGCCGCACCACCAGGTGGCGACCGACGGCATCCGCAATTCCTCACCCAGCAAATGACGCGAGAGACTCGGGAGAAAGGCCATCGGCGCCGACGTTTCGAGCAGCCCCGTGCCGAGTGCATTCGCCATGGCGACGTGCCCGCTGCGCACCGCTTGCGTGAGGCCGGGAACACCGAGCACGGAGTCTCCGCGGAGTTCCAGCGGATCGCAATAACTGTCGTCCAGGCGGCGCACGATCAGGTCCACCGGCTCAAGACCGGTAAGCGTCTTGAGGAAAACCCGGTTGTCGCGGACCGTGAGATCGGCGCCTTCGACCAACGGAAAACCCCAGTGGCGGGCGAGGAAGGAATGCTCGAAATACGTCTCGTTCGATGGGCCGGGCGTGAGCAGGACGATCCGCGGATGATCGCGCCGATTAGGAGCGAGCTGTTGCAGGGCCGTGCGCTGTGTATCGAGGAAGCCCGCGAGCGGGCGGACGTGGCTGCCGTTGAACGCGGTTGGCAACGTGCGCGCGCCGACGTAGCGATTCTCCAGCGCGTAGCCCAGGCCCGACGGCGCTTGCGTGCGGTCCGTGATCACCCACCACTGGCCGTCTTTCGAACGCGCCAAATCGGCGGCGTAGGAATGCAGAAAGACTCCGCCAGGCGGCGTGAGGCCGGAGCAAGAGCGCAGGAAATTCGGGTTGGCAAATAGCAGTCCCGCCGGCAAGCGGTGGTTGTTGATGAGCTGGCGCGGGCCGTAGAGATCGGCTAATAGCGCGTTGAGAAGGGTGGCTCGCTGAGAGATGCCTCGTTCGATGCCGGCCCACTCGTTGTCGGCGAGCACCATCGGTATCGGATCGAGCACCCAAGGGCGCTCTTTGCCTTGAGGATCGCCGTAGACGTTGTAAGTGATCCCGTTGGCCTGGATGAGTTGCTGGCCCGCTTGCCAGCGCCGTGTGAGTTGATCGAGCCCCATGCGGCCAATTGAGACGGCCAGCGATCGCCAATGACGGCGAGGCATGCCCGACGGGAGGAAGGCTTCGTCGAAACTTCCCGCTACCGGCGCGTACGCCCAGCGGGCGCTTGGATTGGTAGACGGGTCACCTTTTGCGGCTGCCACCTTGGTCCTGCTCATCGATAGCTGCCGCCGGCGGGGCGGCGCAAGTCGAGAGTGGTGGGAAACTCAGGGTCGACTTCGGGTTCGGGGAAAAACATGGAGCCTGCCGTATGTCCGAAGGCGAAAAATCTGGCTCTACGTCGCGCCTCGGCTTCATTTGAGTTTACCGCGAAGGTGTCGTAGTTCCGCCCGCCAGGATGGGCGACGTGATAGGTGCAGCCGCCGAGCGAGCGGACGGCGCCGAGATCGACTAAGTCGAAAGTAAGCGGCGCGTGAACCGGCACCGTGGGATGCAGGCAACGCGGCGGCTGCCAGGCGCGGAAACGCACGCCTGCCACGTATTCGCCGTGTGTGCCGGTGGGTTGGAACGGAAGCCGGCGGCCATTGCAGGTGACCGCCATACATTCCGGAGTGAGGCCTTTTACGTGGACCTGGAGGCGTTCCACCGAAGAATCGACAAAGCGCGCCGTGCCGCCTGCGCCCGGCTCTTCGCCAAGGACATACCAGGGTTCGATCGCCTGGCGCAGTTCCATGTCGACGCCCGCATGGTTGACTGCGCCGTAGACCGGGAAGCGGAATTCAACTTGGGGCGCGAACCACCCGGCGTCGATGGGATAACCTGCGGCGTTCAGATCGCGCACGATAGTTGCAAAGTCCCGCTCGACGAAGAAGGGCAGCAGGTAACGGTCATGCAGGCGCGTGCCCCAGCGGATTGGCTTCTCCTGATATGGCTTGCGCCAAAACCAGGCGAGCAGCGTACGGACCAAAAGCTGTTGAGCGAGACTCATGCGCTCATGTGGCGGCATCTCAAAGGCGCGCAACTCCAGCAGGCCGAGCCGTCCGGTGGAGCTATCGGGCGAATACAGCTTGTCGATGCAAAATTCGGCGCGGTGCGTGTTGCCAGTCACGTCAACCAGCAGGTTGCGGAAGAGGCGATCGACCAGCCAGGCGGGCGTGCCTTCGGTGCGGCCCTGCAGGAGGCCGAAAGCGATTTCCAGTTCGTAGACTGCGTCGGGCCGGGTTTCGTCGACCCGCGGCGCCTGGCTGGTGGGGCCGATGAAGACGCCGGAGAAGAGGTAAGAAAGCGAGGGGTGATTGAGCCAGTAGCCGACAAAACTTTTCAGCAGATCGGGGCGGCGAAGAAACGGACTGTCGGCTGCCGTGGGGCCGCCGAGCACGATGTGATTGCCGCCGCCAGTGCCGGTGTGGCGGCCGTCGAGCATGAATTTTTCGCTACCTAAACGGCTTTGACGGGCTTGCTCGTAAAGGATGGTGGTGTTGGAGACAAGGTCTCGCCAACTGGCAGCGGGCTGTACATTTACTTCGATCACGCCTGGATCGGGCGTCACCTTGATTTGACGCAAGCGCGGGTCATGGGGAGGCGGGTAGCCTTCAATCACCACGGGCATGTCGAGCTTGGCGGCGGTGTCTTCGACGGCGCTGAGCAAATCGATGTAATCTTCAGCGGCGGCTACGGGCGGGAAAAAGAGGAACAACCGGCCGTCGCGCGCTTCCACCGCCAGCGCCGTGCGGATGGTTTCGCCATCGGTTGCGGCATCCGCCGTCTCACCGGGCTGGAGAGGCGAGGGTTGCGGATTCTGGTGTTGACGCGGTGAAGTTGCGCCGTCATCGTCCATCGTGCCCGTCATCTGGCGTTGCATAGGACCAGGACGCGTGGGCACGGGCAGCGGTCCGCGCGGGGCAAGCGGGTCTACCGTAAAAATCACGGTGGGAGGGCCTGATGGCAGGCTCTTCATGGGCAGGCGCAAGCCGACGGGCGAATCGCCTGGGACCAGAAATAGATGTTTGGCGCGCAGCATCCACAGGCCTGATTGCCAGGTGGGACCGTCCTTGCTGACGGCGCGTTGCAGCGGGATGACGAAGCCGGTGGGCTTGCCAAGACCACGGCTGAAGACGCGGCGCAGACGCTCACGTTCTTCGGGGTCGTCCAGTTTGTTGTCGACCGGATCGACATCGATAGGAAGCTGCTTCTCTTGGACGAGGTACGCCAACGGATCTTCGTAGGCGGCAATCACACTGGCCGGTTTTAATGCGAGGCGTTCGGCCAGCGCTTCGGCGAAGATTTGCGCGTGGCGTTCGCCGTAGCCATAGTCGCGATCGAGATTGGCCATCAGCGCGGGGTTGTGCCACAGCGGATGGCCGTCCTCGCGCCAGTAGCAGGTGAACGCCCAACGCGGCAGCGATTCGCCGGGATACCATTTGCCTTGTCCGGCATGCAGGAAGCCACCAGTGGCGAAAGCGCCTTGCAGGCGTGTGATCAGATTGGCGGCCAGGCCGCGCTTGTTCGGGCCCATGGCGGCGGTGTTCCACTCTTCGCCATCCATGTCGTCTATCGACACGAAAGTCGGCTCGCCACCCATGGTCAGGCGGACATCGGCGCTGGCCAGTTCGCGGTCCACCTGATCGCCAAGCTCAAGGACCTTCCGCCACTGTTCGTCGGTATGAGGCTTGGTGACGCGCGGGTCCTCATGGAAACGCGTCACGCGCATTTCGTGTTGGAACTCTACCTGGCTGGGGCTGACGAGACCGGAGATGGGCGCGGCGGATTCAGGATGCGGCGTCGCAGCCAGCGGGATATGGCCTTCGCCGGCGAAGAGTCCAGAAGTGGGATCGAGCCCCACCCAGCCCGCGCCCGGCAGAAACACTTCGCACCACGCATGCAGATCGGTGAAGTCTTCCGCTGCGCCCGACGGGCCGTCGAGCGACTTCATATCGGGCTTCAACTGAATCAGATAGCCGGACACGAAGCGAGCCGCCAAGCCGAGATTGCGCAGGATTTCAACCAGCAGCCAACTGGTGTCGCGGCAGGAGCCACTCAACAGCGACAAGGTCCGCTCGCTCGACTGGACGCCTGGCTCCATACGGATCACGTAGTGGATGCTTTGTTGCAAGCGGGCGTTGAGATCGACCAGGAAGTTGACCGCCTGTTTCGGCGCGCGGTCCACCGTGGCCAGATATTCGCGCAGGCGCGGGCCGGGCTCAGCGGTGCTGAGATAGGGCAGGAGTTCGTGGCGGAGCGGCTCCTCGTATTGAAAGGGACATCGCTCAGCGTAGGGCTCGAGGAAAAAATCGAAGGGATTGATCACCATCATGTCGGCGATCAGATCCACTTCGACGGAGAACTGCTGCGTTGGCTGATTGAAGACGAGCCGTGCGAGGAAGTTGCCGTGCGGGTCCTGTTGCCAGTTGATGAAATGATCCGCCGGCTGGACTTTCAACGAGTAGCCGCTGACCGGCGTGCGGCTGTGCGGCGCGGGGCGCAGACGGACCAGTTGCGGCCCGAGCGTCACGGCGCGGTCGTACACATAGACGGTCTTGTGATGGAGAGCGACGCGGATACTCATCTCGGCGCGCCGTTCCCCGCCGCCATTGCCCTCTGTTCCTGTTGTTGCGTCTGCCCGCTGGCGGCGGGACTGCGAGCGACGAAATCTTCGCGGAGGCTGGCTCCGATGGCGTTCATTTTCACCTGCAGGGCGTCGAGATATTCGTGGAGCCCCGAGTCGAGAATCGCTTCGACCGAGGCGAAATCCAACTCCGCGCGCAACTGTCCCATCAGTTGTTCGGAGCGATAGCGATAGGCGCCCAGGGGCGTGCCAGTGATGGAATGCAACGAGTCCGCGGCCCGGTGAATACAATAGCGGACCGAGCGCGGAAATTCTCCATCCAGAACCAGGAATTCCACTACCTTCTTCGGCGAGATCCGGCCATGCCTCTGGCGATACATGGCAAAGCCGCTCACCGATTTCAGCACCGCCGCCCAGTGAATATCGTCGTAGGGCGTGCCAACGTCGCGCGCAGACGGGAGGAGCATGAAATATTTGACATCGAGAATGCGCGAGGTCTTGTCGGCGCGCTCCAGGTTCCGTCCGAGCCGCAGGAAGTGCCAGGCCTCGTTATGCGTCATCGTCGAGTCGGTGACGCCTTGAAACAGATGGCACCCGAGACGGATCTGCCGGAACGCTTCGAGCAGGTGTTCGGGCTCAGGCAGCGAACGGTCCGATTGGATCTGCAAATACATGGCGTTGATCTGCGCCCACATCTCCGGCGAGATGGTATCGCGGATGGAGCGCGCGTTTTCACGAGCCCAGCAAAGGCAGGAGAAGATCGAATTCGCGTTCTCGGGATCGTAGGCGAGGAAGTCGATCACGTTATCCTGGACCGCTTCGCCAAAACGTTCCTTGAACTCTTCGGCATCGCCGCTCGTGTCGATCAGCGGCTGCCATTGCTGCGCCTTTTCGAGGGGCAGGTCGAACTGCAGATTCAAATTGACGCCAATGAAGCGCGCCACGTTTTCGGCCCGTTCGATGTAGCGGGCCATCCAATAGACCGAGTCGGCGACGCGGCTGAGAAGGGGCCGGGAATCTCCGTTCATATCGTTGGCTCTCCTGCCAGAACCCAGGTGTCTTTGCTGCCGCCGCCCTGCGACGAGTTCACCACGAGAGAGCCTCTTCGCAACGCGACGCGCGTGAGGCCGCCCGGGAGCACGGTGATGTCGCCGCCGCCGCGGTTCAATATATAGGGGCGCAAATCGACGTGACGGCCTTCGAGATGATCCTCAATCAATGTGGGCACACGCGAAAGCGCCAGGGTAGGTTGCGCGATGTAGTTGCGCGGGTTCGCTTCGATCTTGGCGGCGAACTCTTCACGTTCGGCCGCGGTGGAATGCGGGCCGATCAGCATGCCATAGCCCCCGGCTTCATTGGCGGCTTTCACGACCAGCTTTTCCAGGTTGGCGAGCACATGCTGACGGTCTGCCGCGCGCCAACACAAGTACGTGGGCACGTTCGGGAGAATCGCGTTTTCGCCTTCGTAATACTTGATCATGTCGGGCACGTAAGCATACACGACTTTATCGTCCGCCACGCCGTTGCCGGGCGCGTTGGCTAGGGCGACTTGTCCGGCGCGATAGGCATTCACGAGCCCAGGGACGCCGAGAAGCGAGTCTTTCCGGAATACTTCGGGATCGAGAAAATCGTCATCAATGCGGCGATAAATCACGTCCACCCGGCGCAGGCCTTTGGTGGTGCGCATGAAAACCTCGTCGTCTTCGACCACCAGATCGCGGCCTTCCACCAGGGGGATCCCCATCTGTTGGGCCAGGAAGCTGTGCTCAAAATACGCCGAATTGTACATGCCCGGCGTCAGGAGCACGACGAGTGGATTGTCGGTGGATCCAGGGGGTGAAATGGCTTGCAGCGTCGACAGCAGGTTGCCCGGATAATCGTCGACCGGCCGCACCTGCAGACCCTCGAACACCTGCGGGAAGGTGCGCTTCATCAAATCGCGATTTTCAAGCACGTAGGAAACGCCGGACGGCACGCGCAGATTGTCTTCGAGCACGTACACTTCGCCGTCGCCGTGGCGCACCAGATCGGTTCCAGTAATGTGGCACCAGACTCGGCGCGGCGGATTGATGCCGGCGCATTGCGGGCGGAAAGACGCAGCCGAGCGGATTACTTCTTCGGGGATGACGCCGTCTTTCAGAATCTTCTGATCGTGATAGATGTCGTCGATAAATTCGTTGAGCGCGTGGATGCGCTGCTTGAGCCCACGCTCCAGCCGGTTCCATTCGGCGCTGGGGACGATACGTGGAATCAGATCGAACGGAAAGATTCGCTCGGCGCCGGCCGAGTCTCCGTAGACGTTAAAGGTGATGCCTAATTCGACCAGGAGGCGTTCCGCCGCGCTTTGGCAGCGCTGGAGCTGGCCTTCTTCGAGCGACTCGATGGTTTCGAGCAGCATCCGCGCTTCGGGGCGCACAGTGCCCGAGGCATCGAACATCTCGTCGTGGAATCCGCCGCAATCGTAAGCACCCAGGCGCATGACTCGTCGTTTACCCTCATCGCCAATTCTCACAGAATTGGACGGCGCGGGTCCAATCGAAAGCTCCTATGGGGTGGATAGGCTTCGCTATTCGGGCTCTTCGCCGATCGAAAGCCCGAAAATCGAGCGCCCATGGATTTCCCAACTGGCGAAGTAGGAAATGCCGCCCGCAATCACGCCGGGCAGCAGCAACTGGTGGTAGCAGCCGCTTAGATCGGCCACCATCAGCAGGCCGCTCCAATACCCTTTGATGATCGAACTGAACATCACCACCATGCCGAGGAGTACGAATAGCTCCGGCTGTGGCGCCAACTGCGGCGCGAGTTGATGAATCCCATAGCCCCAAGCGCCCCCGTAGAGCGAGCCGATCACCAGGGTCGGCGCAAAGAGCCCGCCCACTGCGCCTGAGCCAAAGGTGATCGACGTCGCCAGCATCTTGAGCAGCAGCAGGATGACGAAGAGCTTGACCGGCATCCCGCCATCGATGCTGCGATGGATCACCGGATAACCGGCCGACATCACTTGCGGATACCAGATGCCGATGACGCCCACGAGAAAGCCGCCGAACGCCACGCGCGCCGAGAGCGGCCAATGTTGCGGGAAAACGGTTTTGCCGCGTTCGAACATCCGAATGAACAGGTGGCCGGTGGGTGCGGCGGCGAGCCCCATCAGCGGCGCGACCAAGAGCAGGGAAGTCAGGGGCAAATGCTCGATCGAGGCTTGCGGGCGGAACGGATAATGATCGCCGAGGATCGCGATGCGCACGATGTAGCCGATCCCCGCGGCAATCGCAATCGCCGCGAGGTCGCGATTAAACTTGGCGCCAAAAACTTCGAGCGTGAGCAAGACGCCACCAGCCGGCGAGCGGAAAGCGGCGGCGATCCCGGCGGCGGCTCCGGCGCGGACGATGGTCTGGAGATTGCGCCCGGTCAGCCGGATCGATTGTCCCGACAAGCTGCCAGCCAAGGCACCCATCTGCACCATCGGCCCCTCGGGTCCGACTGAGCCGCCAAAGGCCAGCACCAAACCGCTGAGAATCACGTTCAGCAGCCGGATGAGCGGCGTCTTGCCGTCGTTCCGGTCCAGTGCATCGAGCACCTCTCGCACTCCCCCGAGCCGCGCCTCGGGAACGCGTTGCAAGACGAGGCCGACTAAGAACAAGCCCACCGTAGGGACGAGGACGATGTAGGGCAGTTGCATCGGGCGCGAGTTGGTTTCGGCCCACGCAAAGAGCTGCTCGCCAAAAACGTCGGCCAGATAGTGGAAGGCGACGGCGGCAAGACCGGCGAGGACACCGGCAATAGCGGTCGCTGCGATCAAGCGAGCGAAGCCGGGAAAGCGTTTCATAGGTTGGTCTAGAGTTTGTATGATAGCTCCGTTAGTGCAATCCCCCTTGCGGTTGGCGGCCCTCTAGCCGATCCTAAGAAGGCATGCTCTCCCGTGTCGCGTTGGGCGGATTGCTGGTCTTGCCGTTCCTAAATGCCCAAGTCGTAACTACCCCGCTGAGCGCCGCCCGGCTGCTGGATCAAGCCGCGTTCGGGCCGACTCCGCGCGCGATTGAAGAGGTCCAACAGCGAGGTGCCCCGGCGTGGATCGACGATCAATTCAAGACTCCCGAATCGGAGTTGAGCCTGACCGGAGACCTGCGCGCGCAGATGTTGAGCCGGCTGGCCCACGCGCCAGATCAGTTACGGCAACGCGTGGTGTGGGCCTTGAGCCAACTCATCGTCGTCTCTTGGGACAAGAACCCCTATCCGGTTGAGTATGTTCCCTATCTACGCATCCTGAGCCGCAACGCTTTCGGCAATTACCGGACGTTGCTGAAGGAGATCACGTTGAGCCCGCAGATGGGCAAGTATCTCGATCTGGCTAATTCCAACAAGCCGGGTGTGGGCGGCGGGGCGAATGAAAACTACGCGCGTGAGTTACTGCAGTTGTTCACAGTCGGGTTAGTGGAATTGAATCAGGATGGATCGGCCAAGCCCGGCCCGGCGCTTACTTATTCACAGGCGGCGATCCGTCAATTTGCGCTGGCGTTGACTGGCTGGACATACCCGACGGCGCCGGGCGCGACGCCGCGCTACGAGAACTGGGAAGAGTTCTCAAAAACGGCGATGGAGCCGCGCCCCGATAACCACGACACGTCGGCCAAAGTGCTGCTGAGCGGAGTGGTGCTCCCGGCGGGACAAACGCCTGAGGCCGACTTGGAGGGCGTGATCGACAACGTGTTCAATCATCCGAATGTCGGTCCATTCCTGGCCACGAGGTTGATTCGATTCTTAGTGACGTCGAACCCCAGCCCCGCCTACATAGCGCGGGTGGCGAAGGTTTTCGATAAGAACGACAGCGGCGTGCGAGGCGATCTGCAGGCTGTCATCCGCGCGATTCTCTTGGATGCGGAAGCGCGGAATGACCAAGCCGCGCAGGATCAAGGCAGGCTGAAGGATCCGGTGGGCGCGTATGTAAGCTTCGTGCGTGCGTTGAACGGGCGCATCACGCCGGAGACCCAGGTGACGTGGACTTTCTCCCGGTTGGGGCAGACTTTGACCGCACCGCCTTCGGTCTTCGGTTACTATTCGCCGATGTACCGGCTGCCGGGTAGGCCCGCGCTTTTCGGTCCGGAGTTTCAGATCTACACGCCCACCGAATCGATCCTACTAGGGAATGAAATCCACCAGTTACTCAACCAACCGCGCGGCGATCCCTCTTTGGATCTTTCTCCGTTTCAGACGGTCGCGTCCGATACGAAGCGATTAGTCGATTTAGTCTGTCAAAAGTTACATCACGGGCGCACGCCGCCGGGGTTGCGCGAAATCATCGGCAGGGCGGTCGACGCGGCCTACGATGCTCCGCAACGCATTGAAATCGCCCTTTATCTCGCGGCCTTGAGCGGCGAGTTCGCGGTCCAGTACTGAGGAACGAATGCGCCCATGAATACCAGACGTGAGATTTTAAAACTCGCCACGCTCGCCGGCGCAGGCCGATTTGGCGCGATGAATGCGTTCGCTCAAGGTGTGGACTACAAGGCGCTGGTGTGCGTATTTTTGTTTGGCGGGTGCGATGCGAATAACTTAATCGTGCCCCAGGGCTCGGCTGGGTACGACGCTTATAAACGCGCCCGCGGCTCGATCGCCTTGCCCGACAATAGCGCGACGCTGCTCCCGGTGGCTGCTAACGACGGCGCGGCCTACGGGTTGTCGAGCGGCCTGCGGGCGCTGCATCCGCTCTGGGACCAGGGGAAACTGGCGGCCGTGGCCAATGTCGGTATGTTGGCCGAGCCCATCACGAGAGCGCAGTTTCTGGCTAACTCGGCGACACGGCCCACCAACCTTTTTTCGCACTCCGACCAAGTCATACAGATGCAGGCCGGCACGCCCAATAGTTCGGCGGGAACCGGGTGGGCCGGGCGCGTGGCCGATCAGGTGACTGGGCTGAACACGGGGGTGAGTTTTCCGGCTTCGATTTCGCTCGATGGGCCACAACTGTTTTGCCGGGGGAACGCGGTGCAGTCGGCCAGTCTGATTCCAGACTTCGACATGCAGCCGTATGGGCTGGACGCTTGGCCGGCTTCAGCGGCGAAGGCGCGCGTTCAGGCGCTCCAGGAAGTGCTGGCTTTCGACAGCGGATTGACGCTGGTGCAGTCGGCCAACCAGGTGCGGCAAGACGCGCTCGCGTTGAGCGCCATGCTGAAGGATCTTGAGTCGGGCGCGGGAATGACGACGGTGTTTCCCAGCACCTCGCTTGGTTATCAATTGCGGCAAGTGGCGCGGATCATGCAATTGCGGAGGAAGACCGGCCTGAAGCGCCAAGTCTTTTTCTGCTCGCTGCCTGGTTTCGATACCCATGGTTCACAGGCTTGGCAGCATTGGAATCTGTTGCGGCAAGCTTCCGAGGCGATGACGGCCTTCTATCGGGCGACGGAAGAACTGGGCATCGCCGGACAGGTGACGACCTTTACGGAATCCGAATTCAGCCGGACGCTGCAGCCGAGCGGCTCAGGTTCCGATCACGGTTGGGGCGGCCATTTTCTGGTGCTGGGCGGGGCGGTGAAGGGCGGCCACGTGTTTGGGCAATTCCCGGAGTTGGCGTTAGGCGGGCCCGACGATTCGGGAACGCGCGGCGTGTGGATCCCGACGACTTCGCTCGATCAGTACGGCGCTACGCTGGGGCGCTGGTTCGGACTCGATGATGCCGCGCTGGCGGCGGCATTTCCGAACCTTTCGAAATTCGCTTCCGCCGACGCCGGGTTCATGGGGTAGCCCGAGTTGGGACTACTTGGACGGACGATTGACTCGGACTGGCGCGGCTGACAAGCCCTTGCCCAAGCCGCACACGGCCTCGTCAATCCGGTGAGCTTGGCCAGTGAAGTCTGGGTCGGCGGTGCAAAGTATTACGCCAAAGTGATGGAAGTCGCCGGAATTGTGGAGTTTTAAAAAGTCTCGCCGGTTCTGAGTCACAAGGGCCCGCTGCTGAGACAACGCAAATCTAAGAACCACTTCGTCAGGGATCCCTCGATTGGCTTGCCCCGCTTCGAGTGAAGTAACGACGTCATGGCCTAACCGCCGCAACTCAAGAACCACAGCGAGGGGAAAATTCTCGTTTGTATAAAGCCGGGCCATCAGGTTAGGCTTCCTCGTTGGCTTGAATCTGACTATCGATCTCGGCGGAATGGATACGAGCATAAGCCCAGGCATTCGCGAGGTCTTCAGCGCGCAGAGACGGATAGGAATCCAGCAAGTCGCGTTCGTTCACGCCCAACCGCCGGTACCGCTCCAGCAGCCAGACGGGAATTCGAGTTCGCGCGATACACGCATCGCCCCCACAGACGGCTGGGGAAGAGTCGACGCCAGGAAAATCATCTCCCAGTTCCCGGACGACCCATTTGAGAAGTTGGGCTTTCTCGCCCCGGGAAAGCGAGGGCAAGAGCCTTTCGACTTCATGCATTGGTTCCACGCCGCTTTGCCTCCTAGCTCTATTCTCCCCGATACCAAGAACGATCTGGCGAGACGCCGATCCAAGGCGGGTACAGCCGCGTCGGCGAACTGCCGATTCAATCTGGTGCGACTGCAAAATGGCGTGGCTCTTTGTTTGGCGTTGTCGGCCGGAGCCGGGCTTCTCCACGCCCAAGGCGTCATCACGACAGTCGCAGGCACGGACTGGATCTTCCCCGGGGCGGCGGTGCCCGCGCTGGCGGCTCCGATCGGTCTGCCTACCGGACTTGCCATCGACCCCTTCTCCGGCCAGCCCATATTGCTCGACTATCTGAACCACATGGCGTTCCGCCTGGATAGCGCAGGCCGGTTTTCGGCTTTGGCGGGCAACGGACTCGGCGGCTATTCCGGTGACGGGGGCCGGGCCACGCAAGCCTCACTCCTCTATCCGCGATCCTGCACCATGGATCGGGCGGGCAACCTCTATATCTCCGATAGCGAGGGCCGCGCGCTTCGCAAGATTTCTCCGGACGGCACAATCACTACGCTCGCGGGCTTAGGGCGGCGCGCTCCAGCCGATGGACTGCCGGTCGCGGACGTTCAATTTTCGGGCATCGTTTCCATTGCAGCGTTGCCTGGCGGCGATCTGGCGGTCGCCGATGAAGCGCTCGGGCGAATCTACCGAATCTCGGCCAACGGTGTAGTGACTCGTCTCGCCGGGAATGGGCCGTGTCGATCGGAAGGCGACGGCGGACCGGCTCGGGCGGCCAACATCTGCCTGCCGGATCATCTGGCCGCCGACGCGGCCGGGAACTTGTACTTCAGCGATGTGGTGAATACGGCGGCCACGCCCCGGACGCGCCGCGTGCGCCGCATTTCGATAGACGGGCAGATCGACGCCTTCGCCGGTAACAGCGTGAGTGGACGCGTGTTGAATGGCGCTAAGGCAGTCGACTCGCCGATGCAGCCATATGCCCTGACGGCAGATCCACGCGGCGGCTTGCTGATTTCGAGCGGGATCGCGGCGGTGCAAGCGGGCGACGAAATCACCGACATCGCGCGCGTGACGCCGCAAGGCACTCTGGAAATCATACCGGCGCCGGGTCTTTCACGGCTCCTGGTAACCGAACTGGCCGCTACACTGAACGGAGCGATTTACGCTACTTCTTCCCTGCCGGGCCGGCTCTTCCGCCTGACCGCAGGCCATGATGCCGAACAAATCGCCGGCAGCGGTAGCTTCCGCTTTGGAGGCGATGGCGGCACGGCGTCTTTCGCGCTCCTGAATCTTCCTTTGGGGCTAACCCTTGATCGCGAAGGGAACCTCTATGTGGCCGACGTCGGCAACAACAGGATCAGGCGTATCGACCCGGCAGGAATCATGACGACTGTGGCGGGGAACGGTGAACGCCGGTTAAGCCCGCCTGAGCCCGGAACGCAGACAATTGAAAATCCACTGTTGCAGCCGTTTCTGATGGCCTCAGGCCCGGATGGCAGGCCTTATTTCTCCAGTTCTTTCGGCTTGCATCGCCTCAACGAGAATGGCTCCCAAACTGTCGAACCGTACGCTGCCGTGAATCCCGGCGGGCTGGCGTTCAATGCGGCCGGTTCGCTCTTTTATGCCGACCGTGGACGCGGCCGTCTGCTTCGCTCCGGGCTAAGCACCACGATCGGAGGGCTTGCGCTTGAATCGGTTATCCCTGGCAACACACGTGAGACTGTGCTCAGCGCGCCCTTCGATCTGGCTGCCGACCGCGCAGGCAATCTCTATGTGAGTGAGTCGGCCGGCCACCGGGTGTTACGCATAGATCCGGCTGGCGCTGTGACCACTTTTGCCGGCAACGGGCGGTCAAGCGGTTTGCCCATTCCGGCGGGACCGCGCCCGGCCACGTCGGTAGCCATCACTCAACCGACTGGGCTCGCGATCGATCCGCAAGACAACCTGCTCATCCGCAGCTACGGCCACTTAAGCCGGGTCACGCCCGCCGGTCAACTGGAGACGATCGCCGGAATCGGCCCCAGCAATCTTGGCAGCGTCGTGTATGGCGATGGAGGCCTGGCCACCGAAGCCGCGCTCGGCGCAACCGGCGATGTCGCCGTCGATTTGGCCGGGAACATTTTCCTGTCCGAGGTGGACAACAATCGCGTGCGCAAGATCCTGGCCGCGCCGCCGGCCTTTCAGGCATCGACCGAGCGCATGGAACTGACGGCGGTCTCCGGTGGCGCTCCGTCGACCGCGCGCACATTGACTGCCGATGGCGAAATACCCGGTCTGGCCTTCACCCTGGCATTACAAACCGGCGACGGCGGCGAATGGCTGCGCGCTAGTGCTGTCGCCGGTGTCACGCCGCGCGCGATTCAGATTAGCGCCGATCCGGCCGCGCTCGCGACGGGCGTCTACAACGGCACGATCGAGATTTCGGTTCCGCTTGGAAGGCCGCGGATAGTCGCAGTCAAAGTGCGCCTACAGGTGAGCCCGCCGCAACCGCCGGATCTGCGGGTGGACAAGAACACGCTTAGCTTTTCTTATCCGAAAACCGCGATGGCCCGCGAGCAGAGCCTCCTACTGTCCAATGCCGGGAGCGGTCCTGTGCCTATCGATGTGTCGACACCGGAGGGAAGCTTCCTGCGCGTATCGCCAGCCAACGGGATCGTGACCCCCGCGCAGCCGCTTCAGGTGAGCGTTACGGCGGATCCAACGGGGCGCACGGCAGGTCTTTATCGAAGTTCCCTCACGATACGCGGAGCCGGCGTCACACGGCAGGTAGCTGTGACCATGATGGTTTCCGATCGCGAGCGGGCGATCCTGTTGTCACAGAACGGACTCTCCTTCCAGGCCGTGGCCGGGGGCGGCATAGCGCCGCCACAATCGTTTGGGGTACTGAATCCCGGCAACGGAGTGATGCCGTGGCGGCTTTCAACGTCGACGTTGGCCGGTGGCCCCGATTGGCTGTTGGTTTCCCAGGCGTCGGGTGCGACCGATGCCTCCGGTGGCTCCGTGCCATCCGTCGACGTGAGGATTGATCAAGCCGGGCTCACCCCGGGCATTTACCACGGGCTGGTACAGGTGGAATCCGACGAAGCGGCGAATTCACCGCAACTATTGCCGGTCTTTCTCGAAGTGCTGCCGCCGGACGCGCAGCCGGGGAGCGTGGTGCAGCCTGCCGAACTAACTTTTCGCGGCGTTGCGGGTCAACCGATCGGGTCGCAGGAACTCACCGTATTTAACCTGACGGGCACACCAGTGGCGTATCGCTCGGCGGCCCCGCCTTTTGCGCCGGCCCAGCCGTTGCAGTATGCTCCAATCGACGCGATTGTGGCTCCCGGTGAGCCGCGCCGTATGGTGCTGCAGCCGCAAGCGCAACTGCTCAAGCCCGGCGTCCATCGCAGCGAACTGTCGCTTCAGTTTGCAGATGGCACGGTGCGGCGGGTGGATATCAACGTAGTCATCCGCGCGGCAGAGGAGAAGGATGGCGTACGCACGGCTGACGGCTGCACGGCCAAGCGTTTGATCCCTTCACTGCGGTCTTTGGGCCAAGGCGCCAGCGTTCCGGCCGGATGGCCCGCCGCCGTATCGGTGGAAGTGAATGACGATTGCGGAGCGGCCCACAATGAAGGCGTCGTCTTTCTCTCGTTTTCGAATGGCGATCCGCCGCTGCGGTTGGAGTCTCTTAAGGAAGGGAAATGGCAAGGCACGTGGGCGTCGCGGAACTCCGAGCCGGGCTCAGTGACGGTGCGCGTGACGGCCGAAAATCCTCAGACGCAATTACGCGGAGAGGTTGAGTCGACCGCCGATCTGCGTGCATCCGATTCGCCGCCCACCTTGACGGAGGAAGGTGTGTTGAATGCGCCTCTCGCGCCCGGCGGCTTGATCGAGCTAAGCGGTGAGCGCTTCACCGCCAACCAGACCTTGACCGCCATTCCGGAGGGCGCGCTTCCGGTGCGGCTGGGCGAAACCGAAGTGCTGATTGGGGGCCGCCGGGCGCCGCTGTTCTCGGCGAGCGCTGGGCGAATTGTGGCGCTGGCGCCGTTGAATCTTGCTCCGAACACGCGGCAGCAGGTGCTGGTCAGACGCGGGTCCACCTATACGCGCGCGACGCCGGTCAATGTTGC
Source organism: Acidobacteriota bacterium (assembly GCA_043755595.1). Lineage (GTDB taxonomy): Bacteria > Acidobacteriota > Terriglobia > Bryobacterales > Bryobacteraceae > VFZP01. The sequence continues at coordinate 26,878 of JAYUSQ010000070.1, read as the reverse complement.
CGCCGCGCAACCGGCAATTGTTTTGAGCCCACAGGGCGGGGAGAACCGGGCGCTGGCTCGCGTGTTGCGCGCGGGCGAGGAGCCGTTCTGGAATCGGATACAAACTCCGGCGCGCACTGGAGACCGGATTGTCTTGTATTGCTCAGGATTGGGGGCGGTGGACGATTCCGCCTTTATCGCCGGAGAGCTAGCGAAGGCGCCTGCGGCCCGGACTTTGGCGCCAGTCGTGCTTCGTGTTGGTGGAGTGTCGATCGCAGGAGCACAGGTGGAGGCGAGCTTGGCGCCAGGCGAAATCGGGCGCTATCAAATCACGTTCCCGCTGCCCGCCGGAATACCGGTTGGTGACGGCGTGGAGATCGGAATCGAGGCCTCAGGGCAGACGAGCGCCGCCGCCTTGATCGCGGTCAGATGATTCCCATAAAGTTTCTAGGGTAATTTGCCGATGGGACCGCATACCGTTATGAAAAGAACCCTGCGTATCGTGGGTCTGGCGATGATTTCGTTCACAGCGATCTATGCCGATGTCATTACCGATCCTGGCACAAATGAACCTACGAGGCCTGAGGTGGAAGAACCGGGTCCGGATCCTGGGCTGATCCTCAATGGGCCGTTTGATGAGGTTCACCCCTCGCTGGCCCCTACGCCTCTTATCTACCTGGAACCGGACCCCATTTTCTTCAACGGCTTCCCTGTCATCGACGGGATCGTGATATACCCCAGTGAACCCGTCCCTGAACCAGGCTCTTTGGCGCTATTCGGCGCCGGTTTGGCGGTGCTCTATTTGAGGCTGCGCTACCGTTCGGATTGCGCGCGAATCGCTTCCCCTTCGACACACAAATAGGTCCGGTTCGCCGCCAGTTTGCGAAACTCATCGGTGTGACCGCTTGGCCAGTAGATGACCGCGCGATCCACCTGCTCGCGCCGCGCGACGCCGAAGGTCAGCGTCTTGTCGCTGGAAGACAAATAGCTCGAACCGCTCTTTACCATCAGCATCTGCATTCCCGATGCGTCGTGGATCTGCACAATGGCTCCGATGGCATCGCGGTTGGACTTGCGGCCTTGCAACCGAAAGCGGATGGAGCGATTTCCATTGGTGACATCGCAACGATAGAGATGGGCGCCGCCGCCATTGGTGGTGATCAGCAGGTCCAGATCTCCGTCACGGTCAAAGTCGCCCGCCGCAATTCCTCGGCCGATCTTGGGCGCGGCGAACTCGGCGCCGACTTCCAGCGCAGCGTCGCGAAAACGCCCGGCGCCATCATTGAGAAAGAGGTTCGGCACCTGGGCGTGTGACGCGCCTCGTCCGACTCCGCGCACCGTGTCGTCGATATGCCCGTTCATGGCGGCGAGATCCAGATGCCCGTCAAGGTCGAAGTCTCCGAAGAGACAGCCGAAACCAAGCCGTTGACGCGACGCCGCGCCGACACCCGCCGCCATGGCGCGATCGACAAAGCCACGGCCTCCCGGTTCGTACAGCGCCATCATCTCGTTATCGAAGTTGGTGACGGCAATCCCCATTTTTCCTGAGCGCCGGTAGTCGCCCACATCCACGCCCATACCGGCGCGCGCGCGGCCATCTTCGCTGAAGGCGACGCCCAGCGCGACGGCCGACTCGATGAATTTGCCGTTCCCCTGGTTGCGGTAGAGCTTGTTCGGTTGCGTGTCGTTGGCGACAAATAAATCCGGCCAGCCATTGCCGTCGACATCGAGCATCGCCACGCCGAGCGACTTCGACGAGGGGTCGAAAATTCCACTGGTCGCCGTCACGTCTTCAAACGTCCCATCGCCTTTGTTGCGGAATAACCAGCAGGTGGAACCGCGATAGGCTTCGGGCGTGCAATAAGATTTGTTCTTGCCGTCGAGCGAGCAGAATACGTCCGTCTCTGGAGACCAGCGCACGTAGTTGCAGACGAAGAGATCGAGGCTCCCATCGCGATCGAAGTCAAACCAAAGCGCCGACGTGGAGAAGGCCCGGCGTGATCCCAACCCGGCACTGTTGGTGACGTCGTGAAACCGGCCGCGCCCATCGTTGCGGAAGAGCCGATTCTGGCCGACGCCAGTGAGGTAAAGATCCGGGAAGCCGTCGTTGTTGAAGTCCGCGACCGCGACGCCGAGCCCGTACATCTCAATATCCAAACCTGCGGCGCGCGTGACATCGGTGAACGTGCCATTCCGGTTGTTGCGCAGCAGACGCGGAGTGGAGCGCTGGCGTTGGTGACCAGGCCAATCGGCTCCGTTCAGCAGCAGAATATCCAGCCAGCCATCGTTGTCGTAGTCGAGAAAAGCGCAGCCGGGGCCCATCGTCTCCGGCAGATACTTCGCCCCGAACGTTCCGGTATTGTGCCGGAAATCAAGGCCCGCGCTCTTAGTGGCGTCAGTGAAGCGCAACCCCGGCGCAGGGGCGGCCAGCGCGGACCAGAGTAGTTCGCGGCGCGTCAAGGCAGTGAGACCAAACCGTACCGGATGGCGTAAACCGCCAACTCCGCGGTGTTGTGCAGATTAAGCGCATCCATAATGTTGGCGCGGTGGACTGCAATGGTGTTCACGCTTAGTTCCAGCGTGGCCGCAATTTCCTTGTTGGCGCGTCCGGCGACGATCAGGGTCAAGACTTCCAGTTCACGTTTGCTAAGGCTGCGTTTGGCGGCCGAGCGGAAGGCGGCTTGTTCAAGCCGCGGATCCTGTAGCCAATCCGAATGCAGGACGCCCTTGACGGCTGCCACCAACTCAAGATCGAGCGCGTTCTTCAACAGATAGCCGGAGGCGCCGGCCTCCCGGCTGTTGGCGACGTAGCCGGGTTCGGAATGCATGCTGAGCATGAGCACACGCACTTCGGGAACGGTCTGGCGAATCATGCGCGTCGCTTGGGCGCCATTGCATTCGGGTAGTGCGTAGTCCATGACCACCACGTCGGGACGTAACCGTTGGGCTTGTTCCAGGGCTTCAGGGCCGCTGCTCGCTTCGCCAACTACGGTGATCGCTGGATCGTCTTCCAGCAGACGGCGAAAGCCGAGACGCACCAGAGCATGGTCGTCAACCAGCAGCACGCGGATTTTTGCCTTAGCCAACCGGGGCCTCCTCGTAAGCGGCCGCGGGGAGCCGGAGCGAAACCCTGGTGCCGTCTTCCTGGCCGGGCCCAACTTCCAAGGCGGCGCCGATCAAACCAGCCCTTTCCCGCATGGCGGATAATCCTACGCCCGGGCGTAGCGGATGCGTGATGCCCCGGCCTTGATCCTCAATGGTCATCACCAGGAACGACTCTTCGGTTTCAAGCGTCACGGCGACCTCTTCGACGACGGCGTGCCGTGCGACATTATTCAGCGACTCCTGCAGAATGCGAAACACGTGAATGGCTGTTTCAAGCGGCACCTCCACTCGCAGTGCCGCAGTTCGATGATAGATCACGCGGATTCCTGTCTGACGTTCAAATATCGGCAAGTGCCATTCGATGGCCGCTAAGAGACCGTGCTCTTCGAGGATCACCGGTTGCAGAGACTGCGATAGCGACCGGATGTTTTCGAGCGTGCCTTGGACGACCTGAGCCGCTTCCTGTACCTGCTGGCGGAACTCGGAGTCGGGCGCTTGACGGCGAGCGCGCCGGAGCATGGCGCCGAGGGCCGTGAGAACCTGGCCGAATTCGTCGTGCAGGTCGCGCGAAATGGCGCGGAAAGTGGACTCCTGGGTTGAGATCAACTGGCGGGCCAACTCGCGGCGCTGCTCGGCGAGGTCTGCCAATTGCGTGAACAAAGACCGGTTGGCGCGGATTAGTGTGGCGCTCATCAGCACGATGAGAACGACCGACACGGCGAGGAACCGGTAGGCCGTCGATTCAATCTCCGAGTAGATCGCGCTCACCTGCTGCCCGCCGCGCGAATCCTGATCGTTCATTTCGACAAAGAGGCGCGCGGTGAGAGCGCTGAGCGCCTCCTGGCGGGCTTGCAATGTCGAACGTACCAGTTCGCGTGCGCCCGTTTCGTCGCCGGCTGCCGCCCGGGCGAACATCGCATCGCTGGCGAGCCAGAACGCTTCGAACGAAGATTTTAAATAAGCCGTTTGCTCCGGTGCGCGGCGCCCGAGCGCGAGAGACGCTTCACTCACCACTGCGTCGGCCAGGTTCTGCCGGATCCGTGCCAGCGGAGCTTTCCAGGCGACGAGCGGAAAATGGTCCGGGTTGTCGAGTATGTCGCGCATGGCCAGGGCGAGCGCGTTGAGATCGCTCTGGATCCGGATCAACTGCAAAGAGCCGCGGCGGTTGCGGTCGACAATGCTGGTCTGTACTTCCCGCACGCGGCTGACCGAGTAGAGCGTGTAGGCCGCGTGCGCGCAGATCACGATGAGCGTGAACAACAGCCCGGCAACCAGGCGCGGCGTAGGAGACTTCATTGAGACCTTATCAACAGCTTAGATAATCTGGCGCCTAGCCGCTCATGCAAGGCTTCTCCAAGTGTCATAATGAGACTAGATGTTGCAGGAATCGCAGCAATACCGGCTCTATCGGGAATGGATCGGCGCGCAAACCAGGGCGCTTTTTTTGCCGAAAAGGCTAGCGAGAGTCTCGCTCTCCAGAGGTACATCACTCTGGCGAGTCTTTGTTTCTCTTCGGGAGCGGTAGTCACGCTGGCGGCCAAGTTAGATCCCATTATCCCATCCGTCTTTTCCGTCATGACTGCCCTGCTTAGTGCGTATTCTTTGGTTGCCCAAAATCAAAAGAAAGCAGTCGATGCCGCTGACTTACACTCCAAATGGAATAAGCTCTCGATGGAGTATGGCAGGCTTTGGGAAAGATGGTACATGGATGAAGCCGTCAACGATCTCGACGGCCTGGAAGAGAGGTCGGTGGAAATCTCCCGGTCTTCGGCCAGTTTTCCCAATGATGAGAAGGCCATGAAGAAGTGGGAAATTCACGTTCTACAAGAACATGGACATGAGATCGCGACCTAGAATTGTTGCTGCGGGCCAACGCCAGAAGAGCTGAGCTGGCCACCGCTGCCGATCCGGGTGCCGCTGCCGCCTCGTCCACCTCCTCCGCCGCCACCCCGCCAAAAAAATAGTTTGGATATTGGCAAACTACTCCCCGCACTCAATCAAGCAAGCACGGCGGCGAGTGGCCCACCGATTGAACAACGGCATTGCGATTCTTGCCGGGATAACGCCAGCGCCCTCGGCCCTCTATACTTGACTGTGCGGCTGTTGATCGTAGGATTGGCATTGCTGGGGCCGTTGGCTGCTGACGACATCTGTGGCTCCATTCGCGCGCTCGTCCGGGCCGAAGCGAAAAGACAGGACATCCCCGCGCTTTCGGCGGCGATCGTTCGAAATTACCAGATCGCCTGTTCCGTCGCGGAAGGCTGGGCGGACCTGGAGCAGCACATTCCCAACACCGCCAAGAGCCGCCACCGTCTGGCTTCTCTGTCGAAGCCTGTAACCGCCGTGCTGACGATGAAATTGGTGGAAGAGGGAAAACTGGCATTGGACGATTCTATTGGCAACCTAATGCCTGAGTTGCCTGGCAGGTATGACTCGGTCACAGTCAGGCGGCTGCTTTCCCATCAAAGCGGCATTCGGGAATACGCAGGTATCGACGAGGTATTCAGTACAAGGCGCTACGCCAACCTGGAAGAGGCAGCGCGGTCGATATTCATCGAGTCGCCGCTCTTGTTCGAGCCCGGAGCCAAGACAGCATACACCACTTACGGATACACTCTACTCGGCGCGGCGCTTGAGCGCGTAACCGGCCAATCGTTCAAACAGATTCTCGAAACACGGTTGCGGGGATTTGCGTTGGATGACTTCGTCGCGCTCACACCGGACCGCGTTCGGCCATACCGGAAGACGCCATCTATGCCCTGGGAGAACGCACCGGCGTTCGATGCAAGCAACAAGTATCCAGGCGGGGGCACTATCTCCACCGCGGTTGAATACGCAAACTTTCTGATTGGAGTGAGTTCGGGTCGACTGTTGCGGAAGGAAACCGTGATGGCTATGTGGACTCCGCAAACGCTGTCCGACGGCTCACTCGTGCCGTACGCAACCCTAGGTTGGGCCACCGGCGTTCGTGGCGATCATCGCTATTTCACGCACGGAGGTCTTCAGCCGGGAACCACTACCGTTATGCACTGGTTCCCCGATCTGGGAGTTGGCAGCGTCATACTTTGCAATGCCGAAGGGCCTGAGCTGGACGAATTGCAGGAACGAATTCTCAAGATTCTCTTAGGCCGGAAACCTCGTTAGATTCGCCCTGATGGCATAACCCCGCTAGACGGCGGCCCAGGTGGCTTGCCGCGCTGTGCGCTGAAGTCCCTCATGAACGATCGTCTTCAGTAGCGTCTGGTAGCCGATTCCCTTGCGCTCAGCGATCGTACGGGCCTTGGCGAGATCTGGCGATGGTAACCGCAAAGCGATCTGTACGCTATTCGCCTTCGTAAGTTTCGCAAGCAGCTTCGAACCACACGGCGCCTTTTGCCGCTGCGCCGATTGCACCTTCAAAAACTTGCGGCCTTCAGCGCTTGCCCGCCAGTTCGCCTCCTCGCTCTCGTTCGGAAACTTGGAACTTGCACCGTCACCGTCACCGGCTTTCGCTTTTCCATTTTGTCACTCCCCTTTCAAACGGCGTTCGAGATAGTCGCTTCTGACCCGTATCCAACTCGTAGACGGTATAACCCTGATCCTTCCGTTACGCTCCGTCCTGCTCGTAGATCGGGACGCACCCGGCATCTCGGCCGCAACACCCTGGTTCTTGAACGACGAACGCAGACGACCGGGGAATTTTCGAAACGCTTTCATGCAATGCTTTTTGGGGCGACCGCTAAAATACCACTGAGGAATGCTCTCAAAAAACTAAAACTTGTAGTTTAGTTCGACGTAGCCCAGATGAGCGTCTTTGCCGCGCGGATAGATGGCCTGCGTCACCGGCTTGCCTTGCGCGTAACCGTAGTAGAGCGTGATTGCGAAATGCGCGTTCATCGTCACATCGCCGCTCACGTCATAGAGATTCGCCAGACCTTTCGCTCCGGCGGCGTTGCGCGCCTGATAGCCGAAGCTCCAAGGCTGAAACGCGCCCCCACCGATGTACCAAAGGTCGTTGCGATTGGCCAGGCGCAATCCATGCACTTCACTCTTCAAGGTCAGCTTCGGATGCGGACGCAACGTCACCATGCCGAAGATGTCCTCGTTGTTCATCATGTCGAAGAACGGGAATCGCGCATAGGGCCGCGCGGTGGGGAGCAGTTGAAAAAACGTGGTGTGTTTACCATCGGCCGGGTTGCCGTCGCCCGATCCGTAGTAGTAACCGCCGCGAAGCCAGGGCCGCAGCTTCGGCAGAATTTTCGGTTGCAGGCCCGCTTCGAAATCGACCATGCCGGCGCGGTGATCGAGCATGCCCCATTTGCCGGTCTGACCCGCGCCGAGAGCCAGGAAATCGATCGGGCCGGCCTTCGTCTCAGTCACATGTACGTAGTGGCCGCCAAAGGTGCCGACGCTGATGTGTTCGCGGTCCGCCGCGCGCGCGGCCGCCGGCCGGTTGTCCTGCTTAAGCACTTGACGCCAGTCGTTGTAGTAAATCCCGAACAGGCGCCATTCGCCCGTGTTCGTCTTGCCGCGCTGGACTTGACCCGTGGCCGATGCGTAAACGAAAGCGGTCTTCATCCAACCCCAGCCGTCTACTTGGAAAACGCCACGCGTGGGAAAAGCGCCTATCAACGTGTAGTTGATCTTTGGTTTGTTGTAGACGTAGTGCGCGCCGTCGAAGCTGCGCATCACGTGGGTGAATACGAACGGTCCGATCAGACGCTGATGCACTCGATCGCGTTTGACCACGCCCATCGTGGGATTCTTCGCGGTAACTTCGCTGCCGTCTTGAAACTCAAAACGGCCGGCGCGCAGGCTTGACGCTGCGCTACCGAAGAGTCCTTTCAACCGAATGAACACTTGCTTGGGAAAGAGCATTGCCGTATTGCGGGCACGGTCGTTGGCGGCGAAGTAGGTGGCGCCCATGCCGAGTTGCCCTTGCGCTCCGGGCGCGATGGCATTGTCGGGCAGGCCTAGCAATACCGGCGCGGCGAGTTCGATTGTCCAGTCGTTCGTTTTGCCGATGTGAGTCAGGTTCAAGCGCGCGTGGTTGCCCAGGAATGAATAGCCGGGGTCGCCGCTGTTTGGCGTAAACCATTGCCAGTTTTCCAGACGGCTTCGTACGCTGCCCGTGAGCGCGGCAGAGCCGATTTTGATAGGTTCAGGGGCTGGTTGCTGGGCCCCTAGTCGAGCGAATCCAAGAAATGTAGCGGCTAAAAGGGCTGGGCGAGGCGAGGGCATGCGGCCTATCATAGCCATGCTGGCAGCTCCGGCGCGATAGTCGATTTCCACTACCGCCGAGCCTGCGCGTGCATGTTACCATGCAGCAAGTTCATGCGCGGCACGGAGGAAGTTTGATCGGCTCTTTGAAGGTTTGGAAGCTTTCGGTGGCGTCGTTTTTGGTGGGCTGGGTCGTCCTGGTCTTTGGCTTCGGCTACTGGCCGCTGGTCCGGGAACACCTGGCGATTGCCGGCGTCATGATCGGCGGTTCACTGGTGGCCGGGTCCACACCCATGGGCGGCGGTTCGGTGGCGTTCCCGATTCTGGTGTACGTTTTTGGCGAGACGACTGAGAACGCACGCAATTTCGGGTTAGTCATTCAAGCGTTGGGGATGACGTCGGCCCTGCTCTTTATTCTGGGCCGCGGCACGCCGATCCAAAAGCGCATGCTGATCGCCAGTTGCGCGGGCGCGGCGGTGGGCATAATTTTTGGCACGTTCTTTGTCGCTCCGTACGTGGCGCGCAGCATCGTGAAACTGTTGTTCTCCTGTTTATGGATGAGCTTTGCGATGATCACGCTGGCCCGGAACCGCGAGTTCTGCTCGCTCAAGGGTGCGCCGGATATATCTTGGAACCGGGCGTGGCGGATCGGCCTGCCGATCGGAGTGATGGGTGGCGTCGTCGCCGCTATGATTGGCGTGGGCTTGGAGATGCTGCTTTACACCGTCCTGGTGTTGCTGTTCCGATGCGATCTCAAAGTTGCGGTGCCCACGGCGGTGTGCGCTACGGCTATTACCTCGATCGTTGGCGCCGCGCTTCATCTGCTGATCGGCGACATTCCTCGCGCGGTGTTCGGAAACTGGCTGGCTGCCGCGCCGCTGGTGATTTTTGGAGCGCCGGCCGGCACGTTTCTGGTGACGCGCATCCCGCGCATTCGTCTTCTCTACTTCGTCTCGGCTCTCTGCGTATTTCAATTTTTGTGGACGTTGTGGGCCACGCCTCTTCACGTCGCAGAATGGACTTTTGTCGTGGTAACCATGCTGATTGCCAACCTCGCTTTTGTGTTCCTTTACCGCGCTGGTAAGGCCGGCGCTCCAAGCGCCGCAGCGTTGCCGCGAAGCTAGTAGATTTATACTAGTGCTAATTTGGCCGATGGCCAGTACCATACATTCATTGGGGTTCGCGCCCCACCTTAGGAGGTTCTCATGTCAGCAGCGATTCCATCGCTCCGGAAGGTGCAGGAAATCGGTTCCGTGTTGGACGATTTCACGCTGCCCGAGCTAAATTCCGGCGACCAACGAAGTCTGACCGCCGCTCTGGCCGGGAAGCGCGGTGTCGTGGTGATGTTCTGGTCGGGCGTTTGCTCCCACTGCGTCCGTTACGACCAATACTTCAACACGTTCGCCGAGAAGCATCCTGACATCGCGCTGATTGTGGTGGCGTCGCGTCACGGCGAAACGCCGGAGATGATCAATACCGCTATCGCTGAGCGCGGCCTAAAATTTTCCTTCGTGCTGGATGCCGGCAGCGCTCTGGCTCGCGGATGGTACACCCAGCAGACGCCGAGGGTTTTCCTGATGGACGCCAATCGCAAACTGCTCTATCGCGGCGCGATCGACAACTTCAAATATCCCGTGGATCCCCAGTACGAAGCCTACTTGGAGCCTGCCATCGCCGCGCTTTTGGCGGGCAAGCCAGTCGAGCGAACCGAGACCGCCAGCTTCGGCTGTGCGATTTATTCCGTCTACTACATTCTCCCCAAGGCGCTATGAACAACATCTGGCAGGACATGATGCGGATGCCCGTGAGCATCCTTGAAACAGGCATTCTCACGATGAAGGTGGGAATGGAGACGATGCAGAATACGCTGGGCGTCTTCACCGGCCACAAGACCGGCGAGATGTTGAAGGCTCCGCCTGTGGACGGCCCACAGGATATCGACACGGCCGTTTCCTCCTTCATTAACAATCTGGTGCGGATCGGCCGTCTGACGCGGCCCGATGCGAGCGCCTTGACCAGCTCGATGACGCAAGTCTTCAAGGCCGCCCAAAGCAGCTTTGGCTACATAAACTTCACCGATCCTCGTAACTTGGCTTTGCCCATGGAGGCCGCCCTGTCGACGGGTACGTTAATGGCTGAAATTGCGCTGCGCGCCGTGTCGACGTTGAGCGTGATCCGGCCCGAGCGCATGCCGCAGTTTGTCTCCGATACTGCGGAAATGTTCAGCGAAGTGGGCATTTTCACCAGCCTGCAATATGGCGAACTCATCGACCGGCACAAAGCGCGATTGGCGGCGAATCCCGAAGACAGCGCCACGCGCGCCGAACTGGGCCGCACTTACATTAAATGCGGGCTCTATGACGAAGCCGTCAAGGAACTGGACGAAGCGGGCAAGGACCCTTCGACGCGCGCCATGGCGATGCATGAAGCGGCCGTAGCGCACTATCGCGCGGGGCGTTTTGAAGCGGCGGCCAAGGCTGGCGTGGCTTCGATGCAGGCCGATCCGAGCAACGAGCGCTGCCGTTCGTGGTTGTGGCTCTCGGTGCAATCTCTTGGCGGGTACCCGGATTTCGTTCCGCCGGAATTCCGGATGGAAATGAAGACGGGTCACAACCCGACTCGGCTTCGCTATCAGGACATTTCGGCGAAGATCGGCCTGGACAAAACGAGCGCCGGCCGTGGCACCGCCATCTTCGACTACAACAACGATGGGCATCTGGACGTCATGATCGCGGCGGCTCATGGCGGGGCCAATCTCTATCGCAATAATGGCGACGGGACCTTTACCGATGTTTCGATCGAATCGGGCATCGACGGCTGCGTGAACGGCTTTGCGATCACCGCAGGCGACTACGATAACGACGGCAACATCGATCTGTATGTGACGCGGCTCGGTTTCTACGGCGGACTGGGAACGCTCTACCACAACAATGGCGACGGCACCTTCACCGACGTCAGCGAAAAGGCTGGCGTTAAATGCTGGGGCCCGGCGTTCACCGCGTGCTGGGTGGACTACGATTGCGACGGGCATTTAGACTTGTTCGTCGCGAACAACCTGGGCGGATTGTTCGACCGCCATATTGAGAACCGTCTCTTCCACAACAACGGCGACGGCACCTTCACCGAAGTGAGTGCGGCAGCCGGCATCAGCGCGGGCGCGCCCACCATCGGGTCATGCTGGGGCGACTACAACAACGACGGATATCCAGATCTATTCATTTCCAGCGGCCTGGGTAAACCGCAGCTCTTCCGCAACAACAAGAACGGCACTTTCACCGACGTGAGTGTCGAGGCCGGGTTGAGCGATTACATTATCGGCAGCACTTGCTTCTTCTGCGACTACGACAACGACGGCTGGCTGGACATCGTGCAATTCGCCTGGTCCGACCATGAAGATGTTGTCCATACAATGCGTCACGGTGAAGCGCCTCCTTCGGCTAAGCCGACGCGCGTGCTGCACAATAATCGTGACGGCACGTTCAGTCTGCGGACCCGCGAAATCGGCCTCGTCGAAGGTTGGGGCACGATGAGCGGCAACTTCGCCGACCTGAACAACGACGGGCGAATCGATATCCTGCTGGGCAATGGCAGCCCGCGCATGGATCGCGTGGAGCCGCTGATTCTCCTGGAGAACGACAACGGCGTTTTCCATAACACCACGTTCACCGCCGGGCTGCCTTTTGTCGGTAAGAGTCACGGCACGAATGCGGGGGATCTGTTTGGAGATGGCCGGATGTCGATCATTGTGGCTGCGGGCGGCGCCTATCCGGGGGACCTGCTGACTTCGACGGTTTACTATCCGAATGAACTATTGGGCAATTACCTGAACGTGAGGCTCACCGGGACCAAGAGCAATCGTTCGGCCATCGGGGCGCGGATCACGCTGCGGGCGGCCGGCGGCCAGCAGATGCGCGAGGTTTCCGGCGGCACCAACTTTGGTTGCCTGCCTTTAGAGCAGCATTTCGGGTTGGCTAAGATCGACAAAGTCGAATCGCTGGAAGTGCGCTGGCCAAGCGGGCTCACGCAGCTTTTCGCCAACCCGCCCGTTAACGATTCGATCCGTATCATTGAAGGCAAGGATGGCTGGGAGAAAGTATATGCAGCCAAGAAAACAGGTGCGGTGAAGGCGTGAGCCGCAAGTTATTATGGCTGCGCCCAGCGGCCTTCATTGCGGCGCTCTTGATCCTCTGGCACGTCGCGGTTCAATATCAATCCATCGATTTGATGCCTGGACCGCTGGCCGTGGTGGGCGGTATTGCCGAATTGGCGCAGCGCGGCCTGTTGCTGAAGTACATCGTGGCGTCGCTGTTCCGCGTTACCTGGGGTTTTACATTGGCTGCCCTGCTGGCGATTCCTCTAGGTCTGATGGTGGGTTGGCATCGCCGCGCGGACATGGCTGTTAATCCGCTGATCCAGATCCTGCGGCCGATTTCGCCGCTGGCATGGATTCCGATTTCAATTCTTTGGTTCGGGGTTGGCGACATGGCGGCCATCTATCTTATTTTCCTGGCATCCTTCCTGCCCCTGATGGTGACCGCTATCAACGCAGTGGGCGGCATTGCACCAGTGCATTTGAATGCGGGGCGCAACTTCGGCCTTTCGTCTGTCCAATTGATCTACCGGGTGCTCTATCCAGCGGTGATCCCGCAACTCATCGTAGGGCTGCGCATCACGTTGGGTATCGCCTGGCTTGTCGTAGTGGCAGCTGAGATGATCGCCGTGAATTCGGGTCTTGGTTTCTTAATCGTAGATGCGCGGAATGCGGGGAACCGGTATGACCTTGTTGTCGCGGGCATGGTGATGATTGGCGTAATCGGCCTACTGCTCGATAACGGCATGCGGTCGCTTGAGAAGATCCGCTCGTTACGCTGGGGTTATTCGGAGGATTAAAAAAGATGGCGCAACCTGTGCTGCAAATGCCACAAACGGCGGTTTCTACGAAGCTGCGCGCGCGCGGTATTAATATGACGTTCAAGCGCGATGGCGTCAGTACAAACGTGCTGAACAATGTCGACCTTGAGGTGCGTGATGGCGAATTCGTTTGCCTGCTGGGCCCTTCCGGCTGCGGCAAATCGACGTTGCTGAACATCTTGGCAGGCTTTCTCTCGCCTTCTTCCGGTGAGGTGAAAATCGACGGCGAAGCGGTGACGGGTCCGGACCCGCGCCGGATCTTCGTCTTCCAGGAGCGCGGTGTTTTCCCGTGGCTTTCGGTCGAAGGTAATATCGAGTTCGGCCTCTTCAAACTTTCCAAGGAAGAGCGACGAAGCCGGATCGCGCATTATGTCAAGCTGGTGGGCCTGCAAGGATTTGAAAAAGCCTATCCGGGCGAACTGTCCGGCGGTATGAAGCAGCGCCTCGAAGTTGCGCGCGCTCTGGCCGTCAAGCCGGACATGCTTTATCTCGACGAGCCCTTCGGCGCCTTGGATTCAATCACGCGCCTGATTATGCGTGGCGAACTTTTGCGGATCTGGGAGGCGGAGCGCAAGACGATTATTTTCGTCACGCATGATATCGAGGAGTCCGTGCAATTGGCTGATCGCGTGGTAGTGATGAGCGCCCGCCCGGCGCGAATTCAGAAAATCGTCGACATCGATATTCCCCACCCGCGCGACATCAGCGACCCCCGCTACCTCAAGTTACGCGATGGCATCTTCGAAGAGATCGGCTTGGCCCACAAAATATGAGCGCACTGGCCCAACCCCGGAAATGGGAGAAACTGTTCTGGCCCTTGCTGACGGCGTCGGTGCTGCTGGTGGTCTGGTACGCCTCTGTCAAGTATTCCGGGTCGAAAGTGTTCCCGTCTCCTACCGACGTGCAACGCGGCATGGCGGAGTTGGTTCGCAAGGGCGTTTTGTTGAATTACATTATGGACTCGCTCGGGCGAGTGGCGGCCGGCTACCTGATCGCTCTGGCGCTGGCCATTCCCGTCGGGTTGCTGCTTGGATGGTATCCATCGGCGGCGCAGGTTGTGAATCCAGTGATTCAGATGATGCGGCCGATCAGCCCAATCGCCTGGATTCCAGTCTCCATCATCTGGTTCGGCGTGGGCAATACGGCTGCGGTGTTTCTGATTTTCCTGGCCTCTTTCTTTCCTATCGTGGTAGCCACGATGAACGGCGTGCGCAACGTGCCGTCGATGTTTCGGCGCGCCGGCCGCAATTTTGGTCTATCGCCTGTGGCGTTGCTGGCTCGCGTGGTGTTTCCAGCCACGCTGCCCAGTATCCTGGTGGGCTTGCGAATCGCTCTCGGCATCGCCTGGCTGGTGGTCGTGGCGGCTGAGATGATCGCCGTCAACTCGGGGCTTGGCTATCTGGTGATCGACTCGCGCAACTCGGGCAAACGCTACGACCTTGTCGTCGCAGCCATGATTCTGATTGGTGTCATTGGCCTCGCGCTGGATATCGGCATCCGGCGTCTGGAGCGTCTCAAATCCGTGCGATGGGGGTTCCGTCATGAGTCTTAGGCGCATCGTGCTGTTTGCATTTTGCTGGGTCGGGATCATCTCTGGAGCGCACAGCTATCTAAACGTGAACTGGGTTTCGATTTTCAATGACTATCTGCCGGAGCAGCAGCGCAAGTTCAACGTGGCTTTCATTCCAGTCACTTGCCACTTGGCTTGCCCGGTGACCGATTATATTTCCAAGTTCTCCAAGGCCGGCGAAATTTTTCTGCCCCGCATGTTCCAGGGTTTCCCGGAAATCAAGGAAGCGCTGATCTCTAACAAGATGCAGGCGGCGTTTATCGTGGCCCCGCTGGCGATCGCGCTCAAATCGCAAGGCGTGCCGATCCGCATCGTGTATCTCGGCCATCGTTACGGCAGTGCATTCGTGGTTCACAAAGATAGCGGCATCACAGACTTCAAGCAGATGGTTGGCAAAACCGTCGCGATCCCAAGCCGCTTCTCCGACGAACGGCTGATCGTCTTCCGCGCGATGAAGAAAAACGGCATCGATCCGAAAGCCATCAAGATGGTGGAGATGGCGCCGCCTGATGTGGCAGGGGCGCTGGCCGCGCGGGCGATCGATGGTTTTTCCATGGGTGAGCCTTTTCCTTCACAGGCGGAAATGGGGGGCTTTGGCCGGGTGCTGTTTCATGCTCGCGAATACTGGCCCGACTACATGTCATGCGTGCTGGTGGTGCGCGAGGATATGATCGCCAGCCGTCCAGACGCCGTGCAATTGCTGGTCGATGGCGTGGCGCGCTCTGGACTGTGGTTGGAGAAGGGGCTGCCCTACCGTGAGAATGCCGCCGATTTCGTCGGCCGCTTCTACTACAACCAGAACCCGGCACTACTGCGCTGGGCGCTCACCAAGCCGATCACGCGCGTAATGTACAATTCTCTCGCGCCGCGCAAAGACGACTTCGATCTGGTGCGCGACTTGATGATCGAGACCGGCGTGCTGGAAAAGAAGATCGAGTTTTCCGAGTACACCGACATCCGCTTTGCCGACAAGGCGGCGATCCAAACGGCATGGAACTACGAGCCGGGCACGGCGAAAGCGGAGTAGAGGAGATACTGAGATGGTACGCAGAGAATTCATTCAAAAATTGACCGCCGGCAGTGCGGCGTCGGGATTGGCTTCGGCGGCGTCGGCCGACAAGAAGGCGGCGGCCACGAGCACCGTAACGTTTCAGGTGAAGGGCTTCACTTGCATCACTTGTGCCATCGGACTGGAAGTGGTTCTCAAAGGATTCCGGGGTGTGACGGCTGCGAAAGCGGCATACCCGGAAGGGAACGTTGTTGTCGGTTTCGATCCGTCAGCCACTTCCAGCGATTCGATCCGTGCCTTCATAAACAAGGCCACTGGATTCAGGGTGTTAACTCTATCCTAATCCCGATTTGTCGCCTTAAACAGGACCATGTTCCCGTTTATTCGTCCTCACCGGGACATAGATCCCGTTTTCGGCCTAACTCAGATCCAAACAAGATCCGCTTTTAGCGGTATAATCAGGATCAAGGTCCTGATTTTCCATGTACCACCGCAGGCTCCAGATCGGCCTGCCGCCTGGGCCAGTCCGCTTTCGTTTGGGGTCCCCGCAAGATCGGCAAATCCACCTTTCTCAAGGCTCAGTTTCCTCAGTCGCTCTATCTGGATCTGCTCGACTCCAAGCTGAGGCATGCGCTGCTGCGGAACCCCAGCGAGCTTCGCGAAATTCTGGAGGCCGCGCCACCGGCCCAACGGGCGCTCCCGATCATTCTCGACGAAGTGCAGAAAGTTCCCGAGCTACTGGATGAAGTCCATTGGCTGATCGAGAATCGACGGTACTCCTTCCTTTTGTGCGGTTCCAGTGCGCGGAAGATGCGTCGCGGGCATGCAAATCTGCTAGGTAGCCGGGCGTGGCGGTTCGAGATGTTTCCGCTCGTCACGGCCGAGGTGCCGGGGTTCGACTTGGAGCGGGCGATGAGTCACGGACTGATTCCTTCCCACTACGACTCAGAGCGGCCGGACCGCTCGCTGCGCGCGTTTCTCGATGACTACCTGAAAGAGGAAATCGCCGCCGAGGCGCTCACCCGGAATCTCGCCGCCTTCGCGCGCTTCCTCGACGTAGTCGGCATCATGAACGGGCAGTTGGTAAAGTACGCCGCGATTGCCTCGGACGTGGGAGTGGATGCGAAGACGGCCCGGTCTTACTTCGAGATTCTCGAGGATACGCTCATCGCGAGAATGCTGCCGCCGTTGCCGTCGAAGCCGGGAAGCCGCAAACAACTGAGCGCCACGCCGAAGTTCTATCTGTTCGACACGGGCGTGGTCCGTACAATGCGGCGCGTGCAACTCTCCGCCGGTGGCTTGGCTGGCACCGAGGCGGGCCATCTCTTTGAAACCTTTCTCGCGCACGAACTCTTCGCGTATCACGCCTATGCCGAGACGCGCAAACCCATCCACTTCTTTCGCACCAAGGCTGGCTTCCATCTCGGAAGTCGATTTCGTGGTGAACCTGGGCGAGATTGCGATCGAGGCCAAGCTGTCGCGCAACGTCCGCAACCCCGATCTACGAGGACTCAATAGTTTCCTGGAGGAGTATCCGAAAGCGCGGGCGATTGTCGTTTGCCAGGAAGATCGCCGCCGGACGGTCGGCGATCCAGACGGAAGGCAGATTGAAATCTGGCCGTGGGCTGAGTTTTGCCGGGCCCTCTGGCAAGGGGAGATCGGGTAACGGTGAATGCGGCTATCGCCGTTTTCCAGTTGAAAAGGCGCAATATGCCCAACGAACTGCCGGGCGTCCCGGCCCTTACGTGGCGCCAGTGAGGAGCCGGAACTGGCGCGGCTTCCTTCTCAGTCACCAATGCGATGTAGTCGACCACGAACGTTTTTCGAAATCCGTCCGCACCGCTTCCGCCATCCTGTGTGTCCCAGCCTCCTTCGCACCAAGGGATGCATGGGGAAGAGGCTGGGACACTACCGTCGATTGAGCAGAACGCCTGAGGAAGCTACCAGCCTATGTCCTTCAACAGGTTCAGCGACAAGTCATCGGGATTGCGCACGTTTGAGCCGAGCGCGTTGGTGATGAACGGCTCCATCAACATGCTGGGTGTAAGCGACGTATCCCAATGCGACACCGACGAGCCGCCGGCGAACGCCGTGGGCGCGTACAGCCGCGCAAAGCCGCCCGTGGTGCCGACGCGGATCAGCGGATTGCGCTGAATGCGAGCGGCCAGTGGAGCGGCGGCGCGCAACGCATTGCCCGTGGCCGTGGTCACGCCGGCGATCGGAATCGTCACCGCCGGATCGGTCACGGTGATGACCAGAGGACCCGCGGCGTTGTTGGCAATCACCAGGCCCGCGGCTCCCGCGTTCTGCGCGTTGATCGCCTTCTGGACGAAGGTGCAGTTGCCGCGGTCCACCAGCAGGAAGTTGCCGGCGATGTTCGCCACGACCGGAAACGCCTGGCAGCCGTCGCGCGGCGAGACGCCGCCGCCATCGTTCGGCGCCACCAGCGTGCCGCTGCGCTGGCCGGCGAAGCCGCCGCCCAGGGCGGACTGCCACGCCTCGGCCGTGCCCAGGGAGCTTTCGATTTCCAGCCGGAAATCGAGCGTGCTAGGAATGACGTTGGTCACGCTCCGGCCGGTCCAAACCAGCAGGCCGTCGCGGCGGGCCGAAGCAGCGCGTTCGGCGTTGGTCATGCCGACCCATTGCTTGCCTGTGGTCAGGTCACGCATGTCGGACTCCCAGATCGAAGCCTGGCCCTGTGCGTGCGCACCGGTGCTGGCATTCGTCGGGCCCACGGAAAAGCCCAGCCCGTGACCGAACTCATGCAGCACCACCGAGAGCAGGTCTATGCGGTTGGCCGGCTCGTTGTTGTCCAAGCCGTAATACCAGCCGATGTTGGTGAGGCAACCGGGTTGGCCGAGGCGGCTGTTGAAGAGCGTGAAGATCTCAAACGGATCGGTAGGATCCACGACGATGTCCTGGAGCGTGAGCTTCTCGGCCAACGCCGCCGGATACCACGTGGCGGCCTTCAGATCCTGGCCGCCATTGGCCTTTGGGATATCGGAGAAATACCAATTCGCGCCGGCCGCGCCCAGTACGCCGGACGTGGCGGTGCAACTCAGCGGCGTGAAGAAGGCGATCACCAAAATGGGCTGTTTGCTCACCAGCTTGCCACCCCAGATGTTGGCGGCGCGCTGAAAGACGTTGAGCGCCTGCTGGCCCAACGTCGTGCCGGGATTGCCGCCGACGGGCGTGGCCGGCGTAGGGTCGTTGAAACCCTGGCCGGCAGGATCGCCCGGCACCACCACCACGTCCGCGCCGAACAACGCGCCCGCGGTCAGAAGTCCGAGGGTCAGCTTAGCGCTTCTCATTGCGGTTGCCCTCCTGCTTCTTCGCCGGAGCCGACGTCTGGTGGGCCGTCTTGACGGCGCCGTCGGTATCGACGGTGGCCACCAGATACTCAAGCGAAGCCTGGTCGGCATGCAACGCCTTACCGCCGCCGGTGACCGAGCGAACCGCGGGCGATGCCGCCGGCGATGCGGCCGGCGCCAGGGCCGCCGCCTCTTCCGCCGTGGGTGCTCTCCGGCCCTGCTCGGCCTGATCGATCACGGCAATGCGTGCCGCCAGTGAGGCGCGCAGTCTCTCCAACTTCTCCGGGGTGTAGCGGGCCCGGATTTCCTCCGCAGTCAATGGCCGCACTTGTTTTTCCTTCGCAGGCTGAGCCGGTTCGCCAGCTATAAGCAAGGTGGTTACAACGATGGCCGGGAACAGCCAGAACGCTTTTTTCATTTGTCTCTCCTTCTCAAGAATCCGTGCGACTGGTGGCTGCACGTTCCGATCAGTTTACTCCAGTGAAGCGCGCCATGCCGGCCGCCACGTCTACCAGCCGATATCGCGCAACAGATTGACGGTCAAGTCGTCCGGGTTGCGCACCTTCGATCCGAGCGTGGAACTAATGAATGAACGGTTCCATCGGCATGTCTGGAGTCATGGTGGGATCCCAGGGCGAAACCGACGCTCCTGGCTGGACGAACGCGGGGACGTACAACCGCGCGCATTCCGCCGTTGGCCCCGCGCGCGTTTGCGCAGGCGGTGCAGCCACACCGGCTGGCGCGGCCGCTTTACTTCGTTGCGGGCCTGACGGGTGTTGGGGCGTACCTTCGCCACTAAATCGCTAAGGGAAAGTTCGTCCTTGGCGCGACCCAACGCCTCATTGATCTTCGCTCGAACCTGAGCTATCGCGATCGCCTGCACGTGAGATCCGCAACTCGACTTGTGTAGCTTCAGCAATGCTCGGGTCGCATGAATTCATTGGTTCGGAGCGCATCCCGGCGTGCCCTGCTTGAGAGGGGAAACGCGCCCGCAAACCAAGCCAACTCAAGGCGGCGCGATCAGTAGAGCGTGCATTCTTGCAGTCAAGCCTACAACCCGCCCCGCAGATACGCGATCACGTCCGCCAGATCCTGCTTCTTCAAGGTGTTCTCAATATCCTCCATGCGGGCTTGGCGCATTCTGTCCATTTACGTGGCACCGTTGAGCAGTCTGAACTGGCGCGAGGCCTCCTTCTCGGTCATGGATGCAATGTAGTCAACTACGACGCGAACTAACGGTATGCAGCGTTCGAGTCGCTCCTGAACATCCAAGGGAAATAACTTCCACCGATTCCTGCTCGAAGCGGCGTCGGCAAACATTCTGAAAAGGCCTTCGATAATACGCTGTTGTCCACGCTGACCCGTCGCCAATTCGTGGGCAGAATGACGTAGTGCCAAGTCAATTCCTTGAGCACGCGGATCTCATCCCTCGCATATTCCTCGATTATTACGGGCGAGTGCAACTGGTTCGGAACTAGGCGTATTGCCTCGACAAATCGCGAAATAAGTACAGTGCTCAATTGCCAGATGTGCCTGCGTTGATTCGTCGTGCCAACGAACCTACGGTCGATGAGGAACAACTCAGCGATCTTATTGAATGCGTCTTCGAATGCCGCACGCCGTCCGCCCAGCTCCGGGCACCGCGCGAAGACCTCACCGAAGAACGAGTCCCGTTCCATCCCGCCGCCTTCGTCTCCCAGTCGCTCCAGCGGAATCTGCCCGGGGCAAAAGAAGTCGGTCAGATCGTGTACTGCAAAGGTGATATCATCCGCCCAGTCCATGAGTTCTGCTTCAATGCTTTTAGCGAATCCGTGGGTGGGTTGAGTGCTCCTGGCCCACTCAAAGAGATCCCGTTCAGAGTCGTACGCTCCCCACTTGTTCTTCTTAGCCTGATTCTGCTCGTGCAACCAAGGGTATTTCAAGATGGCGTTCAGCATGCACCTCGTGAGATTCAAGCCTTCAATCGCCTCCGATTGTGTCCTGGAGGCAGCATCACTGACCGCCAACCTTGTCACAATCCGAAAACTCTGGGCGTTCCCCTCAAACCCATCCCCGAGCCCGCCCTTGGATTTCGCCAAGTGGTTCAGGGTGTCCTCCGCGATGTGCCCGAACGGAGGATGGCCCAGGTCGTGCGCCAACCCTGCTGCTTCGGCGGCATCGGCATCCAGACCACCCAATTCTCTCACCTCGCTTGGCTGCTCAATAACTAGCCTTTCGGCCATCCGGCGGGCCAACTGGCCGACTTTAATCGAATGGGTCAGGCGGTTGTGAAAACTGTGGCCTCGTTCGGCGGCAACAACTTGGGTGATCTCGGCCAAGCGAGCGAAAGCGGTGGAATACAAAATGCGATCCCTGTCGATTTGTGCGGGGGACCGATGGCCGTGACACTCCTCAGGAACGAATCGTTCGTCCCGAGCGGAGTTTTCCTGCCCTTGGCTAGGCAAGGCGAAACTTGCGGCTTGGCGTGAAGGTCACTTGGCGAAGGTAAAGCAACGGCACGACGGCCGCCTTTACTTCGTTGCGGCCCGAGGGAACATCGGGGCGTATCTGCGCCACTAAATCGCTAAGGGAAAGTTCGTCCTTGGCGCCACGCAATGTCTCAATGATCTGTGTTTGAACCTGAGCTATCGCCATGCCTCTTATTGTTGCCCGGTTTCCATAGTGGAGTCAATTGCACTCTTCCTCTAGCGGAAAATAGCACCGGCGCAATCAGCACTCCGGCCAGCCTGTTGGACCGCATGCAACAATTGCCGATATACCGAGCTCAGGGCAGAGCGATCACCAGCCTACAACCCGCCCCGCAGATACGCGATCACGTCGGCGAGATCCTGCTTCTTCAAGGTCTTCTCAATATCCTCTGGCATGAGAGAAATCGAAGACGCCCGGATCTCCTGAATTTGCGGGCGGAGGATGGTAACGTCCTCCTCGGCGCCGCCCCGCAGTGTGACTGAGCCCGGCGTCTCAGTGGCCAACACGCCATCGTACATTCGTCCGTCGGTCGTTGTGACCATGTAGTTGACGAAGCGCTGCTCGATAGCGGCGCTGGGATTGAGGATGGCCGTGAGCAACTCCTCCTTGGTCTTCATGTTGATCCCTGAAAGATCCGGTCCAACGCGTCCACCCTGCTTTCGAGGCAGATGGCAGCGGGCGCACCCATCTTCAAAAATTTGTTTCCCGTGTGCGACGTCGCCTTTCAATCCAACCACATCCTGGTAAGCCGCCATCACCTTCTGCCGGTCGCCGCCAGCCGATTGCAGAATCTTGCGCGCGCGCTCAAGGAGCCTGACGTCGCTGAGTTCAAGCAGGCGGTTACGAGCGCCGACTTCGAGCGCGTTGACTTCGAGCTTGTTGGTTTCAAGCGCATCCAGCAGCGCCGGAATCCGGTCCTTCTGCGCCAGCAGAGCACCGACGGCTTTGGATCTCGCCTCCGGAGAAAACGTTTTCCAGTAGCCGAGCAGTGCGGGCGCAACGCCTGGATCTTCAAACGAAGAGATCGCCAGGATCGCGGCGCTCTGAATCTCCGGTGGCGGATTTGCCGCAAGCACGGATTGAATTACCTGCATCGCTTTGTCGAACGTCGCGCCACGTAACGCGCCCAACGCGAGCACGCGCCTATTCAACGGCAGTTCGGCCGATTGGGCTTCTTTGGACGCGCGGTCGATGAGGTTGCGAGTATCAAAGTGCCGCGCCACTTCCCATGCCGCTTCGCTCCCTGCGTCCAGATAGCCCGCCAGCGCCCCCTCAATGCCGGGCACCTGTAGCCGCCGGGCGCCGCCCAGCCGCAACCCGCGCGCCAAACCCGTCAAGCCCGCTTGCGCTTCCGGCGCACGTGCGAGCGACGAGACGAAGTTGCGAATCTCACGCGGGTCCTTGCGCGAACCAATCAGCGCCCCAAGTCCGCCTGTCATTTCCTTCGCGACTGCGCCACGGGCCTGGAGTTGATCGAAGAACTCGCCTGGATAGTTTGCGACTGAAGAGAGGAGGGCGGGACGGATCCAGCGGTCGGCCTGATAACGCGCGGCCAGGGCGACCAGCGCGGGCTTGGCGGCGGGAGATTTGAGGTTGCCCAGCGTCAGCGCCAATTGAAACTGTACCCGCGGATCGGGGTCGGCGGTAAGCGCCAGGATATTTTTCTCAAGCGATGGAACGCCTTCGGCCAGGCGAATCGCATGTGGGCGAATCTCGGGCTGCGCGTCTGTCAACGCCGCGCCGATCGTTGGAGTGTCGAGCCCGCCGAAGTCGCTCAGCAGATAGAGCGCCCGCAGCCGTGCTGGGGCCGACTTGCTGTTGAGCGCCGTCTCCTTGAGCGCCGGGATCGCCGTTTTGTCCATCCGCTCCAGCAGCAGCCGATGGGCTGTCTCGCGATGCCAACCGTTCGGGTTCGCCAGTAAACCAACCAGTTCGGCCGTCGACGCCTTGCCCATTTCCACGCGAACCCCGCGTTTTGTTTTAGACCGCTTGGAGACGATCCGATAAATCCGCCCCAGATTGTCGCCGCTGTAGAAATTGATCTTCTTGCGCAGCCCCTCCGGGATCGACAGCGGCGTTTCGATGACTTCGCGCTGCATGTCGATCACGTAGAGGTTGCCGTCCGGGCCGTTGGCGAAGGACGTAGGCCGGAACCATTGATCGGTGGAGGCCAGAAACTCGATCTTTTTGTAGGCGGTCTTTTCGGCCGGGCTGGCGCTGAACGTCGCGCCGTCCGGTCGCAGCAGATCGCGCCGCACCAGATTTGCGGAAACATCGCCCGTGAATAGACTGCCGAGGTACCCATCGGGCCAAGCGTCACCGGAATAGATCGTGCTGCCCGTGGCTCCCGTAAACGTTCCGGCCAGAATTTCCGTGCGCCCATTCTTCAACTCGTCAAAACGCTGCTGCCGCATCTTGGTCCGGGTGACGCGCCATTCCTGCGGTTCGGTCAGTGGATACATCGTGCGCGGCGTGTCGCCATAGGGATCGTGCATCGTGGTCGCAATCTCAAGCATCGGCGCGCGCACGAGGTACGAGCGCGGCAACACCACATGGCGCAGATGCACGGTGTTTTGCGCGATGAAACGGTTGCCCCAATCGTCGAACGTCGCGCCAAATTGCGCGGTTCCTGAGATAGCCTCAAAAACGCCGCGCACCGGATGATACCGGAAATCGCCGCCACGCACCTGCACGGGCGGATGGTTCGGGTGTTTGGGTGACTTGATCAGCCCCTCGGCGCCAACATTCGAAAAGTAGATCCAGCCATCGGGGCCCAGGCGCGGATTCGTGATCTGGCCTTCTGGATTGCCATGAAAAAATCCCGTGAACCAGACCTCGCGCGCGTCGGCTTTGCCATCGCCGCCGGTGTCTTTGAAGTACAGGATCTCTGGCGACGCCGGTACGATCAAGCCGCCTTTCCAGGGCATCAGGCCAGAGGCATGCAGCGTATTTTCGGCGAACACCGTCGCCTTGTCGGCGCGCCCATCGCCATCGGTATCCTCAAGCAGGCGGATGCGGCCCCGGGCAGGCTTGCCGGGCGGTGGATCGTCAGGCAGATCCAGCATTTCAGCGACGTAGGCGCGCCCGGACTCGTCAAACGCCATATCGACGGGGTCAACGACGCCGGGCTCAGCCGCAAACAATACCGCCTCGAAGTCGTCGCTGAAGTGCAGCGATGCGATACCCTCGGTGGGCGTCAGCGGCCCTTTTGTCTTGGAACTGTTACAAGAAATCGAACAAAAAAGTAGAACCGGCATGAGGCCGTGCGTTACAAAGGTAGAGAGGCGGCTCATTTGGTTTT
Organism: Acidobacteriota bacterium; assembly: GCA_043755595.1. Lineage (GTDB taxonomy): Bacteria > Acidobacteriota > Terriglobia > Bryobacterales > Bryobacteraceae > VFZP01. The sequence continues at coordinate 2,024 of JAYUSQ010000070.1, read as the reverse complement.
TCGGGGTCGCTCCAGAAGTCTTCATGCTAGCGCAGACTGAATGCACGAACCCTTGTTGTTGTCGCATCTCTACTTGACCGAGCTGATGGGGCTGGTCGTGTATGATTTGCGGGGCAGACGGCTCGGCAAGATACAGGATGCGGCGTTGCAGCCGTTGGTGGACCCGGCGCGCGTGGACCGCTTCCTGGTGGGTGGCGGTTGGACCTGGCTGTCGATCCGGCATGATCAGGTAGCGTCGATTTCGCTCGATGGGATCCGGCTGCGCGATGAAGTGCTGACGCCTTATCACGCCGAGGAGTACATGCTGCGGCTGGTGCGGGATCTGCTCGATCAGCAGATCATCGACGCGCAAGGCCGCAAAGTCGTGCGAGTAACCGACGTGACGTTTCAGATTCGCGACGGACGCGAACTAGCCGTTATGGAAGTCGACATCGGCATACGTAGCGTGTTTCGGCGTTTGTTTCAGGGCGTTCTGCCGCCTAAGTGGATTCGTAAGTTACAGAAGAACATTTCGGTCAACTCGATTCCCTGGGAGTATTCAAATATTCTGGAGCCTGACCCGCAGCGGCGGTTGCGCCTGAACATTACGACGACGCTGCTGGAAAAGATGCATCCGGCAGACTTGGCGGACATCGTCCAAGAGTTAGGGCCGGAAGACCGCGGCGCGTTGTTTGAAGCGATGGATGCCGAAGCCGCCGCTGGTGCGCTATCTGAACTGGAGCCCGATATTCAGGCGTCGATTCTCGAAAATCTGGAGACCGAAACCGCTGCGCACATTCTGGAAGAGATGGCGCCGGACGAAGCCGCAGCGGCACTTAGTGAAGTGGAAGAGGAAACTTCGGCTGAGATTCTGGATGAAATGGCGTCCGCGCCGATGACCGAGGTGCGCGAACTGCTGGAGTATGAGGAAGGCACGGCGGGCCGGTTGATGACAACGGAATACACGGCGGCGCCATCGGGCAGCACGGTAGGTGACGCGGTAGCGGCCATCGGGCGTGACGAGGGCGCCGATGGCCTGGATACGATTTTCATCGTCGATTCCGAAGGCAGGTTGGAGGGGGCGATTCCCTTGGGGCGGCTCCTGGGCAAGTCACTGGAGACGCCGCTTGCCACGTTGGAAATGGAGCGGCTGATCGAGGCGCCGGTCTCGATGCCGGAAGACGAGGTGATGGAACTGTTCGACAAGTACAACCTGCTCAGCCTGCCCGTGGTGGATGACGACCGGGTGCTCCAAGGCGTAGTGATGGCGCACGAGATCATTTCATTGCTCAGACAGGAACGATAAGTTGACCCTGTTTAAATCTCTCCACCATCGCATACTCGTCTTCTTCTCGGTGATCGGACCGGGCTTCATCACGGCCGTGGTGGACAATGACGCCGGTGGCATCTTTACTTACTCGCAGGCGGGCGCGAAGTACGGTTATCTGCCGCTTTGGACGCTGGCCCCCATTACGGTGCTGCTGATTGTCACGCAGGAAATGTGTTCGCGCATGGGCGCGGTCACCGAGAAAGGTTTGTCGGATCTGATCCGGGAAGAATTTGGACTTCGGACCACGTTCCTGATGATGGCGGCGCTGGTGGCCGCGAACTTACTCAACGTGATGGCGAATTTTGCGGGCGTCGCCAGTTCGCTGGAGCTATTCGGGGTTACCCGGTACATTTCCGTGCCATTGGCCGCCGCCGCCGTTTGGCTGTTGATTGTGAAAGGCACATACGCAACAGTGGAGAAGATCTTCCTGTTTGCCTGCGCGCTCTATGTGTGTTACATCATTTCCGGCGTGTTAGTGAAGCCGGACTGGAAGGAAGCGGCCATTTACAGCGTGCGACCGGTGTTGATGCTGGACGCCGGGTACTTACAGATGCTGATCGGCATGGTCGGCACGTCGGTAGCCCCGTGGATGCAATTCTACTTACAGGCGGCGATTGTGGAAAAGGGTGTGACGGCGAAGGATTACCTGGAGTCTCGCATTGAAGTGATTGTCGGTTGCATTGTCATGAGCGTGATTGCGTTTTTCATCATCGTG
>JAYUSQ010000069.1:0-2559 GCA_043755595.1 Acidobacteriota bacterium | reverse complement strand
TGGAGCCTCCAGCCAAGGCCACGCCCATCGTGTACTCGTTGACAGGCGTCAATTGCTGCTGGCCTTCGGCCGGAACCGGCGCGATACCCATGATCCGGGTAGCGGACATACCGTTGGCGAAGGGAGGCCTGTAAACCATGACACGATTCAGGAAATCCGTGACATAAAGTCGGCCACCCTGATCGAAGGCGAGACCGGACGGTTCACGGATTCCAGTCTTGTTGGTGCGGGTAGCCAACAGGGTCGCCGTTCCAGGCAAGGAGGTGTTGGCGACGAAGTCCGGTTGTCCGATTACAAGATTGGCGGAAGGGAAGCTCGGGGCGTCGGAACCGAGCACATTGACCGGAAAGCGCAGAATCCGATGATTGCCTGGGTCTACAACCCACAGATTGTTTTGCGCGTCAAAAGCGATTCCACACTTATACAGACTGCCGGCGACATTGGTGGCCAACGTCTTTTCGGTAATCCCGCCTTGATTAGCGGCTCTGGTCCGGAAATCGGGCTGGCCGATGACCATGTCAGGCAACTGATCGGGTTGGGAAAAGGGCGTCGGATATCGGATAACGCGATTGTTGCCGGCATCCAACACATAAACGTTGCCCGCTGGATCCACCGCGACGCTCATGGGCGCAAACAGACCGGCTGAGAAGGAAGAACCTGGGCCCAACGGTTCGGTACTGAGAAAATCACGCTGGCCAAGGACATAGTCGGCGCGTGCCCCATTTTCAAATGCGCTTGAGTTTTGCCAGCCTAGTACGCGGTTATTGCCGGTATCGGCGACCCAGATGATGCGGCGCGTCGCATCGATAGCCACACCAAGTGGACGATTGAGCTCCCGGCCTTCCACCAAGTTTGGCCCCACCGACAGTTGCCTGAGCGACAGGTTGCCCAAGGCCCGCTGCGGCTGCAGGTTCAACGGTACTTGAGCCGCGAGCGGCAATCCGGCCAAAGCCAATAGTACGGTCCCTGCAACCAAGCTCCGATTCTTCTCCAGAAAGTTCGAGTTCATTTTGTCTGTTTTCTCCGGTCAGTCATCGCAGGACGCGGGACCGAACATTCATCTTCACATTAACATAGGGGGAAGATCCAACTCCACGGCGGCTGCGATGCTAACCTGAGGAGTTGAGCCTGAATCCACCTCGGCCGCGCTTGGCGGCGGTCAGTTATCTGAATACTTCGCCACTGGTCTGGGGCATGTTGCATGGGCCGCAGCAACCGGATTTCGACCTGCAAGCGTGCGTTCCGTCCGAGTGTGCCTGGCGGGTGGAAAGCGGAGCCGCGGATTTAGGAATCGTGCCTGTCGCGGAGATCCAACGTCAGGGCCTTACCATTATTTCCGGTACCGGAATTGCTTGTATCGGCGAGGTGCGAAGCATTCTGCTGGTGTCGAAGGTGGAGCCCGCACGAATTCGCCGGTTAGCCGCCGACACGGGATCGCGTACTTCGGTCCGGCTGGCGCGGATCATTTTACAGGAGCGTTTTGGAGCCGAGCCGTCCACTTTTGAACACGCGCCGACACTGGAAGCGATGTTGGCCGAAGCGGACGCGGCGCTCCTGATCGGCGATGCGGCGCTGCGTGTGGATCCATTGAGGCTGCCCTTCCGGTGTCTCGATCTTGGCGCTGAGTGGCTGGCGCTGACCGGCCGGCCCATGGTGTTTGCCATGTGGGCCGGACGTCCGGAACGGCTGCGGCAGTGGGACGAAGGTGAATTGGCCCGGTCGTTCGCCGGTTCGCTTGATTTCGGCGTAGCGAACATGGAAACGATCATCGCGCAGGAAGCGGCGGCCCGCTGCTTCCCCGCCCCGCTGGTGCGCGATTACTTGACCCGAAACATCGTCTTCCGGATCGGCGGCGCGGAACAAGAAGGCTTAGCCATGTTCCAGCAGCTCTCGGCAATGCTACGATCTGAATAAATGACGACCCGCCAGCAAGCCATCGATCTGTTCTCAAGCGACGACCTCGTCGGGATTGGAATGGAGGCCGATTCGGTCCGCCGCAAGCTCCATCCAGAGGGCGTCGTCAGCTATATCATCGATCGCAACATCAACTACACCAATTTCTGCACCGAGTACTGCAGCTTCTGCGCGTTCTATCGCCCGATGGGGCACAAGGAAGGCTATGTGCAGACGCACGAGTCGATCTTCGAGAAAATTCAGGAAACGATCGATCTCGGCGGCACCGGCATTCTCATGCAGGGCGGTCTGCATCCTCACCTGAAGATCGAGTGGTACGAGGATCTCTTTCGCGCGATCAAGCAGCGGTTCGCTATTCACATGCATTGCTTGTCGGCTCCAGAGGTGACGAATATCGCTGAGGTGAGCGGACTGAATCTACGCGATACGATTGCACGGCTCCGCGATGCGGGGCTCGATTCGATTCCCGGCGGCGGCGCCGAGATTCTGGATGACGCCGTGCGTTATCGCATCAGCCGGTTGAAGTGCTCCAGCCAGGATTGGGTCGACGTACACCGCACCGCACACGCGCTCGGCATGCGAACTACGGCGACGATGATGTTCGGGTGCGGCGAGACGATCGAGCAGCGGGTGAATCACTTTGAG
>JAYUSQ010000068.1:0-2569 GCA_043755595.1 Acidobacteriota bacterium | reverse complement strand
CCGGCTCTTTCGGTGCCAGTTCCACCGCGCGATTGAAACACTGAACGGCCTCGGCGTGTGAGCGCAACGCCTCCTCCACATCCGCTGCCCGCGGCTTGAACGCCACGTCCGGCACCCCGGCCATCGTGGCCGTACCCCGCGCGCGCGTGGCGGCGTTGGTGCCCAGGACCAGGCGCAGCGCGCGCCCGCCGAGCAACGCTCCGAGTTCGGCGTGGCCATGCCAGTCGTTGGGAATTCTTTTCAGGGCGGCGCGCATAAGATGCTCCGCTTCTTCGGCCTGTCCGATTTCCCCCAGCATGTCGGCAAAGCGGGCCTGCAACGCGCCGTCTGCGGGCCGCGCCTCGGCGCGGGGACGATAAATCGAAGCGGCGTTGCTGAAGGCCACCACTGCGGCCGGACCCCGCTGCGCCAGTTTCAGCAGCCGGGCGATTTCGTAATGGCGCTCGCCGTCCGCCGGGGTGCCGTCCAGTTCCTTCCGCAAACGCTCCGCGCGGGAGACCATTTCATTGGTGGAGAAGATCAGGTCAGGCCACGCGATCTGCTCGGAGCCCAGCGCCATCGACGCGGAGAGTTGGGGTAGCGGCGCAAGCGACGCGAGCTTGCGAATGGTTTTCTCCGGCGTGGCGCAGCGCCCGGAGTCTGCGCCAAGGATCGCCAGCACGAAAATCAACGTCAGCGCCATGAAGAATCCGCCACCAGTGCGAAAGCGTCCTGGAGTGAGGATGGGAGGCATGGCCGAAGAGTATCGCGCCCCGATGACACGGCAACGACGAAAGCCATGCCATCCAACGGATGGCGCACCTACTACCCGGACGGCGGGAGCAAGCCAGATGAATTCACGGCCCCTCGGTGAGCATCACCACGACCTGATGGCGGGCATAGCCGAGGTATTCATACTTGATGCCGCGCTGGGAGACGAATTCCTGAAACGCCTTGTACTCGTGCTCGCGCCAGGTGGGGTAGTTGAAATACTCGTCGAACACGATGACCGATCCCTTGCGCAGCCGCGGGCCGATCAGGTCGAAGATGGTCTTCGTCGAGGAATAGAGATCGCAATCAACATGGAGAAAAGCGCACGGGTCGGGCGTCGTCGCAAGGAACGCCGGCACGGTTTTATCGAACCAGCCCTGGTGAAGCTGGACGTTGGCCGGCACGCTGGGCAGCTTGCCGCCCCGGCTGAAACCGCCCTGGCCGAAGGACGAACCAGACCAATCCTCCGGCAACCCCTCGAAGCTGTCAAAGCCGTGAACCGTCGCCTCGGACCATTGCGCGATCCAACGGATCGACTTGCCCGAGGCCACGCCGAATTCCATGAAGAGACCGGGCGGGGACGCCTTGGCCACCGCAAACTTCACCAGATCCTCGCGTTCGGCGAAGAAGAGGGCGCGCGGCATTTTTGCTTCCACGTAGTCGGCCGCCTCCTCCTGCATGCGGCGTCGGACCAGGATGCCGGGGTGCAACTCCTGCGCGTAGGTGCGTTGCACGATCAATCTCGATATATCATCTGCAAAGCGCGACGAGAGGCGGCTTAACACCGCATTGAATGCCTTTTTCAACATGACGGAAACTTTACCGGAATCGCGGACGGGAGGGCAACCACCGGATTCAAGCCATCAGGCGCCCTGAGTTGACTCACTTGCGCGGGGATAAAACTTGATTCCGAGCGTGGAAACGCCTACAAGTAGCGGGCTTTCCACAGCTCTGGTGCCGTGCATCGGTTCCTGCGGAATGAGTGTCGTACCTTCAAGCAGTGGCCGGCCCTGACGCCGGGTGGGGAGGCAGACATATTGACTCAACATGAACTCTTCAACTGGCGCGGTTGTGCGCTGAGGGGAATCAAAGTTCGCAATCGGATTCATGAAATTATTTTTTTTATCACCGTTTCGTATCAAAGTCGCGCTCCTGCTGCTGTGCCTGATCCTCGCTGGCGCTCAGGCACCGTCGAGCGCAGCGAACCTGCCACCCACGCTCGCAGCGATCTCCAACCGGACAGTGCTTTGCGGCAACGCACTTGTGCTGACCAACACCGCCTCCGACACGGAGACGCCGCTCAGCCAGCTTCTCTTTTCGCTGGTTAATCCGCTCTGCGTCACCTCGAGCCTGCCGATGGCGACCTACAACCTCGGGCCCGGCCTGCAAGCCTGGCGTTCGTATCTAAATGATACCAACGTCATCAACGTGCTGCTCGTCGGCGAATCCACCACGGAGGGGCTTTTCGCCAGCAACATCGAAGGCACTTCGTACACGGCCATCCTCCGGCGTCGCCTGCAAAACGTGTTCGGCGACGGCGGTCTGGGGCTGATTCCGCTTTATCGCGAGTTGCCTCCCTTCACCAGCATCTGGGACACCCAGGGCAACTGGCAGCAGGGCGTCAATGACAAGTATGGCCCCTTCGAGTTCACCTACTTCGCCACTGGCAGCCAGAGCTACACAGAAATCAGCATCTACGGCGATAACGTCGATGTCTTCCTCGTCCTCGGCCCGACCGGCACCAATGGTCCGACCGGCGCGTACTGGCAGGTGGATAACGGCCCGGCGAATTACTTCAACTCCCACGCCCCGACCTTGA
>JAYUSQ010000067.1:0-2589 GCA_043755595.1 Acidobacteriota bacterium | reverse complement strand
TGGTGCCGTGGGCTTCCCGCTCAAGAAACTCCGGGTGGTGCGGATCGGCGGCGGTGCGGGCGGACCGCGTCGGCGCCGGTCGCCGTGCCGGCGGATGGGGAGCTTTGCGCTGGTTTACAGCATCGTTCATGGGAGTGGTGCTTCTGTCGGGCGTTGCTGCCAAAGATCAACGGCACAATCGAGGGCGTACTTGAGCAACCCGGACCTCCCGCGAAGAAATTTCTAAACCTTTCCGCCACGACGGCCGATAGCTTCCGCAGACTTCTATGAGCGCAGCAATGGCAGAGACCAATGTTCAGGGACTGGCCGAAAAGGCGGGCCGATACCTAACCTTCGTGTTGGGGCGCGAATCGTACGGGATACCTGTGTTGAAAGTGCGGGAGATCATCCGGATGATCGACATCACTCCCGTCCCGCGGATGCCGGCCTACGTGAAGGGCGTGATTAATTTGCGCGGCAAGGTGATGCCCGTCATCGATCTGCGCCTGCGTTTCAGTTTGGCCAAGGCGGAATTCACCGAGCGCACCTGTACGATCGTCGTGCAGGTCAACCAGCCCAGCGGTGTGCAATCGCTGCTGGGGCTGATCGTCGACGCGGTCGAGGAAGTTGCCCAGGTGACGGCGGAGAGCATCGAGCCGGCACCCGATTTTGGCGGCAACCTCAACACCGATTACATCATCGCCATGGCGCGGGTGAAGGGTGGCGTGAAGACGCTGCTCGACATCGACAAGATCGTCGCCACGGACGCGCGCGAGAAGCTTGAGACGGCCGCCTAAACGAACCCTTTACACTTCGACATTCCTCCAAAGGAGAAGCAGTCGCCCGTCGGGATCCCCTCCCGACGGGCGGTTGATTTTTGGAGCAGGCGTTGCGCAAGCCTGGCGGGGCCGGCCCGCAATCGGGAAGTGGGGTGTCCAGATTTGGTCGGACGGAACATTCTCACAAGGCAGGGGATGGGGCCATCAACTCTTCCAGAGTTAGCCGCAGGCCGGGAGGTCAACTATTTTCTTTGAACCGAAATCACCGAAGTGCCGTTCAGCTGGCCACTTTGCCGACCCGCGTCAAAGGCCAATGAAAAAGTTACAAGCCATGGCGTTGGTCGTGCTAAATGCCAGGTGCAGGCGTGCAAACCAAATCGTATCCCAGGACACCTGACATCGACCATGGGCCGTTCGGTCGTGAAACCACGAACACGCAAACGACATGAATACCTCAGAAACGACAGAGCCAATGGTGACCGCAGCATGGGGCGGGCAAGTCGATCCAACCTTGGGCCAGGAACCAGCCCTTCTGGAGGGCCGGGGTTTTGGGCAGCGCACCGCCGGCTTCCTCGGCGATCTGGTCATTCGAGTCTTTCGGGGCGAACAGCGGGCGCCGAGCATCCTGCGCAACAACACCAATCTTCCGGTCTTTCTCGCGCTGGCGGTGGGCATTTCCCTGATCTGTAATTTCGCACTGAAGGAGAACACTGTTCAGGCATCGCGCTTTCTTGGGCCGGCGGCGACGCTCAAAGTGACGCAGGAATTGGTCGCCCGCAATCCGGAAGACTCGTCCCTGCATTCCCGACTCGGCGAGCTTCACCTGCAACAGAACAACCTCAAGCGCGCCATGTTTCACTTCCGGGAGTCGACTCGCTTGAACGAACTGTTCGGCGAATAAAGCAGCGCCTGAGCTCTGCCCGGCATCGCCGTTCTCACATCAGCCCCAGCTCCCGGCGGATGATCCTCGTCCAGAGGGCGTAACCGGTGCCGTTCATATGCAGGTTGTCCGAACCGAATAACTCTGGTCGCGGCCGGCCCCGGGCATCCAGCATCGGGGCGTAAACATCAATGAACTTCAGCCACGATTTTCCCGCGCAATAACCCGCGATCAACCGGTTCGCTTCCGCCGCTTCCGGCATGAGCTTCACCCGCGACGGACTGGGTTTGATCGCGACAAAGTAAATCCTGGCTGCGGGTTGCCGTTGGTGGATTCGCCGCGCAAATTCCCGAAACTCCCCGGCGATCTGCAACGGTGCCTTTTCCTTTGCGAGGTCGTTGTCGCCTTCATAAACAAAAATCTCGGCGGCGGCGTACGGCAGCACCAATCGATCGCTCAGGGCCAGCAATTCGTGCATCTGCGAGCCGCCAAAGCCACGGTTGATCGTGCGCCGTTCGGGGAAAGCCGAGGCCAGGTTCGTCCACAGCCGGAAGCTGGAACTGCCGACAAACAGCATGCCTCCTGGTTGCGGCGGCGCTTTCGCATCGGCCACGTCGAACGCCCCCAATTCCTTCGCCCATTTGGTGGCGGCAGCTTGGTGGAGATGGTCGTCAACGGTCGTGCAACTGGCGAGGGCGACGAGCACCGTGAAGCCGAGCGTGATACGCAGGCAGCGGGTGAAGGCGCTTCGATTCATGGGTTGCGGGGAGAACTTACAGGGTTGCCGCGTCCAGCGCCAGTCTTTGAATCTGATTTTCTGAAAGGCGGAACATGATCCACTCGTTCAGTTGCTTGGCGCCCAGCTTGTCATAGAAATCGATCGCCGGTTGGTTCCAATCAAGGGCGACCCATTCCATCCGGCCGCACTTGCGATCGCGGGCGAGGCGCACA
>JAYUSQ010000066.1:0-62016 GCA_043755595.1 Acidobacteriota bacterium | reverse complement strand
CCCTCGCCGACCACCGCCTCTCCTTACGCTACTCCGCAACCTAACAGCGCCGTGTCCGGGAGTAACTACTGTCTTGGACACTAGTGACCCGCTACAGTTACCACGAACGGCCAGAGCCGTCGCCCGCTCTTTGACAATTCAATCCGCTTTCGACAAAAAGCGACAGAATCCGACACTTTTGATTTTTTCGTCAACCCGCCACCGGCACTTGCTCGACGATCTCAATTCCGAAGCCTTCCAGCGCCACAATCTTGCGAGGATGATTCGTTAACAGCCGAATCCGATGCAACCCGAGGTCCGCGAGAATCTGCGCACCGATGCCAACTTCATGCTGTAACTGCCGCTGTCCTTCGGCACTGTTGTAGTGCATGAATTCGCGCGAGTGAGGCATCAACCGGCCCTCGGCGTTGATACCGATCCCCATACCCGTCTGGTGCAGATAGACCAGCACACCGCAACCTTCTTGCGCAATCCGCTGCAGAGATTGCTCCATCGTCCGGCGGCACTCGCAAGTCACCGCTCCGAACACGTCGCCATAGACGCAGTGAGAATGGACGCGCACCAGCACCTCTTCGCGCCCCTCGACGTCGCCAAAAACCAGCGCCAGATGTCGCTTGCTGTCCACCGATGCGCCATAGGCGATCGTGCGAAACTCCCCGGCGGCGGTGCGGAGCGATCCCTCGCCAAGCCGCTGCACAATCCGTTCAGTCTGCATCCGGTAGCGAATCAAATCGGCCACCGAAATCATTTTGAGACCATGCTGCGCACTGAACTCAAGCAACTCCGGCACCCGCGACATCGTACCGTCGGCGTTCATGATTTCGCAAATCACGCCGCCCGGCCGCAGCCCGGCCAACCGCGCCAGATCGACCGAAGCTTCAGTCTGTCCCGCGCGCAGCAGAACGCCGCCCTCACGGGCTCGCAGCGGAAACATATGTCCGGGCCGCGCTAAGTCCTGAGGCCGGCTGGCAGGGTCCATCGCAACCTGAATTGTCCGCGCGCGGTCAGCCGCGGAGATACCGGTCGTGACGCCGGTGCGCGCATCGATCGCTTCACAGAAAGCGGTGCCGAACTGTGACGTGTTGTTACTGGACATCAGCGGCAGTTGCAACGTGTCGCAACGTTCGGCGGTCAGTGTCAGGCAGATCAAGCCGCGTCCGTGGACGGCCATGAAGTTAATGATCTCGGGCGTCACCAGGTCGGCTGCCACCGTCAGATCGCCTTCGTTCTCGCGGTCCTCGTCGTCCACGATCACGACCATCCGGCCCGCGCGAAACTCCTCGATCGCCTCGGGGATCGTAGCAAACGGCATACTTTTATCGTAGCGGAACGGACTCGCCGGCCGCCTGTAGAATCGATTGCAGACTCAACTCCACGTCCTCCGCCGTCGTCGCCCATGACGAAACGCTGATCCTCATCGCGGTCTGCCCTTGCCAAATGGTGGACCCGCACCAGCACACGCCCGCCGCTTGCACCTTCGCGACTACCGCCAACGTCCGCTCCGCCGAGCCAAACGAAACCAACACCTGGTTGATCTCGACCTCGTTCAGAATCCGATGCCCAGCCGCCCGCAACCCCTCGGCGAATCTTGCGGCATGGTCGCATGTCCGGTCGATCAATTCCGCCAATCCATCGCGGCCCAGCGCGCGCAGTGCCGCCCACAATTCGATGCCCCGAGCCCGCCGCGACATCTCGGGCGTATAGTGCATCGGCTCACGCGCTCCGCTGTCGGGTAAGTAAGCGGCCGAGTAAGTCATCGCGCGTCGCAAATGTTCCGGCTCTCTTACTATGACCAAGCCGCAGTCATAACCGACGTTCGGCCACTTATGCGCGTCGGTCGCCCATGAGTCGGCTACTTCGAATCCGCGAGTCAGATGACGATGCCGCGGCGAAGCGGCGGCCCACAACCCGAAAGCCCCGTCCACGTGAACCCACGCACCGGCCTGTCTCGCGCGCGGGCAGATCTCTGCTGCCGGATCGAACGCGCCCGTATTGACGTTGCCCGCTTGCAGGCACAACACGGTCATCGGGTCCAGTGCCGGAACCTGATCCGCGCGCATCCGGCCCTGTCCATCCACCGGCACGCGAGTCAACCGCGCGCTGCCGAACCCAGCCAGGGTCAGCGCCTTCAGCATCGATACGTGGACCTCGCCACCCACTACCACCCGCACCTCGGGCGCGCCAAACATGCCGTCTCGCTCCACGTCCCAGCCCGCTCTGGCTAGCAGTGCGTGGCGAGCCGCAGCGATCGCCGAGAAGCTCGCCATTGTGCAGCCGGTCACGATGCCCGCGCCGCACTCGAAAGGCAATCCAAGCGCCTCGATCGCCCACCGGGTAGCGATCTCGTCGAGCTTGGCGCCCGCCGGAGACATCGCCCGCAAGGCGCAATTCTGATCCCACGCGCTCGTCAGCCAACTCGCCGCCAGCGCCGCAGGCAGCGTCCCCCCTTGGACAAAGCCGAAGTAGCGGCCCGCCGAGTTCACAACAGTCGCCTTCGAGACAACTTCATCCAACAGCCGGGCCACTTCATCCACCGAAGCGCCCTGTTGTGGCATCGCTCCCGCCAAGCTCTCAAGCTCCGCCACCGCCGCGGCATCGGGAGCGACGCGCCGCTCCTTCGCCTCTTCCAGATACTGAATAGCTCTCCGCGCTACGTCGTGCAGACTCATCGGACTAACGCCTTCACCATCGCCGCATCCAACGCGGGCTTCTCCATCGCCGTCGAGATAAACAGCTCCTGCCGCGCCCCCGATGCCAGTGCAATACCCTTCCAGCCATTCGTCGTCGGAACGGTAAGGTGCATCGCGACCAGTCCCTTCGCATCGCGTACGCGCCGGATGACGCCGGGCACGATCGAACGGATTTCCGGGTTCTGCTCCAGCAGCCGCTCAAGCACCGGTCGCAGCCCTTCGATGATTGAGTGCTCTATCTTGAGCCGGTTGTTGGACGCGCGCAGCTTCATGGATTCAGAACCGCTTCCTCCACAAAAAGTCGACGCCGAAGATACCATTCTCATCCCGCACGGCCAGCACCGAGAAGTCGCGGCTGAAGTCCCACTGCACACGGACGATCTGTTGTTGCGTTCGATTAAGGTTGGTGATGTAAGTGACGGTCAAGTCGCGCGACAACTGCTGCTCCACTGTAAGGCGCGCTTGTGGCGTATTGGTTACGCTCGAAAGATCCGGATCGATCTTAATTCGGCTGACGCCAAACAAGCGTTGCAGGCGGCTGTTAATCGGAGCCGAAATCGCCTGGCCCAGCAGCGTGTTGTTGCCCGTCATCGACTGCAGAGACTGGCTCTGTTGCAGACTCGGCGTGATGCCCGTGCCGGGTGTGCGTCCCACGGTCAACAGCGCAATGATCTCGGTCGACTGGAGCGGCGGATCGGAGCGATAGGAAGCGTTGAGTTTCGACACGGGCCCAGAGAAGTTCATGTTCACGGTGATGCCGCGCACCTTTGTCTCCAGGTCCAAATCGATCACCGGTTCGATGCGCACAGGGTTGAAGAAGGAGATATCGCCGCGCGTGATCGTGTACCGATTGCCAAAGAATTGGATCTCGCCCTGATTCACCGAGACGCGGCCGAATAGCACCGGGCGCGCGCCAGACCCGCGCAAGCGCAGTTCCGCCTGTGGCGCAATGTCTCGCGCCAGCGACGTCTGCAGTTCGGCATCGGGCGCCGTCTGCACGCGGATGTCCAGTTGCAGGCCGCGCATCACCGCGCTTGAGGCGGCCGGCGATGACGACCGCCGCCCGGTCGATTCCAGCAGGCTGCCGAAGTCGGTCTTCGGATTGATGCCCATCTTGTTCAACGTGATTGTCCCGCCCAGCACGCTCTGCGCCGTGGTGCCGGTCCAGTTCAAATTGGCGTCGAAGGTTGTCGACACGTCCTCCGGGTATCGCACGCGCACCCGCTGAACATTGGCCCCGAGCCGATAAACAAACTGATCGCCGCCGAAGTCGACGAAGCCTGTCAGCGCCAGGTCGCCGCCGCCACTCTGTGCGGTGAGGCGTTCGATATTGGCGCGCGTGCGGTCGAACACGATCACGCCGTTAGCGTTCTCCACGCCGTTCGGGAGGCCCCTGAAGTTCAGCTCCGCCTGTTTCAATTCCATGCGGCCCACGATGTTCGGACGCTCAAGCGTGCCCCGGATTGTCGCATCCAATGTCGAGGTTCCCTTCGCCACCAAGTCAGGCTCGAAGATCGTCAGTACCGGCAAACTAAGATTGCCGCGCAGGCGAAGGTTCCAAGGATTCTTCGAGCGGATTGAGACCGCGCCCGACGCTTCCAGGTCCGTTCCCTCGGCGGCCAAGTGTGCCGATTGCAGAGTGATGCCCTTGCTATCGATGGAAGCGAGAATGGGCTCCTTGTTGCGCAGCACCAACGCGCGCCGGCCCGCCGCCTCAAAGCGCGGAGTGATCGGTTCCACTTCCAGCGAGTTGATCTTCGCGTAACCTGTCCACAACTCCGGCCGCAAGATTGGCCCCGAAAAACCAAGCTCGCCATTCATCGCCCCGCGCAGCGACGGCTTCTGACCCGGATCGGCAAAAAGATCGTAGAGGTCGGAGAAAGTCAGATTCGAAACGGTGAACTGACCCAGGCCATTGGCGCCGCCGCCAATGCTCCACTCAGCGACGCCCTGCAGCCGGGACTCGCGAACTTGGGCCGTAAGATCCGCCGTCATCACGCGGCCCTTCGTGCGCACTAACAACGCGAGGTCTCCAAACCGCCGGCCGCTAAGCGTCACTCCTTGAAGCTTTACCTCTGCATCCGCGCTGGTGAGAGCCGGTTGCCCGTCCGGCGCCGTACGCGCCGTGATCACGCCCTTCGCCACGATCGCCGCATCGAGTTCAGGTTGCCAGCGCTGCGCCTGTTCCCAAACCGCGAGCCGCGAGTTGCGCGCGGAGAACTCAAGCCGGGTGACCGATTGCGCGTGGCTCGCGGAAAACTCCAGCGCCGAACCTTTATCCAAGAGGCGCCCGTTTGAAAGTTCCAGCCGCTCTCCGGCATAACGGACGTCCGCCTCGAAGCGATCGAATCGCTCGCCCCAAGCCTCCAGCGGCGCCGCCGTTACCCGGCTGGTAATGCGCGGAGCGGATGTCGTGCCTTGGATATCGACTTGCGCATCGAGCTCGCCTTCGATTGGAAACGTCAGTTTCGCCGCCGCCAGCATCGGTTCGATGGGCGCATTCACCAGTGTCAATTTGGCCGCGACAGGCGCATCTGGCGCGGGACGCCATTGCGTCAGACCTAACGTCGCGTAGCCCTGTAAGTCAAAGGCGGATTCCTTCCATCGCAGTTCAGTGACGCGCACTTCCGAAGCCGAAGCATCCAGAACGAAGTTCACCGACTCCACTCGGCGATCCTGAACCTGAAGCGGCCCCGCGCGCAAATGGCCTGTGACGTGAGGTCGCTCAACACTCCCCGTAACCGACCCGTCGAATTGCGCGATGCCTTGCAGGATCTTGATCGGCGCCTCGCCCAGTGAAATGCCGGCGGACGCAAGCAACGGTAACAAGTCGTCGAGCTGACGTGAGGTAAAACCGAAATCGAGGCGCTGGGCAAGGTCTCCCGCCAGGTTGATTCGCGTTCCTCCGAACTCAAGGAACGACGGTTCAAGCCGCAGTTGTCCGCCTGCCAGCAACGCCCCGGTTAGCTCGCCGTGCAAAGGCGGCGTCTCGGCCACGCCTTCGATCTTGAGCCTGCCTTCTGCGGTAATATCCGGGCCAGAGACCTTCACCGGTCCCGATACAGTCGCCTCCCAAGGCAACGGGTTCTTCCATCCCAAAGCGGTCAATTGACTAAGCGCAAAGTTGACGACGACACCCACTGCTGTGTAACCGGCGTTCCGGGTCACCGAGGCCTTTCCGCGGAACTCGCCGCCAAGCGCCTGCAGACGGAGTCCAAGCAAGTCCAGTTGGTTGCGTGTCGCGCGGAACGTGGCGCGGCCCGTCATGCCGTTCACCTGCACTTTCCCCGCGTGGTAGCCGATGCCGGAGCCACGCGCGGAACCGGCTGCGGTCCAATTGTGTCCACCCTTCCATTGAAAGAGACCAACTACATTCGCATCGCCGCGATGATCGATCGGCAAACCTAGGACCGGGCCAAGTTGCTTGATCGAGACGACACCCTCTAACTGGGCCGAGGCAAATTGACGGTCTAACGCGATCTCGCCGAATGTGGCCTTGATCGCAGACTTACCCGCGCGAAAGTCCGCCTTCGAAAACGTAATCCGATTGGCTTCGATGCGCACGTCCGATTCGAGATTGAATTGCAGCGGCGCGCGAAGCGGCTCGACGATCCGGACTTCCTTCGCTCGCACCGTGCCCGAGTAAGAGCGCGACGGACGATCGAAATCGAGCCGCACGTCCAGGTCCTGTCCCTGCGCCTCCAGCGGCCATTGCCGTTGACCGAGATGGAATTCGCCGCGAGCTATTTGATACCGGCCGATCGAGAGATCCAGGAAGCGATTGGGCAACACCCCGATTTTCTCTCGCCGTACTCGCGGTTCCGGCACATTGGTCCGGCCGTCGCGCCCCACTAGGATGTTGACTTGCGGCGTATCCACATCCAGCGAGACAAGCTCAAACTTGCGCAGCCAAAACGAAACCACGGCGATTCCAACTTCGATGCGCCGCGCCTGAAAGAAGGGCCGCTCGCCAACAGGCTCCAATCCATGAATCACGACGTCGTGCAACGCCGCGCGGCGCGTTCGCCAATCGAAGTCAAAGCCGCCGAGTGTAACGCGGCCTCCCGTCGTGTTCTCGATTTCTCTTACGATTCGGGCTTGCACTCGGCGGCGAAGCCAACCGGATTCCACGCTCCAAACTGCCGCACCGATGAATATAGCGAGGAGCGCGGCAAGAGTGAGGAGGGTGCGCTTCATGACCCCACCTTGCACGACTCGGGGAAGTAAGTGATCCTCACCTGCGAGCGCGCCTCCTTGAGCCATTGCTCCATTGCCTGGTCCACTCGCTGCTCAAGCAAACTGGCTTCGATACGATCCCGGACGTCATCGAGATCAGGCGCCGCTTTGCCTGGGTTCTGCCGCACGAATTCGGTCGCGAAGTTGTCCCGGTAGAACACGTCAATCTCGGCATCGCTCACGCTGCTTCCGGGACGGAAACGAAGTTCGACGAAGCGCATGGTTGCCGTTTGCAGAGCGAGGTGGCGGCGCAGCGCGGCTTCGTCGGTGTGATAGGCAGTCAAGGCTTGCGCGAAGTCTTCGGGTTTGACAGCCGCCCGCCCAGCGCGCAGCCCCTCGAGAATTTTCTCCACTTCGACGGCCGGCGAAGCCGCGTATCGCGAGATCTCCATCTCGCGGCGAATGAGCACCACATCGACCAGCCGCTCGGCGGTGCGGCGCAAGTTTGTGGCCGATAGATCAGCCGGCTCCCGGTTCAGAAAAGCCGCGATGCGAGCTTGCTCTTGAATGGCGCTACGCGTGATCACGTTCCGTCCCACTGATACCGCAATACAGTCGATCACTTCGCCCGCTGAGGCAGCGGCGATCGACAGCGTGACCAGGGCCAGCCTTCGCATCGTCATCAGAATGTCTGCCCCAGTGAGAAGTGAAACTGGAAACGATCGATGCGTTGGGTTACTTGCGTGGGAAGGCCGCCTGTCGTGCGTTCAAACGAGAATCGAGGGGAGTTGGCCGGGAAGGCAAAGTCGACGCGCACCGGTCCCACTGGAGTCTTGTAGCGGAAGCCCAGGCCAACCGCGTGGACCATATAGTTGAAGTCCGCCGGATTGCGTTGGCGGATACGAAAGGAGATTGCGGCTGTACCGGAATATACGTTACCGGCGTCGTGAAACAGCACCGCCCCCAGGTTCTCGCCATACACGGGGACGCGCAATTCGAGGTTGTTCACCAGCAGCGCGCTGCCGCCAATTGGGAAACCGGTCGTCAAGTCGCGTGGCCCCGCTTGATTGTCCGGGAAGCCGCGATGGGTTGAGGCGCCGCCGGAAAAGTAGCGCTCAGGCAGTGGGATCGCCGCCGTGCCGCCCGAGCGAAGATTAGTGAGCGCGCCCAGCGTGGTGGAGCGGGCAAATACGATATCGCGCGCGACCCGATGATAGGTCGAGTTGCGCGCGAGGAGGCGGAAATAGTCGCTCTGCGAAGCGAAGGCCTTTGAGGCGTAGCCAAAATCGGCGGAGTTGTAATAACCGCGATGAGAGTCGATTGGATCGTCGCGATGATCCTGAATCAACGTCGTCGAAAGTACGCCCACCCGCACCGGCTGCGAGTAAATCGGAATATCGTTGGCCGCGATGGCGAGGTTGTGAATCGTGTTCCGCCGGTAAGTAAAGCGAGTTTGTAGGGTGTTGGCGCGGCTCAAGCGTTTACTGAACTGCACCGCCCCTTCCAGCCGCCGGCCTTCGAACGTCCTCACATCGCGCGAGATGTCATAGAGCGCGCTGATCGTCAACGTTACATCGTCGCGCCCCTTGAATTGCGGGGCCTGGTAGGTCGATAGAATTCGCTTCTGAATGTTCGAAAGCCTCATCTGGGCGGAAACCAGGTGTCCCGTTCCAAAGATGTTGTTACGCGTCAGTCCCAACGACACCCGAGGGCTAAACCCAGGCTGACCGGCGGGCGCGTCGAAGTTGGGAGTGCCTCCCCCGATGCGTGCGATCTCCGCGCCCAGGCCGAAGTTCAGTGAGTACTTCCGGCCCTCTTCAAACTCATACAGAAGATACTTGCTGGCCTCTTCGCCATCCGGGTTCTGCACGGCGATGTCCACGCGCGCGAAAATGCCCAGGTCATAGAGACGCCTCTGACTCTCCACCATATACGCTTGCGAAAGCGGAGCGTTTTCGGCCAGCTTGATGCGACGGTTCACTAACTCAGGGTCGGTTGCGACCAGGCCGCCTACCATCAGCCCGCGGACGAATTGCTGGGCGCCTTCAGTAACTTCGAACTTGACATTGACTTGATTCGGCATGGCGGCGGGCGTAACTACCCAGTCGAGCTTGGCGTTCGGATAGCCTCGATTGTAGTAATAATTCAGAACCGTGTCGCGATCCTGCGCGAGATTCGCTTCGCTGAATGGTTGGCCCCCGCCGCTGCTGAGTCTTGGCTCCAGAAAAGTGCGATGCTCCTGCGCGGCGCCCGTGAATTCCTGGGCGGCCACGAACCATTGCGGGCCTTCTTTCACTGCGATGGTCACCGCCAATGAATTCGCCTTCCCGCCGAAGGTGTCGGCCGTCGTGGACTCGACGCGCACGTCGCGAAAACCGTTGGACTGGTATAACTCGCGGATCGAGTCTTTATCGGCCTCGAGTAGCGCTGCGTTGAATTTGCCATACCGATAACGGATTCGTGTAGCCGGCTGCAAGCTTAACCGTTCGCGCACCGTGTCCGCGCCAAAGTACCGGTTGCCATTTACGGTCAACCGGGCGAGGCGATATCGCGCCCCGCGATCCACTGTGAAGGTTACGTTGCGGCGGCCGTTAGGTAGCGACTCAGTATCGAAATCCACCTTCGCCTGGAAGTATCCTTGCGCTTGAAAATAGCTCTGGAGGTTGCGTTTCCCTTCCACCAGTAGATCGCGGTCCACCGATTGTTCCTGAAATACGGGCACTAGTTGACGGAGTCGCGCTCCTGAAAGTTTGGCCCCAGTGGCGCGTATCTCTACCTTGGGTCCGCGGTCGATCGTCAGTTGGGGCGTGGCGCGCCGGCTGTCGCTCGAATAGTCGAGACTCTTGAGGGAGACTCGGCTGAGGAGATAGTCTTGCTTGGCGAGCGAACGGCGAATGCGCTCAACACCGCGTTGCACACGCCCCTCTGTCACCGGCTTCCAGCCGAGGAAGCCTCCGAAGTATTTCCAACTCGCTTGCCCGCTCAGCCGAAGGGCCTCGGCCGGCGTCACGCCCTCTACGACGGGCTGAGTGAACTTGGCGCGCGGACCATGATCGATACGGAACTCAAGGTCGGCCTGTTGGCGGGGCTCGTTGTATTTAACGCCGGGGTCGATGCGCGCTTCAAAAAATCCGTTAGCCTCGAGTTTTGCCTTCAGGTTGCGAGTGGCCTCGCGAAGATCGTCTGCGTTGAACTCTTCGCCCAGGTGCAGCTTGGTGGCGCTGGCAAGTTGGCCGCGATTAGGCGGTTCCGGAACGCCCTCGGTAGAGATGCGGCCGATGAACCATGTGCCCGTCGTCACGAATTCCAGTGCGACGCCATCGGGCGTGCGTTGCGCTTCGACGGCGATTTCGCGATACCGGCCGGTTGAGTGCAGGTGTTCAATGGCCTGCCGCAAAACTTCGGGGTCGAGTTTGTCGCCGACTTTCAACGGCAACAGCGCGGCCAGTTCATTCGGCGGCAATGGCTGTTCGGCCGGCTTGAAAGCGATCTGGACGATCGGCAGGTTGCGATAGTCGTCCGCGGCGCTCAACACCGCACCGCCCAGGAGAAGCCAGACGAGGGCGGCGGCAAGTCGCGGGCTTGCACGGGTCACTGTCTGTAATCATATAAAAAGGACGGCCCCGGAAGCGAATCCGCGGCGTTCCTGAAATCGCCGACAGATGCCAGAATCGGATCGTTATTCCCGCCAGGAACGCTTTGCCCCGTTGGGCCTGGAGGGGCAGCGCCGGCTGGGCGAAGCGCGCGTAGCCATTGTGGGCTGCGGGGCGCTGGGCACTTATCACGCGGCCGCGCTGGGGCGTGCGGGCGTGGGTTTCCTGAGGATTATCGATCGCGACTATGTCGAGCTGAACAATCTCCAACGGCAGTGGCTGTATGAGGAAAGCGATGCAGCGGAGGGGCTGCCGAAGGCCGTGGCGGCGGCGCGGCATCTGGCGCGTATTAATTCGACGATTTCGGTGGAGCCTGTCGTGGCCGACCTCACGCCGGCCAATGCCGATGAGCTGTTGAGCGGCGTCGATCTGCTCTTGGATGGGACGGACAATTTTGAAACACGCTATCTCATGAACGAGTACTCCGTGCGCGAGAGCGTCCCTTGGATCTATGGCGGGGCCGTCGGCAGCTACGGAATTGCGATGCCTGTGTTGCCCGATGAGACCGCGTGTTTGGTGTGCCTGTATCCCGATCCGCCTGCGGGCGTGCAACCCACTTGCGAGACGGCGGGAGTGTTGGCCACGGTGACGACCGTAATCGGCGCGCTGCAAGTGACGATGGCGATGCAGATTCTGTCGGGTCATCGTGAGACGGCGCCGCGCAAGGTTACGACCATCGACCTTTGGAGCGGCGTGCTCCGGCAGATCAATCAACCGGCGCGCGATTCCGAATGCCCGGTGTGCGCGCATCGCGTCTTCGAGCAATTGCAGGGAGGCAAGCGCGCGCCGATCAGCTTGTGCGGGCGCAACGCGGTGCAGATTCATGAGCGGCACCGGCCGGTGGACCTGGTGCAGTTGGAGAAGGCTCTCGGGCCGCTCGGAGTCGTGCGAGCCAATGAGTTCGCGCTACGGTTCTTCATCTCGCCTTATGAGATGACCGTGTTTCCCGACGGGCGCGCCATCATCAAAGGCACGCAGGATACGGGCGTCGCCAGAAGCCTGTATGCGAGGTATGTTGGGGCATAACTTCCGATGACAATTCTACTTGTCCATGCCGCCGCGACGCTGTTCATGACTGGCTTGATTTGGTTCGTGCAGGTGGTGCATTATCCGATGTTCGCCAGCGTGGGTGCGGATGCTTTCGCGGCTTACGCACAGCGACACTCCTCGCTGACCGGTTGGGTTGTGGGGCCGGTGATGCTGATCGAACTCGCCACGGCCATTGCATTAGTGGCCGATACGAGCGTGCCTCGTTGGATGAGTTGGACTGGCGCTGCGCTGTTGGCGGCGGTGTGGCTTTCGACGGCGCTGCTGCAGGTGCCTCGGCATGCGGAACTGGCCCGCGGCTTCGATCCGGTGGCGCACGGGAGTCTGGTGGCTACCAATTGGATTCGCACGATTGGCTGGAGTCTGCGGGCGTTGCTAAGTATGGGGATGGTTTCCCGATGATCCGGTTGCTTGACGAACGTTGGAAGCGGCGCATCGAGGCGGCGTACTCCGAACCGCATCGCCACTATCACACGCTGGCGCATCTGGAGAATTTGTTTGCGGAGAGCGCGCGGTTTGCGCAGTTGGGGCCCGCGGTCGAATGGGCGATCTGGTTTCATGACTTCGTCTACGATCCGCGCAGCGGCACTAACGAGGAAGACAGTGCGCGAGTGGCGCGTGTGGCTCTGACAGAGATGGACGAAGCGGCGGAGGTGATCGAGCGGACAGCCGAGTTGATTCTGGCCACCAAGCATGGCGCGGCTTCGGCTATTGAAGGCGACGACGCGCGGCTACTGGTCTCGTTGGATCTCACGATTCTCGCAGCTTCGCCTGAGCGCTACGATGCTTATGTGACGCAGGTTCGAGCCGAGTATGCTCATGTTCCGGACCAGCAATTCCGAGCCGGGCGCGCGGCGTTGATGCGGAAGTTTCTGGAGCAGACGGTGATCTTCCCGCACCCGGCCTTCAAAGATTACGAGGCGCGGGCGAGGGTGAATATTGCGCGGGAATTGACTACCGGCTGATCACGAAACTGGGACGGGCTGCCGGTTCGCAATCTCCTCGCGAATGCGACGTGCACGAGTTAGGTTTGGATGTTCGGGTCGTAGCTTCTTTTCGAGTATGTCGACTGCCTGATCGGCCTGACGCATTGCCTCCGTCGTATCGCCGGTTTTTAACAAAAGGCGCGCAGACTCAATTCGAAGATGTCCAACCGACGGATGGTCCGGCCCAATCGCGCGGAGATAAGTAGTCAATGCCAGGGCCAACTGTACGCGAGCGCCCGCGTACTCGCCCAGTTCCAATAGCACTCGACCGAGGAGATGATGCGTGGTGGCGACCTCAAGGTGATCTGGTCCAAAAGCGCGTGTGAGAACAGTCAGTGCCTGCTCAATCTGTTCCCGTGCTTCGGCGTACTCCCCCAAATCCAGAAGCGTTTGCGCGAGCCCGCAGCGAGTGTCGGCAACCTCTGGATGGTCAGGTCCAAGTGTCTTGAGATCGGACGCCAGCGCCAATTCAAATTGCCGCCGGGCTTCCGGGGCCTCCCCCAGTTTTCTCAACGTTGCCCCGAGCCCCTCCCGGATTCTCGCGACTGCTGGATAGTCCGATCCGTTGGTACGCAGCAGGATGATGTCTAAGGCTTGCTCGAACTGGATTCGGGCATCGGAATATTCGCCGAGTTCGAATAGAGCCCATCCGAGAAAGTGCCGGTCGATGGAAACCCACCCACCGTTCGGCCCAACAGCCGGGAGGTGAGCCGCCAGCGCGCGCTTCAATTGCTCCCTGGCGGCCGAATATTCGCCCGTGCGGAGAAGCAGGCGACCGAGATAGTTACGGTCCGCAGCGGCTGCCGGATGGTTCTCGCCATAAATGGCTTGATGAGTAATTAGCGCTTGTTCGATCTGCTTCCGCGCTCCAATGTAATCGCCGAGATCGAGTAACACCTGCGCGAGTCTTCTTCGCGCATCCGCCGCGCGCAATGACGCTGGGCCTTCCTCTTTCACGGCGGTATCCAGCGCCGCCAGAAACTCGTCCCGCGCGCTCGAATAGTCTCCCTTGGCGTATAATTCCTCGCCGCGTAAGGAGGCGCGGTAACCTGTGCTTCGATCCAACGGATCGGAAGTCTCTTCGCCGAGCACCAACCTGGGGCGGATCCAGGAATCCAAGTCTGCTGCCGCATGAATGAATACCCGCGTCGCCGGCGTGCGTAACCACCAGAGTTGCCGGACGGGTGAGGCGGCCAGATACTCGCGATTCAAGTTCAGCCACTGACAAAAATCGGCCAGGGCGATTTCCGAATCGCGCACGGATTCACGTCCGCCGACCGCGTCAAAACCAGAGACCGAAACCAACGCGTCGCTCGTGGGCGCCATCACTGCCTGGGCCAACTGCTGATACTGTTCGCCAGGCGCTTGGCGCGAATCGATCTGAACTTCCCGCACCGCCAGGCAATATTTATGGCTGAGCATCTCGAGAACAATCCGCCGCAACCGCTCGCTCTGGTACTCGACTCGTGCGATTCGATTGTCCGAGGCACCGCACCAATGGGCGATGCGCTTGGATACGAATTCGCAAGTGCCTTCAGTGTCCACTACAGCAAGCCTCCTGGCGCGCCAGCATCCAGACTTGCCAGTTCCTTGAGCAGATCGACTACTAATGGTGGGACACCGAACCAGCCATCGCCATTGAACTCTCTTAACAGCCGGCTGTTCAAAAGTGAGTACAGCACCGGATCTGGCGCGCCTTCCGTTATGGAGTTGCGATAGATGGCCGTCAGCCGATCGAGCTTTTCCTGTTTCCGCACCGGTTCGGATTCGTACGGGTCTTGACCGAGCCTCAAATAGGTCTGGCGGCGCTGTAGGGCGATGGCACCGCGAACATTCTCGGCTCGAATGACGACATCCTCGGCCTTGGCGGCAGGCGCGGCAAGAAGCGCTCGGGTCGATGCTTCGGCGGCGAGGTCGAACAGGTCTCGAGGAGATCCGCCCGAAGCTACCACAATTCGCTCCACTTGATGTGGAGTCTCGAACCTCGACAAATCGATCCGCTTGGCCAACATGTGCTGTAACGCCTCACGGCCCGCGAAGTGAGCGCGATGATCGCTATCGAAAACCGGAGCGTCGTAAAGGCAATGTGCTTCAAATGGCAGGCCGCTACGCTGTTTCGAATAAGCCAGCGCTGCGGGGATACTGAAGATCGCGGCGATTCGTAACTGCTGAACTACGCCCCCCTGCTCCACGAAAATTTCTTCGGCGATCCGCCGGTTGGGCAGCTTCTCAAAGTCCTCCACAATAATCAGCCACTTTCGCGCGGGAGCGGATTTCGCGAGATGTGCGTTGCACTCATCGAAGAACTCGTTGAGCACGGCGGCTAGAGTAGTAATCCGTTTCAACTCGTAATCGGTTCGTTCAGACTTCACCAAAGACGAGATCTTCAACTCGGCGCGGACCTGTACGAATACTCCGATCAGCGTGGACCACATCGATTTTTGGTCAACGCCTATGCCTGCATTGACTTGACCCTCCGCCCAACGCGTGGCCAGACGCTCCGTGTTCTGCTGGGCAAACCAATCCCAGACCCGGCGGACCATGGAGTCAGGAGGCGACCAGCCGTCCAACTCCTTGGCCGATTCGGCTAGGCGCGTTAGCATTAACAAGAGAAGGTCAAGTGGTTTCGCCGCGTTTGGATCGAGCTCATTGACGACACTCAATCGCACCGTGTGGTACTGATCGGTTAGGTTCAGCGCCAATCGGGTAAATTCCGTCGATTTCCCACAGCCAAGATGCCCAAAAACGAAAGTACGAAAGTAGCTATGAGTCTCGAAGGACTGCCGCAATTCCAGCGCCAGCCGAGCCACGAGATTCTGATCGCTTCGCGCCGGACCGATCGATTCCTCGTAGTAGAGGTCGATCTCCGCCTGATTCATCAGCGGCTTATTGGAGAGCGTGCGATGAAAATCCTTGACGTGCTGTGCCGGGCCCGTGAGGGTCATCATGCCCCTATTATGACTTGCCCGGTTCTAAAGAGTGTTAGCCAGTACGCCGCCGTCGATCAGGATAGTCGTGCCTGTCAGGTAGCTTCCGGCGTCCGTTCCCAACAGCAGCGCCACGCCCGCAATCTCTTCGGGCCTGCCCCAGCGCTTCATCGCGGTGCGATTGGTGAACTCCTGCTTCTGCTCATCGTTCAAGAGCCCCAACGGCAACTCCGTGAGGAACGGTCCCGGCGAAATGCAATTCACCGTCACCCCGAACGGCCCTAGATCCAGCGCGCTCGACCGCGCCATGCCAATCAGCGCCCCCTTCGTCGCACTATAGACGTTGCGCCCCAACTTGCCGCCCAAGCCAAGCACCGACGAGATGTGAATCACTCGGCCCCACTTGCGCTCCATCATCTGCGGCAGTAAGGCGCGAGTAAGCCGCATGATGCCCGAGAGGTTGAGTTCGACGATCTGGTCCCACGCTTCATCGGTGATCTGATCGACCCGCTGCGGGATGTTGGAGCCCGCGTTGTTCACCAGCACATCTACTCGGCCCAGGCGCTTGAGGGTTTCGTCGGCCAGCGCTTGCGGCCCGCCCTTCTTGCCAAGGTCCGCGATCATCCATTCGACGCGCACATTTGCCAGACCGTCGCCAATCTCTTTAGCCGCCGCTTCGAGTTCGGCGGCATTGCGGCTGCAAACCATGATGTTCGCGCCATGCTCGGCGTAGGCGCGCGCCATCGCCTTGCCTAGTCCTCTGCTGCCACCGGTGACCAACGCCACCTTGCCCGTCAAATCAAAAAGCTTTTCGTACATGATAGAAATTCAGTTTCGCACGCTATTGCTTCTTAGGCGTGGGCGGCGCGAGCGCCTCCACGGAAACGTCCGAAAAAATCACGGTGTCGGATGCATCGGCCTTATGTGAACAGACGCTGAGCCCGGCGAGCACCGGATTCTGAAACGCAACTTCGGTGTGGGCGATCTCTTTCAGCGGGGCGCCGTCCTTGCCGATGAACATGAAGATGCGGATGCCGGTGCGGACGAGCTTGATCTTAAACGTGCCCGGGCTGTCGAACGGCAGATCGAACACATTGGTGTCTTCGCCTGTCCGGCTTCGCCACTGCAATGCCGGCATTCCGTTGCCATGCACAATCACATCGGCATAAGTGGCATCGGTATCGAGAGACTGCCGGACCATGATGCCTGCCTTGCGGTGTGCAACTCCCTGGCCGAGGAAGCGCAGCGTCGCGGTCACCGCGAAATTGCCACTCATCTCGCGCCAGACATATTGAAACTGATCCTGCTTGGCCCAGATATTAGCGCCCGCGCCGGTGACCTTGTATTGTCCATCGGCGGCGTTAAACACGGTTGAGCCTTTCATCGCGGGCCCGCCCACATCGCCGGAATTCGTAAAGGCGCCTAAGGTTTCGCTTTGTGCGAAGGCTGAGGCCGACAGTAACCATAAAGTCAGTAAGTCACGCTTGATCGCCATGGTTTGTTTCCTTCTTTGGTTCGGCGGACGATGGTGGTTACTTCGCGGCTGGAGTAGGGGAGGGGAGTTGCTCGATCGACACGTCCGAAAATAGAACGGTGTTGATCGCTTCGCGAGTATGCGAGGCGACTCCCAAGCCCACTAATACGGGGCTGCCTATCTGACTCATCGTATGCCCCAGTTCCCGCAGAGGCGCGGCGTCGTTGGCGATCCACACCGTGACGGCCGTGCCTTGCCGCACAAGCTTCAGCTTCCATACGCCCGGGCCCTCGACCGGAAAATCGACGGTGTTGGTCGTGTCTCCCTTGGTATTGCGGAACTGCACCGCCGGCGTGCCATCGCCGTGTATGGCGAAGTGGACAAATGGAGAATCGGTGTCGAGACTCTTACGCAGCATGAGCACTGCTTTGCGATGGGCGTTGCCTTCGGTGAGGAACTTCGCGGTCGCACTGATGGAAAAGTTGCCCGACATTTCCCGCCAGAGGAAATGGAATTGATCCGCCCTCGCCCAGATGTCAGAGCCCGAACCGGTGATCTTGTATTGACCGGTGGAGCCGTCGAATTCCGTCGACCCTTTCAGGGGCGGCGAGCCAACGTCATCGGAATTAATCAGATCGCCGAATTTCCCAGCTTGACCAAAAGCGCAAGCCACTAACAGGGAAGCGAGGCATAGTTCACGCATGGCAAGATTGTAGCCTAGATGCGAGGGCCGTGCACAAGTGTGAGCACGGAATTAAGGGATGTGATAGCGTCTCCAATGGACGAATCATGACGTTATTCCAAGAACTCCCGGTCATCCTGATGTTGTTCGCTCAGGCGCCTGCGGCTACTACGCCGCCGAAACCCACGCTGGACTTCGGTTTCTTTAAGGAACGCGTGCAACCGATCTTCCTGAAGAAGCGGCCGGGACACGCGCGTTGCATCGCCTGCCATACCCAGCGCATTCCGCCGCTACAAGCGTTGCAGCCTGGGGCAACCGCGTGGACGGAAGAACAGTCGCGGCAGAACTTCAATGCGTGGAAGGCATTCGTTGTGCCAGGAGATCCGCTCAAGAGCCGGGTGTTGATGCACCCTCTGGCGAAAGCGGCGGGCGGCGATCGCTTTCATGCCGGTGGTAAACACTGGCAATCGCAGGACGATCCGGAATTTCAAACCTTGGTGGCGTGGGTGAATGGAGCGGCTTTGGGCGGGACTGCTGCGGGTGCGGCGCGAGTGTTGCAGACAAATTCGGCCGGAGACAATATCCATGTAATCGATCCAGCTACTAACAAAGTGGTGGGCATGATCGAAGGCATCGAAGTTCCTCATGGCGCAGTCATCGCGCCCGATGGCAGCCGTGTCTACGTTACAGACGAAGCTTTGACGACACTCGACGTGGTCGATGCGAAGACTTTCAAAGTTAGCAAGCGGATTCCCTTGAGCGGCCATCCGAATAACGTAGATGTGTCGCTCGACGGGCGGTATGTATATGTTGGTATCCGGCAGGCGCCGGGCGCGGTCGATGTGATCGATGCCGTGTCGCTTACCAACGTCAAGAGCATTCCGGTCAAGGGCGAAATTCATAACGTCTATGTGACGCCGGACGGCAAACACGTGGTGGCGGGGTCAATCGCGGCGAGCGCGATTAGCGTGATCGACGCTGCTACTCACACTCTGGCGTGGACGCTGACGATGAGCGCGGGGATTCGTCCGATGGCTTTCACGCGCAACGCGGATGGCTCGACGAAAGACATCATCGTGCAGCTTTCCGATTTCCATGGCTTCGCCGTCGTCGACTTCGCCACTCGTAAAGAGCTTCGCCGCGTAACGCTGCCGGACCCGCCAGGCGTTCATAAGGAATCAGAGGGCTTGCAGGGCTCGCCTTCGCATGGCTTGGCGATCACGCCGGACGGCAAGATGTTGTGGGCAACCAGTAAGTACTACGAATATGTCGCCGCTTACTCGCTGCCTGACTATAAATTCATCAAGACGGTTACGGTCGGCTCGCATCCCGACTGGTTGACGATTCCACCGGACGGTAAGCGTCTCTATGTCGCCGTTGCCGGTGATGACAAGACTGTCGTCGTCGACAACAAAACGTTTGAGGTGGTCAAGGACATTCCCGTTGGCAACGTGCCCAAACGCGTGGTCAGCGGGATGCTGCAGCTTTCTTCTGCTCCGCCAGCCGCGCGTTGAAGTCGCGCTCTTTCTCGTCGATGTATGCGAGATAGCCTGCGTGGTCGATGAACGGGTTCGTGTCAGACTTGCCAAGCTTGGCATGCTTTTCCGCTGAGTGATAGAAGTCGCCATGCGCAGCGATGAAGACATCGCAAGGGAGCTTGCGCAGTTTGGCGAAGCTCTTCACGTAGTCTTCGGCGATCTCAGGATATTCTTTGTTGTCGACGAGCACATAGCCAGGATTGACGCCGACGCTGCAAACTAATACGACATCGTAAGTCTTGCCCGCCTCCGTGGTTTTCCAACTCCACGAAGTGCAGCCCTTGGTGTGGCCGGGTGTCAGATGCGCGGTCAGCGTCGTGCCGCCCAGCTTGACCTCTTCGCCGTCCTTGAGAATGCGGTCGATCGGATGCGGCTTGCCTCCGGGCATCATCTTTCGCAGGGCGGGCACGTCCTGCTCCATCGCCATCACGCGCGCGCCGCTGAGTTCCTTCACCATTGCGTCGGCCTGCATGTGGTCGCCATGCGCGTGGCTGCCGAGCAGAATCTTGATGTCGGTGAATTTGAAGCCGAACTTTTCAACGCCTGCACGGATCTGTGGCACGGTCTTCTCAAAGTCGCTGTTGATGAGGATATGGCCTTCGGGCGTCGTGATCAAGTAACTGCCCAGCGCTTCGTTGCCAACGAAATAGATGTTGCCGATCACTTTGTGCGCGGGGAACGGCGTGTCGTAGTTTCGTTGCGCCGCCAAGGTGGCAGTTATCGCTAGCGTGAGGAAAGTCAGCTTTCGCATGGCGGCTAGCATAACATCACTTGAATGCAGCCAACATAACGCGCAGCTTCTCATTGAACTCCGCTGGGCTCCGAAGCTGCGGAAAATATCCGCCGCCGTCGATAGTGAGCGCTTCCACCGGGACGCTGACCTCGGTCTGCAACTTGGCAATATCGAGCGTGGCGAAGTTCTGCAGCAGGTTCACTGCCGTCTTGCTGTCGGCCCTCACTGCGCGCTCGATAATCCAATCGAGCGCTTTATGCGGACCGCTGAATTGGCTATGCACGAGCTTCTGCATCACGCCCTTGAAATCAGCTTCGAGATCGGCGGTGGTGACTGCGGGGACGTCCGGTGACACCAGCACCACGCCTCGAACAATTCCCCGAAGGCGCTTCGCGGCATTGAGCGCGACTGCTGCGCCCATCGAGTGGCCGACGAGAATCACGCGGCGTAAACTGAGGTCGCGCACCACCGCCTCGACATCGGCCGACAACGCCAGCACTATGCGAGGCGGGGCGGCGGGAGCGAAGGGACCGTGGCCGGTGAGATCGAGCGTGACCACCTGATAGTCGCGCGCGAAGACATCGGCTTGTTCGCGCCAGTAGCTGCGATCCGCCGCCCAGCCGTGAATGAAGACGATGGCGCTTTCACCTTTCCCGCGCGTGTCGAAGGCAACGGGAGCGGAGACGCCGTCGGCGGAGGTGACGACACTTTCGGTAGCGGCAGTGCTCGACGTCGCCGCCCAATGCAGGCGGTCGCCGGGCAGCAACGGGAATCGCCAAGCCTCATCGTTCTCGCGCGCGAATTCGACTGGCGCCAGCGACTTGCCCCAACGCCGCTCCACGCGAAGAGTCTCTCGGGTGCTTGGCGGCGCCGTCGATCGAACCGTTGTGCCCCACGGCAGCCAGCGCCGTTCCCCGTTGACGTCGATGCCGATTTCCGAAGTCACGGTCGTGGCGCCGGGGAAGGGAATGCAGTCAAGCCGCGCGCCGCACTCGGGCATCTTTTCGGCAAGCAGAATCTTCGTCGCCGCTTCGAGCGAGGCCGCATCCGGCGCGCCGAGAATCACCGAGCCTCGCGCATCGTCGCGCCCGCCAGTGAACCAGCGCACTTGAAAGAACATTCGGTAGACTCGCATTTTTCGTCTCGCTGGATCAAGGAGCTTTTCGATGGACGGTTCGGTAGCGGGCTTCCTTAGCCCTGGTTCCGGCGTCGAGCCGGCGAAGTGGAATCGCGGTCCCGGCTCGATTGTCCACACGCCGGTTTCGGCGCCCAAATACTCGTTCAGCTTGATCGCCGTACCGCTGAAGTAGGCGCGGGTCGCGCTCACGCGCATGCCGGGGAGCAGGTCGACATAACCGCGTCCGGGCGTAAATCCGTAATGCCGTTCCATTAGCTTACTGAACGGGATGACCTCGACCGCTTTCTTCTTGCCGGTGGGCGATTCGAGTGCGAATTCCGGGCCGGGTTTCACCACGCGAAATCGCATCGGCCGCGCGGCACATCCGGCTATCGCTATCAGCAAACACACTACGCCCAGAAGTCGCATGGTTACAGGTTAGACAATAGGAACAGTGGAATTGTTCCTGACCGAAGCCGCCGACGCGACAAAAAGACTCGACCATTTTTTGCAGGAGCGGCTTCCGGGCTACTCGCGCTCTCGTGTGCAGGAATGGATCAAGGCGGGGCGCGTGCGCGTCGATGGGCGCGCGGTTGAGAAATCGTCCGCGCTGCTACGCGGCGGAGAGCGGGTGGAAGTGGAGCCGGCGTTGCTCACGCCTCTGCGCGCCTTTGCCGAAGATATTCCGATCAAGCTGCTCTACGAAGACGCGGCGATGATCGCGGTCGACAAAGCGGCGGGCATGGTGGTGCATTTGGGGGCGGGGAATCATGCGGGCACGTTGGTAAACGCACTGCTGCACCGCTTCGGCACGCTTTCACAATCGAGCGGCGACGAGCGGCCGGGAATCGTGCATCGCCTCGATCGCGAAACCAGCGGCGTGCTGTTGGTGGCGCGGACGGATGCTGCTCATCGCGCGTTGGCGGCGCAGTTTGCCGGACGGACGGTGGAGAAGATTTACCGGGCATTGGTTCACGGTCATTTGAAGCTGGACCACGGCGTCTTCGATCAGCCGATTGAGCGCGACCGGATCCGCCGTACCCGCATGACCGCGAAGACGGGGCGCGGCCGCGAGTCGCTGACCGAGTATCGAGTGCTGGAGCGGTTCTCCGAGCCCAAGCTTTCGTATCTGGAAGTGACGTTGCACACGGGGCGCACGCATCAGATCCGCGTACACTTTTCGACGGCGGGGCACCCGGTCGCGGCGGACTCACTCTACGGCGCGCCCGGGAATTCGCCGCTGCCGCTCGAGCGGTTTTTCCTGCATGCGCATCGCATCACGTTCACCAGTCCAGTGACCGGCAAACGCATCACCGTGGAATCGCCGTTGCCCGACGACCTGCAAAAGACGCTCGACCAAGTGCGACAATCGAAGTGATGCCTTACCCCGAACAACTGCTCATCGCCAAGCGGCAAGATTTGACTCAATACGGCGTGGAAGAAGCGCGGACGCCCGCGGCTCTCGATGCGGCGCTGGCGCCCGGAAGCGGGACCGTGTTCGTGGTCGTGAATTCCGTCTGCGGATGCGCGGCGGGGAAGGCGCGGCCGGCCATCGGCATGGCGCTGAAGAGTGTGGCGCGGCCCGACAAGGCCGTGACGGTGTTTGCCGGCGGCGACGTGGAGGCGGTCGACCATCTTCGGAATCATTACCTCGCGGACGTGCCGCCTTCGTCGCCCGCGATGGCGATTTTTCAGGATGGCAAGGCTGTGTTCCACATGCATCGCCACGAGATTGAGTCTCGGCAAGCGCCGGAGATTGCCGCGTCGTTGCAGGAAGCGTTCGCGCGGTTCTGCGCCGTGAAGGCAAATTAAGACTTTCGCGCAAAGAGCGCGAAAGGGCAAGAGCGCAAAAAGTAGGCCCGCGCCGGGCGCTCGACAAGAAAACAAAAAAACAAAAGTGTCGGATTGTGTCGGATTGTGTTGGATTCGATTTTCAAAGACCGCCCGGCCGATTCGTAGATGCATGACCGGTCCTGGTTCGAATGTACCCACCGTGTCAAGCGGCGCGGCGTCTTGGTTTCCCGGAACTCGTTGAGGGCGTGGGGGAAGAAAAAATTCTTTCGCGTGCGACTGCGGTTTACGCGCGGACGTATTCGGCGTTTTTGACAATCCACGTTCCCAGCGCGGGAACGGACAGCTCTCCTGCTGGCGTGAGCAGGTTGCGCCGGTTGAGCCATTGGCGGACCTTCGGAGAGG
This sequence comes from Acidobacteriota bacterium, assembly GCA_043755595.1. GTDB lineage: Bacteria > Acidobacteriota > Terriglobia > Bryobacterales > Bryobacteraceae > VFZP01. Next base: position 38,797 of record JAYUSQ010000066.1, on the reverse strand, counting down.
CCTCATTGCCGTTTGCCTCGCCGCTTGCCAGTTTTTCGAGCCAGGGTTTTACGTCTTCAGGTGCGGAAGTGAAGCTGTGGCGCAGGAACGAGTCCGCCGCTTCGAGGACCCGCGGTTCAATCGCGTCGACGTCGTCTACTGCCGCAGGCCTTCGTCCGCCCGGCGCTTGCGCCAATCGCCCCACCAGTTTCGAACCGTACATCTGCACCAGATAGGGTTGACCGCCCGTGCGCTGGTAGATTCGCGCGGCTACTTCCGCTGAAATCAGATCGGTGGGAAACTCTGGCGTGGGACGGCAGAGGAGGCCTTCGGTGGTGGGTGCATTCAGGAAATTCAGACGCACCTGTTGGGTGTTGATGAAGTGGTCGTCCCACACGCTCGAAAGCTCGTCGAAGGGCGCGGCGCCGGAAACCAGGAGTCTCACTTTCCGTTTGTGCTGAATGGTGGCGCGCAACAGGCCCATTAATTGAAGGAACTCCTGGCGGCTGCCGGGGAAGAGGTCTTCGAGGCGCTCGAATTCGTCGATGGCGAGCAGGATGCGACGCGAGCCGGCGAGGGCTTCGAGTTGATCGAGCCATTTCGCGGCGGCTTCTATCGGTGGGCCTTTCGGGAGCGGTGGAATCGCGATGCGGCGGTCCAGCTTGCCGGCGAGAACCGCTTGCTCCGCTAGTTTCTCGAAGAACGAGGCGGCTGAGGTGACCGGGTGCGCTTGGAGATCGAAGAACACGCAGACGGCATCGGGAAGCTTGGCGGGCAGCATCTTCAATAACGACGATTTGCCACAGCGCCGGGGCGCGAGCAGCAAGACGGAGGCGCTATGGGATGGGTCTACGAGTAACTCTTCGATTTCTCGAATAGCCAATTCGCGGCCGACGAAGAGTTCGGGGCCTTCTTCGGGTGAGAGAGGTTCGCCCACGCGGAATGGGTTTAATAGCGTGCGTGCGGCGTCGGTCTTGGCCTGCTTCAGTTCCAGCTCAGCCATCTGCTGCAGTTGGCGGAGGGGCTCTTGGAATGGGGTGGATCCTGACCGAATCTGATTCTCAAGCGCACGTAAGCTGTCCGAGAGCTTCGAAAGGTGCCCTACGCGATGATGGGGATTCAAAGCTTCGCGCGCCGCTGCCAGATACTGGGCGGCTTCGCTGAAGCCGAGCAGCAGTGGAGTTGCGCCCTGTTTTCCCGGTAACCAGGTTGCATTGAGGTCGATGAGGTCTGTTAGTTGACCCGTGCGAATCAGCTGGCTCAGATCCCGAGCTTGCAACTCTGCTTCCGCACGTTGGCCAACACGGCGTTGGCCGGGTGCGATTGCGCAAGCGTCGAGTACCCTTCGAGCCGTGGCAGCATTGCCGGGCGCGTTGTGGACGATGGTGCGCAAGAGGAACGGGTGCGGTAAGTAGCTGAGTTCATGGAACAGTACGGGGCACCAATTCAACCTTCCTACCAGTGATGCCGCGACCGTCGGGACCAACTCTGCCATGAAAACCGGGACGCGGAGAATGACGGCGAAGAATGCCACCCCCAAAGCCACGCGCCAGGCCATGCCCAAAGTTACGCTAAAAGGCATGAAAGAAGCCATAGCAATAGAAATAGCTAAGACCCAAGCCATGCTATCAACCACGCCCGAAGCCACGCCATCTGCTACGACCCAAGTCACGCCCCAAGCCACGACCAACGCCACGCCCCAAGCCACGCCCCCAGCCACGCCCAACGCCACGGCCAAAGCTACGCCCACAGACACGCCAAAAGCCACGCCCGACGCCACGCCCAAACCCACAGCCAAAGCTACGCCCACAGCCACCCCCCAAGCCGCGCCCGCAGCCACACCCCAATAGTCGACTCGATAGCCAGCCACCTCAAACAAGCCGGCCAGTCCGAACGACAGCGCTGGGGTCAGCAACAATAGAAGACGCGCCGACGCCCCGATCCACCATCGCTCGGCCTCGCTCAGGTCATGCCGCCGCCGCCAGAACTGGAACCCAGGCTCTTCTGAATCTTCGATGCGCCATCCCTTTAAAAGGCGGTGTAGCGATATTGGCTGCATGAAAAACAGCCATGCGAACCGCCAGAAGCCGGGGAAGCCGTTCACTTCGCGCCGCCCGCGAGCCACTGCCGGACGATCTCGCCAAACGGCAAGCCTTGGTCTGCGACCAAGCGGCGAACCTCGCGCCTGCGTCCCTCTGGCATCTGCTGCCAGATATGTCGCAGGTGCGTCTGCGCCTCCACTTGAAATTCGGCCAGGCACTCATCGATATCGAGCCCTTGCCGCCTTGTCTGCGCCAGCTTGTATCCCAAGAGTTGCAGGAAGAACCCATGCCGCCCGCACCACTGCCGCAGTAAGTCCGCGTCACCTGGGCCGAATACTTTCGCGCCCAGCGCGATCAGCCGTTCGGCGCCCGCGGGCTCGAGCAGGCTGACCCAGGCCATCTCCATCCGGTTAGTAAGTGGCGAGGACTTATCGTTCTTCTGGAACACCGCGTCGGGCAGGTCCTTGGAAGAGAAGACCAGGCAGACGGAGCCGAGCATCGCGCGCAGGCGGTCAAAAAAACGCACGTCGCAGGTCTTGACGATCGATTCCACTTCATCGACAAGAATCACTGGCGGAAGTCCCGGTTTGCCCACCGCCTCGATCCACGTTTGCAGGCTATTGGCTGCGCCGTCGGCGTCACCGGGCGAAGTGAGCGCGGTCACGGCTTGCACGAAATCCGCAGCCCCGATGCCCGCCGCGCTTTCGCCGGACACCAGCTTCACAACGCGCCCCGATTCCTTCAGCCGCTTTTCCCAGGCCAGCAGAATCAGGCTTTTGCCGATGCGCGAATCGCCCACCAGCCACATGCTGCGACGCTCTTCGAGCGCGGCGTTCAGGCGGTGGAACAAGTCATCGCGTCCGAAGCATTGTTCGGGCTTAGGATCCCACGGGCTATACGGATTCGGCTCAATGGGTTTGGCCACGCCGTGAAACTTCCAGCGCAGCCGGCCCGCTTTGCTATCGCGGTAAAGGCCGTCGTCGTCGAACCAGTGGCCGCCGCGAGTCGAAAAAGACCGGAACCGGAGCATGGCTGCGAGGGGCCGGCCGGCGGAATCGAGTTCGAGGCGGACGAAGTGGCACGAGTTTGGATATCGATCCGGCCGGCCCACTTCATACAAGCAGCCAGCCGCCAATTCGCGAAGGCGCTGCTGCGGGTCTATCCACTCGACCGCTTCGGGCGAATGCAGATGCCCGCGCAGGACCAAGTCGACATGATCGGCCATCAAGCGGCGGCAGTCGGCTCCGTCGGCCAACTCATGCAGGGGGTGATGCATGAGAACGAGCCGCAGACCGGGCAGCGGATCGCCGGTGGACGGATCGGTGGTGTGCCGCATGAGTTGGTTCTCGGTAAGCAGCAGCCGCCCCGGGTCCGCACTGTCACCACACATCCACGATGTGTCGAGGCCGGCGATTTGAATCGGGAATGGCCAGCCTGGCAGAGCCACGGCGGTTCGATAGCCCAGTCCCTTGGGCGCGTTGGCCCAGGCGCGGTAGGCTTGCTGCCGCTCTAGGATCGCATCGCGCCAAGCAGGGTCAAAGCCGAAGGGCGCGCGATCGAGATCGTTCATCCAGCGCGAGATACCAAGGAAGTCCCCGGAAGCTCCCGCTGCCATTCTCATACGCTCCCAGACGGGCTTCGCAATATTGCGATCTATATCATGATTGCCTGGGACGGTGAACAGGCGGTCAGCGGGGACCTCCAGCCTGGTGCGGAGATCTTCGAGAAATTCGGTGGTCTCGTCGAATTGATCGGGCTGGCCGCTTTGTGCGGCGTCACCTGTGAAAAAGAGGAAATCGAAGCGGCCTTCATCTTCGAGAAGCTTGTCCAGATTCCGGGCCCACTGCGGCCCCAACACCTTGCGTCTGCGCCAGGGTTCTTTCTCGGTCGAGCCGTGGGCGTGGAGATCGGAGATATGCAGAAACCGGAGTTGGTAGGTGCCGCCCGCCATCAACTCAAGTGTAAGATAGAAGGTCCACGTATGAAGTTCGCATCCGCCAAACCCACACCTCCGAATAAACAGCGAGCCCTCGTTGACCGCTTGGCGCAAGCCTGCGGCGGCGCTTACTCGCCCAAGCAGCGCCGCAAACATTTCATTACCGGCCCGCAGTGGGCTGCGTCGTATGAAGGGCACGCGCTCTTTCACGCTCCCACGCGCCGGGCGGTGGGATTTGAGGAAGTGATCCGCGAGTACGAAAACATCGGCATCAACTATTGGTGTACGCATGACACCGACGTGATCCCGGCCGATCATCTCGGCAAGGACGGCCAGGCGGAGACGGTGGCGGCTATCAAGAAGTCACTGAAGAAGCATGGGCTGAAATGCTCCATGGTGACGACCGAGACTTTCCATCACGCGGTCTTTGCCGGGTCGCCCGCCGCCGAAGCGCCGGAGATTCGCGAGTACGCCAAGTGGCGCATGGAGAACACGGTCGCGATCGGGCATGAGCTTGGCGCGAATTTCGCCGTCTACTGGCCGGGGTCGCTGGGTTACTTCGTGCAGGGCGCGGTGGAAGAGACCGACATGCTGCGCTGGTACGCCGATGGCTTGAACGCCGCGTGCGAAGCCGACATCAAGATCGCGAAGAAACTGGGCCGCAAGACGATGAAGCATTGCCTGGAGGCCAAGCCCTTCGAGCCGCAAGCGCACATCATTCTACCCACCAGCGACGCGATGCTGGCGTTTATTTCTTCCGGACTTTTGAAGCATCCGGACATGGTCGGTTTGAATCCCGAGTACCTGCACGAGCTGATGTGGGGCGCATCGGTGCGCGCCGCTCTGGCCCGCGCACTTACTTGCGGCAAGCTATTCCACTTCGATATTAACGACGGGTACCCGCTCAAGCATGACGTGGATATCGCCGTTGGTTTGGTGAATCCGCTTGACTGGCTGAATGTGCTGGTGCTGCTACGCTCGCATGGTTACAAGGGCCCGTTCAATCTCGATTTCAAACCGCCAAGAACGACGTCCAACTACGGCGTGTTTTCGGTGAGCTTCCCGACTGCGGTCGACCGCTTCATTACGCTATGGGAGATGGCTGGCGAGGTTTCAACGGACAAGATTATCTCCGAAGCCACGGCGGCATTGCGCGGCGGCGCGGGGATCAAGTCCAACGACCCGACGGCGATTTTCGAAGCCAACAAGGAACTGATGACGCTGCACGAATTGATCGCGCATCGGATTTTCCAGATCCTGATTGGCCAGCATCGCGGGCGTACTTACTCGATCAAGTAGGATCGGGACCGGATGAATCCAGGGCGCGCGCTGATCGGGATGGGCTTGTTGCTTGTCGCCGCAGGCGCGCTTTTTTTGTTGTCGGACAAGCTGCCGTTCAAACTCGGACGTCTGCCGGGCGACATCGCGATTCAGGGGAAGAACGGCGGCGGTTTCTATTTCCCGGTGGCGACCTGCCTGTTGATCAGCGCCGTGGTGACGCTGGTGAGTTGGCTCTACGGTAAGCTGCGCTGAGCCGATCGGCTGCCGAGCGCAACATTGAGCCAGGCGATCATCTCAGACTCCCAATCGCGCACGCCGCGAATCTCGGTCCATCCAGTCGCGTCATGCCCGCCTCCTCCGATCAGAATCAGATTGCAGCGGACACCCGCCGCTTGCAATGCGTTCTGCCAATGAGTCGATTGCACGACAGAGACCCGAGCGTCGGCATCGCCATGGATCAGCAGAAAGGGCGGCGCATCGGTACGAATATGCATAACAGGCGAGGCTTCGGCGAGCGCGCCATCCAAGCCCCGCGCGGCGATCAATGGCGCGAGGAAACTTTGGAGCGCGGGAGTGACCGGCCAGCCGCGGAGATCGCTCATCGCCGACACGCTTACCACCGCTTGCACCTCTGGCAGGGCGAGGTTGGCGAGGTAGCCGCCGGCTTCGACGCCGATCAGGGCGATTCGCTTGGGATCGACCTTCCAGCGCTTGGCTTGCAGCCGGACGAAGGCGACGGCGCGCCGTACGTCATCCAACGCGGCCGGATAGGGATGCTGCGGGGCGAGGCGGTAGTCGATGGCGAAAACAGCAAAGCCTGCCCGGTTGACGACCTCGGCTAGCGCCGTGACCGAGGCGTCGCGCCGGGAACCAGTCACTAATCCGCCACCGTGGATCAGAATCGCTGCGGGACGATTGGGCGCGAGACCTGCGGGCGCGAAGTAGTCGAGTTCGAGGGAAGGGGAGTACACGACGCTTTCGGCGAACGCCATCCCCGGGACCAACAGCAACAACCTAAGCGCGCGACCGGTCATCGTTTGGGAAAGTCCGGGCTCGCCATCACTTCCTGCATCTGTTGAATATGGCGGTCCGAGTGAGCGGCCAGGAAGAGCACCCATTGATAGCAATCGAGAAGGTTGAGAAACGGATGGGCGAACATGTGGCCACGCAAGTCGGCTGGCGTCTTTTCGATGAACGCGATTGTCGCGTCGCGCCGGGTCTTGAACTCAGTCACTAAGGCATCGCGGGAGGGCCAGCGCCCGTTGGGGGTGACGGCCTCAGGCGCTTGCACCTTGCGCGAACGGTCCGGTACCCGCGTCATTATTATGTCGTCCTTCCCGGACGTCTCAGCTTTGTTCTCTGGCGTGGCCGGTTCACGCAGGTTCTTCTCGATGGTGGCGAGCATGCCAATTTCGGTGACAGCCAAATGCTCGGCGACTTCCGCGATTGACCAGCCGTCCCCTGCGGGCTTGTGGCTCCATTGGGCGGCCGATAACGGCGTCACCACATCCAGGAATTGCTTGCGCGTGGCATGAAGATAGCTCATCGCACGGTCGCGTTCGCCCTGCACAGGTGCTTGAGGCATTAAGATTCCTTCCGTTGCGAAGATAAGGACCACGGTTGAGGCTATTCGCATAGGGTTCCAGCCCCTTTCTAAGGTATTTACCCGACCACCGGAAATCGTTCCAAGGCGGGACTCTCTCTAAATGTTAAACCCCAACTGGACGATACATTAACAGCAAGGCAATCGAGGCCATGCAGTTCGTAACAAGAAAAATGGCGTCAAACCCAATGACCCTACCGCCGATCGCTTCGATGTTCCTCCCCGGTGATGCGGGAGTGGACGGCTCCTCTCTGCGCTCGACGGACTTTACCAGTGAACTCGATGGTTCCGAGCGCCAGCCGTCAATTCTTATTCTGGACGATCTCGATATTAACCGCCGCCTCTTGAGGGCTATGCTCAAGACCGCGCCGTATCGCGTTCTTGAGGCCAAGCGCGCGGGCGAAGCTCTGCAGATCATGCATCACGAGACTGTTGACCTCCTGATTCTGGATCTAATGATGCCGGAGATGAGCGGTCTGGAATTCTGCCAGCGGATCAAGTCGAACCGGAAGACGCAACTGATGCCGGTGTTGATGCTTACCAGTGTCCAGGGGATCGAAAACGAGATTGCCGGGATTTCTTCCGGCGCCGACGAGTTCCTGACCAAGCCTTTGCATCCGGACGTGGTCCGCACACGAATCCGGGCGATGCTGCGCAACAAGGCGGCGATCGATTCTTTGGAAGAGGCCGAAACGATTCTGTTCGCTTTGGCGCACGCCGTTGAAAAGCGCGACAAGTATACCGGGGACCACTGCGACCGGCTGGCAAAGTTCAGCGTCATGCTTGGTTCGGCGATGGGGATGACGAAGTCGCAATTGATCGCCCTTCACCGGGGCGGCTATATGCACGATATCGGCAAGGTGTGCGTTCCCGACGCGATTCTGTTCAAGAAGGGCCCTCTCACCGAAGAAGAGTGGGTGGTGATGCGGGCGCATACCACGAAGGGCGAAGAGATTTGCCGGCCCATGAAAACGCTGGGGCCGGTGATGCCGATCATTCGGAATCACCACGAACGCTGGGACGGCACTGGATATCCGGACGGGCTCAAGGGGGAAGAAATTCCGCTGCTGGCCCGGATCCTGCAAATGGCGGATATATACGATGCGTTGACGACTGCGCGCCCCTACAAACCTGCGCTGTCTCGCCAGGAATCCGAGCAGATCTTTGAGGACGAAGTAAAACGGGGCTGGCGGGACCCTGAACTGGTGGCGTTGTTCTTTGAGTCCTTGAACAAATACGAGAGTCGAATGGCCGAAGGTGAAGCTGCCTTGGTGGTGCAAGCGCCTGTAGTGATTCCAGTGCCGGAAATCGTTCGTACGCCCAAGTCCGCCGTGTTTCAGAATTCGCTCGACAACATGCGGCGGGAGTTACTTAAGAAATAGGCGCGCCGCGACTGAACTGCCATGGAGCCTTCGGGATGACCGAGCATCACCAAACTCTGGGAAACTGCCAAAAAGCCGGAGGGTGTAAGTCGACGGCGAGGATATTCTCGTCTAACGACCCTTGGCGAGCCCACACGACAATACCGGAGGCGCTCGCCGAAAAAGTCAGGACCCGCTCTCCCTTGGCGGCGGCGTAAATCATTGCGGTAGATCCGGTTTCGGGATCGAGCCGATACAAGAAGCGGGACTCGGTCCAGTATAGGATTGACGACTTCGATACCGTCCAGAGCCCGTGATGCAACAGGCCGGCCGCTTCCACAATCGTGTCACTCCCGCCCGCAACGGCACGGCGTTTCAAGGTGGCCTTTTCCAAACCAGAGGTCCAATACAGCCATTTTCCGTCGGCGGATTCGAACGCTTCCCCACCGCCGCCGTTCGTGATCGGCATGGCCGGGCCGTGGCCTTCCACGGGGATTCGCCAGATCTCCAGACGCCCACTCCGGCTGGACCGTATGTATAATGATCGTCCGTCGGCGGAGAATGAGAGAACCTCATCGGCGGAGCCGGAACTAAGTTGGCGCGGTGCCCCGCCATGGGGACCGGTAAGGAAGATTCCATGTTTGCCAGCGGGCCGAGCCATATAGGCGATCGTTTTGCCATCGGGCGACCAACGCGCCGCCATCCGCATCGTCGGCTCGCGCAGGAAGGTAATTTGCCGCGGCTCCGTACACCGGCCGTCGCAAACCCACAGATTCATGAATCCGCTTCGCCAGGATTCAAATAGCAGGCCTCCCAGGGCGTTCAAGTCGGGTTTCTCATCGGAAACCCCGGAGCGGGCAATCGGTCCCGCTTTACCGGTCGATAGATCGAGGCGAACCAGCTTGTGATTCCAATTTTCGTTGACGTAGGCGATCCTCACCCGCCCGCCGGATAGCCGCACCACATCGGGATATCGATTGACACCCTCGGTGCCTTCGATCATTTTCGGCGCCTCCGACCCGCTTGTCGCGACCCGATAAATCCCAATATGGCGCCCTACCATCCCTCCGAACACGACGTTGAGCCCGTCCGGGAGCCAATCGACGCCAACGATCCAATTCCCGAGATTCGTGACCCGTCTGGCTTCCTTGGCGCCATAGCCGGAGACGTAAATGTCACCCATCCCGATGGATGGATAACGAATCAGGACGAGTTGCCGGCCATCGGGCGAAGGCCGTCCGGCGATGTCGCCCCACGAACCCTCGGGCGGGAAGGAGATCTGCTTGATCGCTGTGCTCTTCAGATCCTGTTCAAACAGGGCATGGGCAGAGGTGGGGCCTGCGGCCTTGGTGTAGATCAACGCCCGGCTATCAGGCGTCCAGGCCAAATGGGGTCCACCGGCGCCCATTTGCCGTCTCGTCTGGCCCGCCGGGTCGGTGAGCGCGATCTCCCACTCGTGGGGGCGCTGGTTGAAGCTCATCGCGATCCACTTGCCGTCAGGCGACCAGCGAACGCAACAAATATTCCAGTTGGAGTCGCTAAACAGCAGCCGGGCAGACCCGGCGCCCACCTGTTTCGCCATGACTCCGTCACTGGTAGCATACGCGAACCGCTCACCTCCCGGGGCGAAAGAGGGCTGGGACTCGCCGCCGGGATCGGCGGTGAGCATCTGATAGTCGACGTCGGCTGAGTAGTCCCGGCCATGGGTCCAGCCGATCGTCAGCGCCACTCCGGCTAGAACGGCAGCGCCGGCCACTCCCTTGATCCAAAGTGGGCGAGCATGGGGCGGTGGGGTGGGCTCTGCTTCGGGAGTGTCGACAACATCCGGCAGCGATGTTGTCCTGCCGCGGCGCCAAGCGTCCAGTTCCGATTTGTAGGCGACGACCGAGCCCCGTTTGCTATGTTCCTGCCGCCGGACAGGCAACCCCTCGTCCCGCTCCCAAGTCCGGACCGTGGTCGCTCCTTTACCCAGGTAGTTGGCGATCTCCTTCCAGGATTCCAGACGCTCGGAGTCGGGGGGCAAGATCTCGTCTGGGCGATCAGTGGGCGACAACATGGGCCCAAATAGAATACACCGAACCAATCTCTATCCGATAGCGCCCGAGGTTGTCTATTAGTGTCCGATGCCGGTCAGCGGGCTATTTTGGGGGTTGAGACGGATCGTATACACCCGTATAGTCGGGACTGAGCAGGCTACTCGCGTCATTCCCATCGGTGCGGGTAAGCGGGTGAGCGAACGGGGGCGTGGTTGTCCGAGTGGCCTAAACGGACAATGCAAATCCCACGTTTTGGATGAGGCGGATACCAATCATAGATTAGGCGGCCCGGCTACTGGGCGTTGGCAATCGCCAATAGATCCACGCGGGACCACTACGAGGCGAATTTAGGGGGACATTTGGATGCTATTTGATCGACTAATGCGTACGGCGCCCATTGTGTTGCTGTGCTTGTTTTCGTGGCTGCCATCAGCCCAAGCCACGATCGTGACCCAGACCGCGACCAACCTCGGAGGAGCGGTCTGGCGTTACGACTTCACACTATCCGAGTTCACGGCAGGATCGGGAGCGGGCATCACCGTCTACTTCCCACTCGCCAGCGTCACAGCCTTGGCTAACCCAACCGCCTCGCCCGATTGGGATCCGATTGTATTGGATCCAGACAGCCCTCCGGGCGCTGACGGTGCGTATGACGCGCTCGCTCTGGTGTCCAGCCCTTCGTTGAGCCCGTTCTCCGTGGAGGCGACGATTACCGGCGCCGCCCCGCCCACCGGCCTGCGCTTTGAGATCTACCGCTTGAGTCCGTTTGAGATCCTGGAAACCGGGCAGAGCTCAGAGCCAGGCGGCGGCGGTTCTGAAGTACCGGAGCCAGGTGGACTGCTACCGCTGGGCGCGTTGGCGCTGGCCGCTGCCGGGTGGCGTCGCACGGCGCTATAACGCTCAACCACTCAGTAACAAGATTTCTCCAAAGGAACAAGACCATGTTTGCCCCTACTATTCGTGTGTCCAAAATTACCGCCGCCCTGGTGGCCTGTGTCTGGACCGCATCCGCTCAAAGCCCTTCGATCGGCGGCTACCGCCTGCAATCTGAGCGTCGTATCGACCGGACCAACTATGAATATTCCTACAAGGCGGACCTCACCAATCCGTCGGCGGCCCCGCTGGCCAACGTCTCGGCTACGGTGGTCTCGGCCAATGCCGCGGTAACGGTGTTGGAGAACACCTTGGAATTTGGCGCCGTGGCGGCGAACTCGGTGAAGACCAGCACGGATACTTTTACGATCCGGATGGACCGGTCCGTGGCCTTCCAGGCCAGCTTCCTGCAATGGACCATTCGCACCAACCGGCCACCGGTGGCCAGTGCGGGGGCCGATCAGACGGTGGCTACCGGACAGACGGTTGCGCTGAACGGCGCGGCCTCGTCAGACCCGGATGGAAACCCGCTCACTTATGTGTGGTCCTTCGTCAGCCGCCCCGGAGGCAGCACCGCTACTATCGTGAACGCCAATACGGTGAATCCAACGTTTACGGCCGACCGGTTCGGCGCCTACACCGTTCGCCTGATAGTGAACGATGGCTTCGTCAATAGCGCGCCGGACGACATGCTGGTCAGTACTCAGAACTCGCGGCCAGTGGCCAATGCCGGGCCGGACCAATCGAAGACTGTCGGGAGTCTGGCGACCTTGAACGGCTCGGCGTCTTCCGACGTGGATGGCCAGCCGCTGACTTTTGCCTGGACACTGGTCCAACGTCCAGCCGGCAGTGCCGCTGCTTTGAACAACCCGGCCATTCCCGGTCCCACGTTCACCGTGGATGTGGCGGGCGCTTACCGCGCGCAATTGATCGTCAATGATGGGTTGATCGACAGCCTGCCGGATGAAGCGATCATCAATACATCGAACACGCCGCCAGTAGCGAATGCCGGGGCGAACCAGTCGGTCCCGATTGGACAATTGGTTACGCTTAACGGGTCTGGCTCATCCGATGCGGACGGCAATCCGCTCACCTATTCCTGGTCATTCACAACGCGGCCGGCGGGCAGCGCAGCTACCCTGAGCAACCCCACAGCCATCAATCCCACCTTCGTGCCAGACCGCTCCGGCGCCTATGTCGCGCAGTTGATCGTGAACGATGGCTTTGTCAACAGCACGGCCGTCACGGTCCAGATTACGACGGCCAATACTCCGCCGGTTGCCAATGCCGGGCTCGATCAGACGGTCACTTATCTCTCTACCGTTACGCTGAATGGTTCCGCATCGTCGGACGTGGATGGTAATCCGCTGACATACACGTGGTCCATCACGTCACGACCCGCGGGCAGCATTTCCGCTTTGAGCAATCCGGCGGCTGTCAATCCTACTTTCCTCGCGGACCGTTCCGGTACTTTCGTGGCTCAGTTGATCGTCAACGATGGAGTGGTAAATTCGGTGGCCGACACCGTGACGATTACTACGAACAACTCCGCTCCGTCCGCCAATGCCGGCCCGGATCAAGCCGTGAATGCCGGGGCGACGGCGCAACTGAACGGCGCGGGGTCGTCCGATGCGGACGGCAATCCGCTGACCTATGCATGGTCGTTTACGTCGCGGCCGCCGGGCAGTGGCGCCACGCTCAGCAATCCGGCGGCGGTGAATCCGTCTTTCGCGGTGGATTTGCCTGGCAGCTATGTGGTCCAACTCATTGTTAGTGACGGGTTGCTTTCGAGCGCCGCCGACACGGTGACGATTAGCACCAATAATCTGGCGCCGTCCGCCAATGCAGGCCCCGATCAGGGAGTGAATCTTGGCGCGACCGTTCAACTGAGCGGCGCTGCGTCGACGGATCCGGAGAATAGCGCCCTGACTTACACGTGGTCGCTCACCTCGCGCCCGGCCGGCAGCACGGCGGCCTTGAGCAGTACGTCGATTGTCAATCCAATTTTTGTGGCGGATGTCACCGGTACTTACGTTGCGCAATTGATCGTCAGCGACGGTCAGCTTGCCAGTGCGCCCGATACGGTGACTATCAGCACGACCAACCGGGCCCCGGTCGCGAACGCGGGTCCGGCGCAATCGGTCAATACCGGCGCAACGGTGCAGTTGACGGGCGCTGCGTCGAGCGATCCAGACGGTAACCCGCTTACCTACATTTGGACGCTTACTACCCGGCCGGCCGGCAGCGCCGCTGCGCTGGGTAACACCGCGATCGTGAACCCCACGTTTGTCGCGGATCTTAGCGGCACTTACACGGCGCAATTGACCGTCAGCGACGGCTCGCTTGCAAGCGCGGCCGCCTCGGTGACTATCACCACCATCAATCGGGCGCCGGTCGCCAATGCCGGGCCAGGGCAGTCGGTCAACGTCGCGTCGACGGTGCAATTGACCGGAGCGGCGTCATCGGATCCAGACGGCAACCCGCTCACCTACGCCTGGACTCTCACGGCGCGACCCGTGGGCAGCACCGCGGCGCTCAACAACGCGGCGATCGTGAATCCTACCTTTGTCGCGGATCTCGCCGGCACTTACACGGCGCAATTGATCGTCAGTGACGGCTCACTGTCGAGCCCTGCTGCAACAGTTACGATTACCACCATCAATCGGCCTCCGGTGGCCAATGCAGGGCCGGATCAAACCGTGACGGCGGGCGCGTTGGTGAATCTAACCGGGGCTGCTTCGTCGGACCCCGACGGCACAACCGTCACTTACTTATGGACCCTGGTCACGCGGCCAGCCGGTAGCAATGCCGCGCTGACTGGCGCAACCACCGCCACGCCCAGCTTCACGCCAGACCTGACCGGAGCCTACACCGCGCGGCTGGTTGTGAATGACGGCACGGCGAGTAGCCCGGCGGATGACGTCATTATCACCGCTTCGGCCCTGCCTGCGCTATCGCTGCCCGTCACCGTTTCCGTGCCCTTCACGCAAACGGCGGGTATCACTGTAACGTTGCCCGCTCCGGCGGGCGCGTTAGGTGTGGTGGTGACCGTAACGAGTTCGGATACAAGCAAAGTAACCGTCGTTTCGGCCACGGTCAACATTGCGTCGGGCGCCAGCACGGGCAGCGCCACGCTGAACGGCGTTGCACTGGGAACGTCCACGATCACGGCGAGCGCGGCTGGCTACACCAACGCCACTTCCACCGCTACGGTGACGGCGGCGCTGAACATCACCAATACTTCGCTCACGTTCACGCCGGGCTTCCCTGGCACGCTGAACGTGCGATTGGAAGTAAGCGGCACACCCGTTAACGCCCCCACGGGCGGCGCGGCGTTCGCTCTTACGGCGGCAGATCCCACGTGTGTGGCTAACATCGCCAGCGCGTCGATTCCAGCGGGCCAGAACAACGTCAACCTCACGCTGAATCACGGCGGCGGTGCGACGCTGCCTTGCACCACTCTGTTGACCGTGGCCGGTGGCGCGCTATTGACCTCCGACGCTCTTAGTGTGAACGTAAATCCGAATCAACCGATCGCGCTGCCAAGCCTGCCGGTGTCGATCGGGGAACTCCTGCAAGGCGGACCCTACATCGTGCGGCTGCCGATCTCCAATCACGGCGGCAAGACCGTGACACTCACGTCAAGCAACGTGAATTCCATCACGGTGTCGAACAGCTCGGCTACCTTGGGCGCGGTGTCGCAGACCATCGTGATTCCCGACGGCTCCACTGACGGCACGTTCGTCCTACATGCGGGGGGCGGCACGGGCACGGTGACCATCACGGCCTCGGCCCCGGGTTTTGCCAACGGCGTGGGCACGGTGAACATTGTGACTCCGGCGGTGTTACTAACCGGACTCGCCTCGTCGATTTCAGTGTCGGCGGCGGACCAACCATTTACTGTGCAAGTGGGCGTTCCGAACGCGGGTAATACGGCGCTGGCTCAGGTGCAAGCGGTCCGCGCGAGCAGTACGCTGACAGCGACAGTTACTAACTCAGCCGCGGCCGTGGCGCAGTTGACTACGACGGCGGGATCGGCGCAATCGCGTACGGTTACGATTGGCGCCGGGCAATCGCAGCCCACCAATGGCGTATCCTTCGATCCGCTGACGCCGGGCGATACGAACGTGGTCGCGGCGATAGGCGGCTTCCTCTCGATTCCTGCATCGCCTGGTTTGGCCGTGTCGGTGACGGGCGGAACGATCGCGGCTAATGATGCGACGGTGGGCGCGGGCCTTTCCACCTTGGGCTTCAATGCGACCCTGAGCGGCACGACTCACGGCGGTGTGACGATGCACATCGAGTCTGCGAATCCCGCGAAGGTACTGGTTTCGTTGAACCAGAACACGGCGGGGACGGCGAGCGTGGATCAGTTTGTTCCGAATGGCTCGCAGCAAGTGCAGATTTATGTGCATGGCGTGGAGAATCAGACGGGCCCGGTGACGTTGAACGTCAGCGCGCCGGGCTTTGCCGCGGCGACGAGCACGATCACGGTGGTCCAACCGGTTGTGGAGATTCTGCTGTCGTCTCCCCATACCGCGCAAGGAGCGAATGTATCCTTCCAGGTACGAACCACCACGATCGCGGGCGAGCAGCCTCTCCGCGCTGGTTCTGCCGGCTTGACCGTGACGGTTGCTAACAGCAATGCGGCCGTGGCGCAACTGGTGAATGGTTCCGGACCCGGACAGAGCCGGACTTCGGTCATTGCGGCGAATGCGTCGCGCACAACGGATCTGTTCTTCGATCCGATCTCGCCGGGGGACACGACGGTCTCAACGACGGCGCCAGGATTCACAACCAACGCCCAGTCTTCGGCGCTGGTGACGGTGACCGGGTCGTCGATCGCCGTTAACGCCGGTTTGCGTGTGGGCGCCGGTCTGATGACCGAGGGATTCGGCAATATGGGCGGGGCGGTGAACGGCGCCGTCACCTTGCAATTGCAGAGCGGCAACTCCGGTCAACTCCTGCTCTCAGCGGGAACCTGCGATCCCGGCACTCCGGGCACGGCAACGGCTACCATTACGGTTCCCAATGGAGGATATAGCTTCCAATTTTGCGCGCATGGCGTAGCCGCGGGTACTCCCCTGGTGACGGCATCGGCCAGCGGGTTCGGGAACGGCAACCAAGCGATTGCCATCGTTCCACCAGCGGCGCAGATCAACATACCCACTACGTTCTCGTCGCTGTCTGTGAACTCAGCATTCCAAATCCTGTTGGGTGCAACCAACACGAGCGGAACGGGTTTGCAGGGATTCCAATCAGTGCGCTCGGGCTCGTCTTTGACCGTATCGGTGGCCAACAGCAACGCCGTGGTCGCACGCCTGGTCAACGGCCCGGACATCGGTCAATCGCTGAATATCACGTTCGCGGCCGGTGAAGTGAACAAGGTAGTCGAGTTTGACCCGCTGGCCGCCGGCGCCACGACGGTGTCGGCCACAGGGGCCGGTTTTGCCAGCATCCCCGGCACGACTACTCAGGATGTCACGGTTACCGCCCCGGCGATCGCGACCTTCCCGACATCGGTTGGGTCGGGCCTGATGACAAGCGGATTTGCGAGCCTCGGCGGCGGCGCACACGGCGGCGTTACCGTGAGGGTTCAGTCCTCGAATGCCGCTTTGGTCCGGGTCTCGGTCGATACTTCCACGGTTGGGGCCACGTTCGTCGATATTCCGATCGCGAACGGGCAGACTCAAGTCTTCTACGTAGTACATGCCCTCGAGAACGTGACCGGGTCGGCAACGCTGACGCTGACGGCGGCCGGATTCGCCAACGGCACGGGAACGGTAACGGTGGTACAGCCGCTAGTCGAGTTGGTCGAACTCCAGACGACGCTGTCGACAGTCAGCGCGAACCAGGATTTCCAGGTTCGTGTCGGACTGGGACAATCGGGCTTCATTTCCCCGGAGATGCCGGCCCGGGTGGGAGGACCCGGCGTGACCGTTTCGGTTACTTCTTCGGCCCCGGGAGTCGGCCGTCTTTTCACGGCTGCCGTCCCGGCAGGGGGGGGCACGGTGACCGTGTCGATATCTGCTGGCGCGAGCAGGTCCAACTTCGGCGTCGCATCGGGGGGCGTGCAACTCGATGCCTTGGCCGTGGGAACCACGACCGTGGCGGTGACTGCGCCCGGGTTCATTCCGGCGGACTACTACGGGTCGCAGGTGGTGACGGTGAATCCGGCCAGCATTACGCCCTTCGGGCAGAATGTGCTGGTTGGAGCTGGACTGATGAATACCGGTTGTTGCGGAGCGACCTTGAGCGGAGCCGCTCACGGCGGGGTCACGATGACAGTAACGAGCCTCGACCCCAGCCGTGTGTTGGTCTCCCTCAATGACGGGTTAACGGCTGGAGCAACCAGCTTCAATGTCGTCGTGCCGGACGGGCAGACTTTCGTGTCCCTCGCCCTCCACGGCGTCAACGGCGCTGCTCAAGGATCGGCGAACATTCAGATGAGCGCACCTGGATTCTCCACCGTGAGCTTCCCGGTCAATCTGGTTGCGCCGGCGTTGGCTTTCATCGGGTTCTCGGGCACCGGTACACTTCCGGTGACGTCGCCGGACGTCTCCCTGCTCGTGATGACAGGAGTGGCGGACCCCTCCGGCACCGGCGTCGTGGAGCAACCCCTTCGGCTGGGCGGCCCCGCTGTAACAATTACAATGCAAAGCAGCAATGCGGCTGCGGGCGTGATCGTAATAGACGGGACGCCGGGGGCCAGCCGGACAGCTACCGTCGCGGCGGGCGCTTCCCGGGCGTTCCCGTTCTTCCGGCCGGTAGCGCCGGGTAATACGACTATCTCAGTTTCTGCCCCTGGTTACACGACGACGAATCCTGGAGGAGTGCAGATCTTGCAAATCACACCGTAACTGAAACGACGACCGAAACTTGGGCGTGTCTGGCCGAGCAAGCCGGATACGCCCATTTATTCATTCGCGATCCAGCACGATTAATCCCTATCCCCACCAGTTCTCGCCAGTCGCCAAGTGCGCCTTACACACATCGGGATTCAGATCCACTCCGAGCCCCGGTTTGCTGGAAAGCTCAATCATCCCGCCCTTGATATACGGCCGGTCGAGCGCCAACACCTGATCCATCCAATCGCCCTTGCCGGTGACGGTCTCGCAGCAAAGGAAATCGCGGATCGACCCGGCCCAATGCACTGTGCCCCACGTATTGAGCTGGCTGCCGGTGTTGTGCGTCGCCATCGGCAGATTGAACACCTCGGCCATGTCGGCGATACGCTTGGTCTCAAGGAACCCGCCGGAGTTGCGCAGGTCCGGGTGCAGAATATCGCAGCCCTGGTTGACGATGAAGTCCTTGAAGCCGTGACGCCGGAACAGATTTTCTCCCGTGCAAATCGGTACGGTGGCGGCGTCACACAGGCGGTTCCACGCCGCAGACCATTCCGGCTGGAGTGGGTCTTCAAACCAAAACGGCTTGATCGGCGCCACCGCTTCGGCGAGTTGCATGGCCGTGCGCACGTCGTATTCCCAATGGCAATGCACCATGATGTCGTGATCCCAGCCAATCGCTTCGCGGCAGTTTTCGAAACCTTGCCGCACGTTGATTAGTTCGCGCGTGCTCAAGACGCGATTGGCCAGGTCGCGGCCCGGGTCCTTATCTGGAGTCGTGTGCTGCAAGCTGAACTTATGGCAAGTGAAGCCGGACGGGTCGGCTTTGCACAGGGCCGCCCATTCCCGGCAACTGGCTTTGTCGAGCATGTTCTTCGGCGCACGGTGATCGTACACGCGCACCTTGTCGCGGAATTTGCCGCCTAGCAGGGAGGTCATCGGCGCGCCAAGCGTCTTGCCGGCCAAGTCCCACAGCGCCATTTCAATGCCACAGGCCGCACGCATCAGCATGTGAGCCGAGCCGTCGGTGCGCCGGGGAAGACTGGTGTACAGGACGTCGATTTCCAGCGGATCCTTGCCAATCAGATCGGCCTTCAGCGCATGTATTTGTTCCTTCACCCCGATGCCCGGTGATCCGTAAGCTTCTCCGATCCCATAGAGCCCGGAGTCGCTGACAATCTTGACAAAGACATAGTTGCGATCGGGCCCTTGCACGACCATTGTCTTGATGTCGCGAATCTTCGTTTTTCCCTTGGCCGTTTCGGCGCGCGCATGATAACCGGATAAAAAGGCCGCAGATGCTCCGCCGAGCAGGAATTGGCGTCGCGTAGAGTCAGTGTTTCTGATTGTCGGCATTTTTGGGGTGCCTCCTTCTAAAGTTTTGGCAAAAAATGGCGTCGGGACCATCGTTCAGACGCGGGTCCTCCCCACACCTACGATGAATCGGCGTCCGGGCTGGGTAAGAACCCAGGACGACTATTTTCTCTAGCCGGGCTTGGGTGATCTGAAAGTTTCGCCGCGGGCACATTCAGCCACTGTGAAAATCCAATTAATACAGGTAGTTGCAGACTATGGCTAGGCTCGGAGCGATGCTCCGGGAATACAGAAAGGGGTAGGGGGCGAACGGAAATTTCGTAAGGTATATCACTGAATGAGGACCGACCAAACATGGCAGCACCGATTATATACGTATTGAAGAAATTTCCCATACGCCTCATTCACTTAGAGCTTGTCTGGTACTTAGCCCTAATCTTTTCCTAGTCCTCGGCCGATGACTTGAGCACACCCCTAGAACGGGTGCCAGTGGAGGCATACTGTGGAGCAATCTTGGTTCGCGATGGCGGTTGGTGCTGGACTTGTTTTCGGCTTCCTCATCGCGTGGATCAGTTTAAGGTCGGACCGGGCGAATATCTATTCCCGCGGGCGTCTTGACGCCGAAAAGGATCGCGCTTCTCTCGAAGAGCGGGTCCTCGCTAAGGACGGGCGCATTCAGGAGTTGCAGCAGGGGCTCAAGCAGGATCGCGAGTTAATCGCCACGATGCGGGACGAGAACGCGAACCTCCGCGCTGTGCATCAGGAGTACGAGTCTCGAGTGGCTGACCTTCGCCAGCAAGCGGATGAAAAGCTAGCACTGGTGAATGAGTCTCAGCAGCGGCTGGTCGAGACTCTGAGGGGCACGCTCAACGAAAAGCTGCAAGAGCAAGACGCCAAGGTGCGGGCCGCCGAACTGGAAGTCGAGCGGGCACGGCAGGAGAACGAAATCCTACGCTCAGCCGCTGCGGTTGCCCCCCGAGAGTCCGAGACCCAAGCGGCCGCGTTGCTGAGTGAGCGCGAACTGCAACTGGCCTCGGTTTTGGCCGAAGCTCTGCAGATGCGGAAGAAAATCGAAGAACTGGAGGCCGAAATCGCGGCCAAGCCTCAGACCGCCGATCCGGTCGCGGCGCACGGCGCAGAGTTGCTTGCCGAGCGTGAGCAACAGCTTGGCGCAGTGTTGGCCGAAGCGTTCGAATTGCGCGCTCAGGTTGAATCGCTGGAAGCGCAGAAATCCCAATGGGCGCAGTTGGCTCCGAGCACCGTCCAGGCGGGGCTGGGGGATGAGCGTGAAGCTCAATTGACGGCGGTGTTGGCCGAGGCGCAAGCGGCGCGCGAACGAATCGCGGAACTGGAGCAAGCGCGTGAAAACGGGGCGAAGCCGGAGCTGCTGGCTGAACGCGAGGCCCAATTAATGGCCGTGTTGGTTGAGGCGCGGGCTTCACAGGAACGGATTGCGGAATTGGAGCAGGCCGTCGCGGCCGCGATTTCGCCGGAAGTTCTGGCTGAGCGGGAAGCTCAATTGGCGGCGGTTTTGGTTGATGCGCAGACGTCGCGTACACGGATCGTCGAACTGGAACAGATGACGGCGAATACGGCGAAGCCGGAGCTACTGGTTGAGGGCGAACTGCAAACGACAGCCTCGGCGGTTGAGGCACAGGCTCTGCGTGAGCGGATTGCCGAGTTGGAACAAGCTGCCGCGAATGCCGTGAAACCGGAGTTGCCGGTTGAGCGGGAGGTTCAACTGACGGCGTTGTTGGCTGAGGCTCATGAATCCCGTGAGCGGATTACCTGGCTGGAACAAGCGGCCGAGCAGGCAGTTCAGCCGGAATTGCTCGCTGAGCGCGAGGCTCAGTTGAGGACAGCGCTAACGGATGGGCAAGCGTCGCGCGAAAGGATCGCGGAATTGGAGCAGTCCGTCGCCCAGGCGGTTCAGCCAGAGGTGCTGGCCGAGCGTGAATCGCAATTGTCCTTGCTGGCAGCTCAGGCACAAGCTTTGAAGGAACGGGTGGGCGAACTGGAACACTCGGTTGCCAATGCAGTACGGCCCGAACATTTGGCCGAGCGCGAGGCACAGTTGACGGCGATTCTCGAACGCGCTCAGGCATCGCGAGAGCGAATCGCCGAGTTGGAGCAAGTAGTTTCTACGGCCATCGCGCCTGCTGTTCTGACCGAACGCGAGGCGCAGTTGGCTGAAGCGTTGGCTAACGTACATGCTTTGCGTCAGCATTCCGCCTTGCTTGAAGAAGCGGCGACGAGCGCGATCCGGCCCGAACTTTTTGCCGAACGCGAGGCGCTCTTGTCGGCAACGTTGGGAGAAACGCAAACTTTACGAGAGCGTATCGAGGCCCTCGAAGCGGAAAAAGCCAGCAGCCGCGCGGCTTCGGCGGCCGACCGGGTTGCTTTGGAACTACTGGCCAATCGGGAGGCCCAACTGAAAGTGGCCCAGGCCGAGGCCCGAGAAGCGCATGAGCGGATCGCTGCGTTGGGCTCGGAAAATGCCGCTCTAGCCGCCAAGCTGGAATCGAGCGTTCCCCGCGAGGTCCTGGCAGAGCGGGAAGCGGCCCTGGTAACCGCGGCGGAGCTGATTGAATCGACGCGGGGGCGGCTGGAAGGCTTAGAGTTGGAAAAACAGGCGCTCGTAGCGGCTGCCATCGCTCCAGAAGTGCTGGCGGAGGCCCGGGAAAACGCGGCCCGGTTGGAGGCCGAACTCGTAGCGGCCAGGGAAGCGTCCGAACATTCGCGGCTTGAAGCGGAAGCCTTCCGCCAACAGGCTAAGGCTGAGCTGGAAGCGGCTGCTCAGAACCGCTTCCGCCGGGCTCCATTTTCGCCGGTCCGGGTTCGACGGGTCGTGGAGATGTCGGGCTTGACTCCTCACTCCGAATTCGTCGAAGCCGAGGGTGATAGCTGGGCGGATAAGGCCTCGATTCGCCTGCCCGGCTCCAAGAGCATTGTCATCCACTCGCTGCCGGAAGTGGGCCTCTATCATGCCGCGGTCAATGCGCCAACGTTAGATGAGTCTGCCGTCAAAATGGGCGAACTCGCCGCTGCCGTGCGTGCCCACTTGTCCGGGCTGTCGGCGGTGGGTAAGCAACTGCTTGTCGCATTCCTGCCCGGCGATGTCCTGCTTGGCGCGGCCCTTGAACAAGATCCGGACCTGCTGGAGTACGCTGCCCAGCGCGGCGTAGTCGTAGCAACCCCGAACAGCTTGGTAGGCCTCCTGGGCACTGCTTCGGCCGCTTGGCGGCAGCATAAGGTCAACGAGGAATTAGACCAGGCTCGCGCCCACAACCAGGGGCTCTTCGATCAAATGACGGTGCTCAGCGGCACACTCGACGGACTCCGGGGTAGCTTGGGAAATGCAATGTCATCCCTGGGCCGTCCGAATGGGAAACAGGCGGTGGACTTCACAAATTCGGGGAGTGCCGACGGGGCTCTGGAGGAATCTGAGTTGCAGTCCGCCTCCTAGCTTCGCCTCGATAGTTAATACCGACTCTCGCGATAGAATCACGCCGGCTGGTCGCTAACTCCTACTTGGGGACAGCGGCCCGCCGGCGAAGCTGTTTTTGAAGGATTTGTAAATGTGCTGTAAATACGGAGCCAGGCCGAAACTGCTGAATACATAGCCGCGTATCACTAAGCGAAGGAGGATGAAACATGAAATACGGTTTCTCAAAAACGATCGTGAATGCGGCTATGGCGGCGACGATGGCAGTGGGCGCCTCAGGAGCCCTGTTGTCGGCAGCCCCGGCGGCTGTCGAAGATATGAATCGGAACGATTCGGCCTTGGCCGAGCGTGTCCGCAAGGAGTTGGTGACACTGCCGTTTTTCGGCGTGTTCGACAATTTGACCTTTCGAGTCGAAGGCGGCAAGGTCACACTGATGGGACAGGTAACCCGGCCGACTCTACAGTCGAGCGCCGGCAACGTGGTCAAACGACTGGAGGGTGTCTCTGGGGTGGTGAACGATATTGAAGTTCTCCCTTTGTCGCCGTTTGACGACGGGATTCGTCTGCGGGTGGCGCGGGCGATCTACGGCTCTATGTCGTTGTCGCGTTACGGCCTGGGCACGCAGCCCTCGATCCGGATCATCGTCAGGAACGGTGAAGTGACGCTTGAAGGCGTGGTGCTCAACAAGGGCGACCGCGACGTGGCGAATATCCGGGCCAACGGCGTCTTCGGAGTGTTCAAGGTCAACAACAACCTGCGGACCGAGCGGTCCTAATGGATTCAGTGTCTTGGCAAAACCAGCCGCCGGGGGGCGAAACCTTCCCGGCGGTTTCGGTTTATAGGGTTTACAGTATTTGACAACCCTAATCCAAGGTGTTGCGTCACAATGAGATATATGGCTCTTCGGATTTCCGCATATGCACTCTTGCTGGTGATTTTCCAGCTTTCGGCGGCGACCATTCCGGGCCACTACGTGGTGGAAATGGCGACGCCATCGGTTTCAGCGCAGATGCTGCCTCGCGCCCTCTCCGCCCGGGCGGCTCGCAGGCGGCTGGGTGAGGCCGGCGCTGTCGCACACCGGACACGCATCCACGGCGAGCAGCGCCAATTGCGTACGCGCCTTGAGCAGCGCGGAGCACGCGTTTTGGGTTCCGTGGATACGGTCGGCAACCTGATCTTTGTCGAATTAACGGCCGCCGATGCGCAAGCCCGTCTGGCGGTGCTGCCCGGCGTTAAGCGGGTCACTCCCATGCGTGAGTTTCACCGCGTTATGGATCGAGCGGTTTTGACCCACAAGATTGCCGATGCCTGGGCACAAATCGGCGGCGGCCGGGCGGGCGCGGGTATCAAAGTCGGCATCATCGATACCGGTGTCGAGGTTGCACATCCCGCTTTTCAGGACACCTCTATGAAGGCCCCCGACGGATTTCCGCGGGCGAATGTAGAGTCCGATCTCGCCTACACCAGCGGCAAGATTATCGTGGCGCGCAGTTACGTTTCGATGTTATCGCGGCGTGACCCGGATAACTCGGCCCGGGATCGCGTCGGCCATGGCACGGCGCTGGCTTCGATCGTCGCAGGCGCTCGCTCGGCCGGTCCATTGGCTACAGTTACCGGCGTCGCGGGCAAAGCTTGGATCGGAAGCTACAAAGTGTTTGGATCGCCCGGGGTAAACGATGGCGCAACCGAAGCGGCCATCATTCGCGCGATCGAAGATGCCGTGGCCGACGGGATGGACGTAATCAATCTCAGCCTCGGAGGGGACTTCGCGCCGCGTCTGAGCGACGACCTGGAAGTGGAAGCGATCGAGAATGCAACCCGAGCGGGCGTGGTCGTGGTGGTCGCAGCAGGCAATAATGGACCTGGCCTTAATTCCCTCGGTTCGCCGGGCACCGCTCCTTCGGCGATCACCGTTGGCGCCGTGAATAACGATCGGACTTTTGCCTCGAATGTGGGCTTGTCAGGGCTCGGAAGTTTCGTGGCTTTGCCAGGCGGCGGCCCCGCTCCCGGAGCACCAATAACCGCTCCGCTGGTGGACGTGGCCTCGCTGGCCGGCGACAGCTTGGCGTGTGACCCCTTGGCGGCGGGATCGCTCAAAGGTGCGATTGCGTTCATCGCTCGCGGCAGTTGCACTTTCGAAATCAAACTGGACAATGCCCAACGGGCCGGAGCCTTGGCGGCGCTGGTTTTTTCCACGGCGGTGAGTCCGGACGCTTTCACAATGGGAGTTGGCGCAGCCACTCTGCCTGCGACGATGATCAGCCACTCCGATGGTCTGGCCGTCAAGGATTTCCTCGCGTCCGGTGGAAGAGTCGCCACGCTCACCTTTACCCCTGGCCCGGTCCCCGCGCCGGCTAATCGACGCAGCAGTTTTTCGGCCGCAGGTCCGAATGTCGACGATAGTATCAAGCCCGATCTGGTGGCTACCGGCGCCGATGTCTACGCGGCTACGCAGACGCTTGACCGCCTCGGGGATATGTACAGCGCCGATGGATTCGTGCTGGTCGATGGCACCAGTTTCTCGGCGCCGATCGTGGCTGGGGTTGTGGCGCTGCTCAAGAGCGCGCGGCCCGGTCTGACGGTCGACCAGTATCGCTCGCTCATTATCAACAACACTGTCGACGCTTATACCAGAAGGGGCGGCTTGGCGGGCCTTCAGGAGACCGGGTCGGGGTCGCTGGATGCCTTGGCGTCACTGAATGCCGCCGTGGCCGCCGTTCCCGCTTCGCTTGGTTTCGGCTCCGGCGGCGCCAATCCACGAGCTCGGCGCACCTTGCAATTGACGAATTTCAGCACCGCCGAAGACACCTTCTTCCTTGAGGCTAGTCCCCGGCTCGGCAGCGCCGGCCCTATCGCCGGAGCGGTCACGATTGCAGCGGGGGCCACTGTCGAGACGGCGGTGACGTGGAACGGCGACGGACTCGCGGCCGGTACACACGAGGGCTTCCTCGTGGTTCGTAGCGCCGCCAGTGGTAAAATCTCGCGCGTACCGTACTGGTATTCGGTCGCTTCGCCGAATCCGGCGTCGATCACTGTCTTGGCCGCCGAGACGACAGGCCGCGCGGGCAGCCGCTTACGCCAGGCAATCTCGTTTCGCGTCCTCGATTCCTCCGGCGTGAACGTGGCGGGCGCGAGGCCCGAAGTGACCGTGGTCGCCGGCGATGGTTCAGTCGGGCTGATCAGTTCGGCGGACTCGTTCTACCCCGGTGTTTTCGACGTCACCTTGGTGCTGGGGCCGGTACGAGGCATCAATACATTTCGGATTCAAGCCGGTGAGGCGAGCGTTACCGTGAACATCACAGGCGAATAATTCGATCGAAGCCGTGTGTTACATTGGGCCGAGCCCAAATGAATAAGTGCGCAGTGTGGTTGATCGCCATCGGAGCGTTGACTACCGCTTTTGCCGCAGACCCTCCTCCGCAAGTACACGTCGCGCTGGCTGTGTTGCAGCCCGGTTCGATGGGCCGCCTCAAAGCCAGTGAACTAGCCAAGACATCGCTGCCCAAAGCCGGACATCGGCTGCAGGTGCGAATCGCCGCCACCGGCCCTTGCCACGCCATGGTCGTCGCTTTCGATGGCGCGGGTCATATTGCCTATCCGGATCAACCGGTCTTTCTCCCGCTGGAAGCCAACAGTCAACAATTGATTCCCTCTGGCGGCGGATGGAAATGGGAAGATCCCGAAGCGATTCGGGAGTTGGACGTTCTGGTCATCGACAATCAATCTGCCGCTTTACCTGGGCTGACGCAGCTGCTGCAAGCGATGCGCGAGCCCGCGGCGCCGGCAGTACGCACCCGGCAGGTCGCTGAATTGCGACGGCTCATGGACACCATGACCCAGCGCAATGCCGCGAGTGGCGAATACAGCGTGAAAACCGAACCGGCGCCGCTCGGGGGATTGCTGCGCGGCGACGTCTGCGACTGGTGCAAAGACGCACAGAAGATCTCGGTGCCTCCGTCGGGCTCGTACCTGGTCCGCCAACGGTTCCCATAGAATTCCGGCCTCATGCAGTCCAGCCAGTCTCTCGACGCGGTCCCTTTCTGGTTGCGCGGCCCCTGGCCCATTTCGCTGGCATTGACCGCCTGCGCTTTGTTGTGGCTGCTGGTTGCCCGCAGTCCGCTTGACCGATTCGACCGCGAATGGACCGACGCCACACTGCGCGCGCGGCTGGCCCTTGACGTGTCGCCCCATCCCGACGCACGCGTCTTTTTGGTCGGTCTTGAGAAGGCCGATATCGAAGGTGTTTCGAGCATCGCCGCCGAGTATCGAACTTACGCGGAGATTATCGACATGACGACCGAACTCGGCGCCGCGGCGATCGGGTTCGATTTGATTCTGGCGCGCGGCGGGCCCGCCGAAGGGGCTCCGATTTTGGAGGCGGCGCGCCGGAGCCGGGCTGTCGTCTTTGCGGAAGCCGATACGGGCGACAAGGAAGTTCTGCGCTCGTTTTCGTTCGCGGCTCCGCAACTGCCGGGCGGATTGGTCAACATCCGGGCGGATCCAGACGAAGTGATTCGGGGCTATGACTATGCGCGCCGGTTGCCGCATGCGGCCGCTGGCGTGTGCCGTCCGTCGTTGGCGCTGGCCCTGTATTTGGCCGCCAACGGCGCATTGGCCGATCTTCACTGCCGCCAACCGGGGGTCGCCAGCTGGCCTGAGCTGGGGCCCGATCGGAAGACTTTGATCGACCGGACTGTGCCGATGTCGGTTGCGACCGTCAATTATCGATCATCCTTCGCCGAGCCCTGGCATGAGGGCTTCAAGTACGCGAGCCTGAGCGATCTGCGGCGGAAGTTCGCCAAGTGGAAACAAAGCGGCGCGGCGATTCCGGAAGATCTGCCGGGACCGGGAAGTTTGGTGGTGGTCGGTTCGGTAGCTCCTGGCTCCGGCGATACGGGCCCCACTCCGTTCGGTGGCAATGAACCGAAGGTGCAGGTCCATGCGGCGGCGCTCACCGATCTTCTGCAAAGCCGGCTGCTCTCGACCGCTACGCTGCCGTGGCGCCTGGCCGGGCTTTCGCTTCTGCTCGCCGCTCTGACCATCGCCGGACGCTACGCGAAAAACTATTGGACTCTGAGCCTGTTGTGGCTGGCGCTGGCTGCGACGCCGCTTGTCCTCGGAGCGGCGGCATTGATTCACTGGCGCGTGGTCTGGCCGGCTGTTACTCCGGCGGCTTTGATCACATTTGGTTTTCTAGCGGAAGCCGGCCGCCGCTCCGGGCTCGCCTCACTCGAAAAGCTCCGCATGCGAACCACCATGGCCATGTACTTTTCGCCTGGCGTGCTTGAGGAAGTGCTGAAGAACCCAGGCGCCATGGAGCCGCGCGAAGCGGAGCTAACGGTGTTGCTTACCGACCTTCGCAATTTCACTACGATCACCGAACGCTTTGGCACGCCCGTTATCTTCGACGTGATGAATCGCGTTTTTGAAGTTGAAACACGCGCCGTGATGGCAATGAACGGTTCGATGGAGCATTTTCTCGGCGATCAGTTCCTAGCCTATTGGGGAGCGCCACAAGAGCAAGCGGATGCATCCGATCGAGCCATGCAGGCCGGGCGCATGATCATCGATGGCCTGGACGAACTGAAGCGTTCGCTATCGCCTGAGCTAGCCGCTCTCTTTGGATTTGGGCTGGGGATTCATCGCGGCAGAGCATTGGTTGGGAACAAGGGTTCGCGTTTTCGTTTTGACTATGGAATCCTCGGCGACATTGTCAACACAGCAGCCCGCGTGGAGTCCTTGACTAAACTCTACGGCGTGCGCTGGATCGTGACACGCGAAGTGCTCGACACGCTGCATCCGGCTCCGGCGCATCGTTTCCTCGACCGCGTCCGCGTGAAAGGCCGGGAGCACAGTGTCGAACTGATCGAGGTTCCCCCGGAACCGGATGGCGAGTGGGAAGCGATCGCGACGCAGTACGCAGCCGCGTGGCGTGCCTATGAGGCGGGGCACTTTTCGGAAGCACTGGGCGATTTCGAGAAACTCGACCGCGAACAAGGCGACCGGCCCAGTCACACGATGGCGGAGCGTTGCCGCGAGTTGATCGCTTCTCCGCCGGCCGATTGGAATGGGGCGTATTCCTTAAAGGAGAAGTAGCTCATCCGATGCGAGCCTTTCCGTTTCTCTTCCTTATGTTCGTAGCGTTGAGCTGGCCCCAGACGCTTGAACAACTCAGCAAGCAGGGCAATGATCTCATCGCTGCGAAAGACCTGCCCGCCGCCGAACAGTTCTTCGGCGCCGCCGCCGACAAAGCTCGCGCCGCTTCAGACCGGCGATGGGAAGCCGAATTCGAACGCGCCATCGGCGAAACGTTTGAGCGCAGGTTCGACTATGTTCGCGCGCGGCCTCAATATCAGAAAGCGCTCGCGATTCGGCTGGCCTTCGCCGCCGCTGAGGCCCCCATCGATAATGCGAAAGAGATCGCGCGGCACGGATGAAGTTTTCGTTCCTGAACCGGCCACCTTTGGATTATTTGCAGCCGGCCTCGGCGGCCTGCTCATGCGCCGCCGTAAGCTCCGCGTTACTTAGCTTTCGCGACGCTCCGGAACGCCTGCCGTTCCAGAAACCAATTCAGCGGGACCGCAGTCTGTTGGCCGCGCGTCCCGTTTCCTGTTTTAGCCAGCAACCTCGCCAAGGGGCTGTTGTCGAGCACGCCGCGCTGCCCTTCGCGTACTCCCGCAAAGTCCAATACTTCAGGATTCGGAAGAGCGTCGGCGCTGACCAGCAGGAAGAAGGTATCGACGCCGAACGGCGGAGCCACTTCCACGTCAAATGCATCCGAGGTCAGCGGGAAACCAACCGGCGCGGCGCTTGAACCCGGCGCTGTGACGGGCATGCGGTTGGACACATTGCCCTGTCCTTTCGCCGGGAACACGAGCGTCCCCCGGCCCTCGCGATCGATCGCAAAAACGTACACCCACCGCTTTGCAACTTCGCCCGCAGGAGCCGACGGCGCCTCCAGCCACAGCTTGAACCGCTCCCCTTCCACGATATCGCCCGGCGTTATGCTCTTGCCCGCTGCGTTCTTCAGCGCAAGGCGGTACGGAAACTGGACGTCCGCCGGAGGCGACGGCAACTGCAACCAGCCGCGCACGCGCGCCAGGGCTGCCGCGCTTTCAGTAAGCTTCGCGGCCAACTCCGGGCCCATCGGAAACCAATCGGTACGCAGAGGCATGGCCATAGGCGGGTTGCTCTTGGCGGCGTCCTTCCCGGTCGGATTCGGGGCAGCCCACGCCCATTCAAGCCCCTTCGCCGTCGCGCGTCCATACAGCACGTAGTGCGCTCCCGCGGGGCTATCCTCAAGAACAAGGGACTCTCTGGCCGTGCCCGCGCCGATCCGTAATTGCAGCTCGCCGGGAATCGGCGCCAGAAAAAAGATACTCGTGGCCTTCACTGCTTTGAATGCCTGCCCCAACCGAGCCGCCGCCGGATCGGGTCCCAGATCAATCGGCGCTTCACTGGCGGGATTCTTTTCAAGTAGCCAGGACGCGCCCTGCCAACTCATCACCGCTCCCGGAGTCTCCAGGGTTGGATCCTCCACCCATTTGACGCCCGCCGCGCCCGCCGCCGCTCTCGCTTTTTTCGCGACAGCTTCAAGCGCCGCCAAAGCGATCGGCTTCGGGATGTAGACGCGCAAATTCGCGAACTCCGGTGCGACCCAACGATCGAGCTGAAACAGGTCGCCGTCGTGTACCGCCGCAGATTCGCCCGCCAGCATCGTCGCAACCGATGAATTCAAACCCGTCACTTGCGCCACGCGAATCCGCAGCGCCGGTGCATTGGCGCCGCCGCCGCTTCGCTTGAGTTCGCAGCCCGGATAGAGGCCCGACGCCGTGCCCGCCTGCAGATGCACGTTCGGCCCTTCAATTTTCGTAACCGCGGCCGTCACGGTGTTGACCGAATCGGCTGGCAGCCCAAGCAAGCCCTTGGCGTCTCTACCGGCGCCTGCCATCACTGGCTCCTGCAAGGCGCCTTCGCTTTGCATCACCGCGCGCACTCGCTGAAAGAGCCGGTCGACGCGCTCGTTCGGCGGCGACGTCTCAAGCGCGTGGAAAAGCGCGAAGCTGAAAAGGCCGTGGGCGCCGGAATCGGTGGTTACCTCCGACGCCGGTTCGTCATCCTGCGACGCCGACAACACCAGCACGCCTTCTTCTTCGGGAGCCTTGAGTAGCTTTCCGTTCGCATCGCGGTCTGGGGGATCTTCCACATAGCGGCCATCGCGCGGCAATTCGCGAGACTTCCCGCGCGCATTCCAGATTCCCCGCGCAGCCGAACCGCTGTGGCAGGTGTCCTGAATCACTGTTAGCGCCACGCCTTTGGCGACAGCGGCGCGATAGATACGCGCCAGTTCCTTATCGCGAATATCGGCGGCCCCCGCCGGCGCATCTGCCGGCACCAGCGTCTCATCCAGGCCGTCGGCTTCGGTCCCAAGCTTGTTCGCAATCTGCGAGCCATGCCCTGCAAAGTAGAACAGACTGATGTCGCCTCGGGCCGCCTTGTCGACCAGTTGCGATTTCAGCGCGGCCAGTATCGCGCCCGCTGTGGCTTGTTCGTTCGCGAGGACGACAATGTTACGCTCCTCAAATCCGAGGCGGCCGACCAGCAGCGCCTTCATCTGGCGCGCGTCGTTCACCGCGCCATCCAGGTTGATCCATTTTGTCCGCGTAGTAGTTCCGCGTACGGGCAGGCGTTGAGGCGCGGCGGCGGCAGAGAGTGCGGCGGGCGCCGCGGTTCCAGCGCGATAAGTGTCGATGCCCACCACCACGGCGCGCCGCGTCTGCGAGTGCAGTGCGGCTGCCGAAAATAGCAGCCAGCACCCTGCGCGCGCCGTGAATCTGGGCATCGGGTAATTAGCCGTTACGCCGCCGCAACCAGCCGGCGAGAACCACGCCCAGCCCGGCCAACGCAGCCGTCGACGGCTCGGGGACCGCGGCCGAAGCGGAGCCGCCGGGGATGCCCGCCAGTTCGATCGTGGATTCATTGCCGGAAATCGTGCGTCCAATCAAGCCGGCCGAGCCAGCCTTGGGAAATACGAAATACGGCGTCCCGCTAAGATTCACTCCCGCCGGCGTCGCGCAAACGATACTCGTCTGGACGGCCGGAAGCGGCGTCGCAATACCCGTACACGCATCGGTG
Organism: Acidobacteriota bacterium; assembly: GCA_043755595.1. Taxonomy (GTDB): domain Bacteria; phylum Acidobacteriota; class Terriglobia; order Bryobacterales; family Bryobacteraceae; genus VFZP01. The sequence goes on along the minus strand of JAYUSQ010000066.1, from coordinate 6,946 downwards.
GACGCTACCAGCACGCCGCCTCCGCTGTTGGTTCCGCCCGCGTAGATGTTAAAGCCCGTCAGATTGAAGGACCCAACCGAAGGGTTCCGGAAGGTCACGTTGGAAAACGTGAATTGCACCTGATACCAAATCGTCGCATTGACGCCAAACCCAAAAAGATCGTCGTCCAATGAAGTCGTCGACGTCTCCATGTTGTAATCGTTCATCGCGTCGTTGGCGATCATGGCCGCCTGTGCGGAAACCGCCGCGGCGCCCGCCAAAGCCAGCGCCATCAGAATTTTTGAAGAACTCATTATTTCCCCCACCTTCATCGTCTCGGTTTTCCATCTTTGTCATGTTCAGCGCTTCACCAGCGGCCCTGCGGGACCGATGATCTGAAACGCCGCCCAATAGTAAGGGGATTGAAATCGCTTTTCGCCCCGGACTTTCTGTACAGCCGCCCGCATGGCATCGTCGATCCGCGCCCCCACGCGTATCTGTTCATAGAACGCAACCATCATCGCACGAGTGGCCGCATCGTCGACACTCCATAAGGAGGCCAAAACGTTTGGACAACCCGCCGCTTGAAAGGCCCACGAAAGCCCCAGAATGCCATCGCTCAATGTCTCTTGCCCTTGTCCGGTTTCACAAGCCGACAAAACCGCCAGCCGCGTATTGAGCCGCATCGACGCGATCTCCCAAGCCTCCAACAATCCATCCTCACTACTATCGGCTGGCTCGGCTGCCAACAGTAACGACGACTGCAACGGCTCGCCCAGATCCAGAATTCCGTGCGTCGCAAAGTGTACGATGTCATGGCCGGGCAGCCGCTTCTTCACGTCTGCCTCCTTGACGTCGCGGCCGATAGCCATCGTGCTTCCCGGCAGCAACCCTGCAATCGCCAGCACCTCTTCTCTCGCTCCGGCCAGCGGCGCAAAGCGGAGCGCTTGCGGGACCACCGATGCCATCGCGCCCTCTTCGATCGGGTCGCCGAGCGCGTACACGCGCGGGCTCTTCGCGCTCAGAGCCGCGGCCGGGTTCAGCAATGACGCGAGCGACATGGCGGTTGAGATGCCGAACCGATCGATCAAGCGCCGGCCCTTGGCATCCACCAGCGCGGGAAACGGCGTCCGCAGCAGCGCGCCATCGGTGACCAGCGCCAAGCGCGAAAACGAATCCAGCCGCGCCGCCGCCGTCTCGCCGAAGATCGCCGAAAAGACCCGGCCCGCAATCTCGGGCTCACTTTCACTCGTCGCGGCCACTGCTTTGCCGGCCACCTTCACGCCTCGCGCGGTCTGCCCGTGTCTGAGCGTGGCGTACCAGGTGTCGAGCAGTGTGCCCATCGCGTTGATCGACATCGGCAGCCGGTATGTCTCAAGCCCGTAACGAGCCGAGATCGCAAACAACAGCGTGAGGTTTTCATCCACGCCCACCCACTCCAGAAATAAAGTATTCGGGGCTCGACGCGCGTGGGCCAGAATCTGCTCGAACGTAGCGCGCTCGGGCGCCGGCTTGGCCGAACCGGAGGTAGCGCTTCTCGACCCGTCCCTGAGCCGCGACAACTCCCGCGCCGCTTCCAGAAAAGCGACTTCTTCGCCTTGTCGATCCCCGCCACCTTCGAAGGCCAACCGCAGGCGATTGCGAGCCATCGCCGCTTTTTGCGCGGCCTCTACTAACGCCGGGTCCAATGCGCCCGCCGCCGCTCCGATCCGGTTCAACCCGGTTCCCCGGCCTCGCTCCGCTGTCATCAGCGCCTCCTTGGGCTGGCCGAGTTCGACCAGCACGCGCGCTTGATGCGGATACAGAATCGCGGAGATCGCGCGGAAAGCGACGGCTTGTACAGGGTCGTTGATCCCGGCGAGCAAAGTCTCAAAGGCGGTGGTAGCCTGACGATGGATTTCGAGCGCCTCCTTCCATCGCGCCGCCTGTTCCAAGGCGATCCCAATTCGATTGAGGCTGCGCACCGCGCCGCGCGCGTCGCCCGTCTCACGGCGTATCGATAACGCTTCGCGGTGGCGCGTGAGCCCGTCGTCGATTTTCTTCTCGGCGATATCGAGGTTGCCCAAGCCATATAGGATGATGGCCCGCTGCCGTTGCGCATTCGCGTCGGCGGGCAGTAGTTCGAGCGCTTCCTCGAAGTTCCGCCGCGCATCGCCCGCGGCTCCGGCATTCTGCTGGGCGACCGCGAGATTAGTCAACGCTCCGGCCAATTCCGCTTTGCCGCCTGACTTACGGCGCGCGGCCGCCACTCTCTCCAGATACCCGATCGCTTCGACATGTGAGCCAAGCTGAACCAGTTCGACGCCGATGTTGCGATAGCTCTCCGTCAGGTCGGTCAACTTCGCTTTCGTCCGCATTTCCAACGCCTGCCGATAGTAGTCGAGCGCCTTGCGCGGATCTTCCATGAAGTGAAATACGGTGCCGGCCGTATCGAGCGCGTTCGCGGTGTCGCTCTCACGCCGGGGGATCGCAGACAGCATCCGCACCGCGTCGAGCGCGTCGCCGAGCGCACGCGGGTACTGCGCGCGGTCGACGTTCACCCGCGCCAACTCCATCTTTGCGAGGCCAACCGATCCACGCCCAGCAGCCCCGGTTTCTCCATGTTTTTGGATCGCCTTGCTCAGCGCTTCGGCCGCCTGCGGCAGCCGCTGTTGAGCTTTCTCCAGCAACCCCAGCGTGTACCAGGCCCTGCCTTCATCGGACGCTTGTTTCAGTTCTGCGCCCAGACGGACGGCCTCTTCGAGATATCGCCGGGACGCAACATAATCGCGCGTCGTGAAGCAGACAAACCCAAGCCCGCCGGTGAGCAACAGGACGTCTGAAGGCTGCCGCAGCGCTCGCCGCAGTTCCAGCGATTTTTCGTACTGCTCACGCGCCTTCGGCAGGTTCCCTCGCACTTGAAAGCTGGCGCCGATCAGCCGTATCCAGTGCGCTTCGCTGGATTGATCCCCCGCCGTGCGCGCCGCCGCCACGCCGCTGCTTGCGATGGATTCCCCGCGATCCGCCGCGCCGCCGTTGAATGCGAGTTGGAAGCCCTCGAGTTCCGTTTTATATTTGGGATAGCTGGGAATGCTGACGTTCTGGGCAAGCAGGGCTACGCCAAAAGACAAGGCATTCAGGATCCTTGAAAACCGAGGCATTGTATTTTCGCTCACTGTAGCATACGGCGCCTTTCCGCGACGACATGTTAGATCGGTGTTAGATCCGCTGGCTGATCCTTTGAATCCTAATGGCGTCCAGCGGCATCCAACAGCATTTAGGTGAAGGTGCCGGTCTGCCTGTTTGAGGGCGAGATTTGCCAAGGAGAATTAACTTCATGAAGAAGAGCCTAACGACACTGTTCGCCGCCGCGATCGCGGTCGCTGCACTGCCGTTGATGGTCACCGGCGTGGCGCGAGCTCAGCCGGCGAGGCCAAACCAGTTCTGGTGGCCTAACCAACTCGACCTTTCGCCGCTCCGGCAGCACTCTGCCGCGTCCAATCCGCTGGGCGAAGAATTCAACTATGCCAAGGCATTTGCCAGCCTCGACCTCAAGGCCGTCAAGCAGGACATCCAGAACGTTCTCACGAAGTCGCAGGATTGGTGGCCTTCCGATTACGGAAACTATGGACCGTTCTTCATCCGGATGGCCTGGCACAGCGCCGGCACGTACCGCGTATATGACGGACGCGGCGGGGCCGGCGGCGGTCAACAGCGATTCGATCCGCTCAATAGCTGGCCGGACAATGGCAACCTCGACAAGGCGCGGCGTTTGCTTTGGCCGGTCAAACAGAAATACGGGCAGAAGATCTCCTGGGCCGATCTGATGGTTTTAGCCGGAAATGTTTCGCTCGAATCCATGGGCTTCAAAACGTTCGGTTTCGCCGGCGGGCGCCAGGACGACTGGGAACCGGATCTCGTGTACTGGGGGCCCGAGAAGAAGTTCATGGCCGACGAGCGCTACAGTGGCGACCGTAAACTGGCGAATCCGTTGGCGGCTGTTCAGATGGGCCTGATCTACGTGAATCCCGAGGGCCCGAACGGCAAGCCGGATCCGTTGGCGGCCGCACGCGATATCCGCGAAACCTTTGGGCGCATGGCCATGAACGATGAAGAGACTCTCGCGCTGATCGCCGGTGGCCATACTTTCGGCAAGGCGCACGGCGCGCACGCTCCGGATAAATGTGTTGGACCGGAACCCGCGGCTGCCGGGATCGACCAGCAGGGATTCGGCTGGAAGAACGCGTGTGGCAAGGGCAACGCCGGCGACACGGTCACCAGCGGATTGGAAGGGGCGTGGACGGCCCATCCGGCCAAATGGACCAACGAGTATCTCGACAACCTGTTCGCTTTTGAATGGGTGCAAACCAAGAGCCCCGCCGGGGCGACGCAGTGGATTCCCGCTAACGGCCAGGGCGCGACTCTCGTGCCGGACGCGCACGACCCGTCCAAACGTCACGCGCCGATCATGTTCACGACGGACCTCGCGTTGAAGTTCGATCCGAGCTACCGAAAAATTGCGATGCGCTTCAAGGAGAACCCAGAGGAATTCAGGCTCGCGTTTGCCAAGGCGTGGTTTAAACTGACTCACCGCGATATGGGCCCGCGGGCTCGCTACATCGGCGCGGAAGTTCCGCGCGAAGATTTGATTTGGCAGGATCCGCTGCCCCGCGTCGATCATGCTCTGGTCGACACGAAGGACGTTGCGGCGTTGAAAGCCAAGATCCTCGCCTCGGGCTTGACGGTTCCCGAACTGGTCGCGACCGCCTGGGCGTCGGCTGCGTCGTTCCGCGGCACCGACATGCGCGGCGGCGCCAATGGCGCGCGCGTCCGGCTGGCCCCACAGAAGGATTGGGAAGTCAACAATCCGCGCGAACTGGCCAAAGTGTTGCAGCGTTTTGAAGGCATTCAGAATGATTTCAACCGCGCGCAATCCGGTGGGAAGAAGAAGATATCGCTTGCTGACTTGATCGTGCTCGGTGGCGGCGCCGCGATTGAACAGGCAGCGAAGAACGCGGGCGTCACAGTGATGGTTTCGTTCATGCCGGGGCGCGCCGACGCCACGCAAGCGCAGACCGATGCGGCGTCGTTCGCTGCGCTGGAGCCGCTGGCGGACGGTTTCCGGAACTACTTCCACAGTGGTCAACGCCTGTCGCCGGCGGAGATGCTGGTCGATCGGGCGAAGTTGCTGACGCTCACGGTTCCTGAAATGACCGTTCTGGTCGGCGGCCTGCGGGCCATGAACGCCAATGCTGGGCAAGCTGCCCACGGAGTCTTCACCGCGCGGCCCGGGACTTTGAGCAATGACTTCTTCGTGAACCTGCTCGACATGTCCACCAAATGGAGCAAGTCGGCCACGGCGGAGGGGATTTACGAAGGGGTTGATCGCACGACCGGCAAGCCAAAGTGGACGGCGACGCCTATCGACTTGTTGTTCGGGTCGAACTCCGAGTTACGCACGGTGGCGGAAGTCTATGCGTCGTCCGACGGACAAGAGAAGTTCGTGCGGGACTTTGCGAAGACGTGGGCCAAGGTGATGAACCTCGACCGCTTCGACCGCAAGTAAACTGTGGAGCGCTCCGTGAGCGCAGCGGCGGTTCCGAGCCGCCATGCGCAAGCATGCGGATTACAGCAATCCGGAAAGTGCTCGAATCGGGGAATGGAGTGCCCGCCGTTTCCGGCGGCGGGGCTCCGGCCTTAAACCAACTCCAGTCTGATCTCACGGCCCACCGCCGTGGCGGCTTTCTGCAAAGTGGTGAGTGTTACCGCGTCATTGCCTGGATCCAGCAAGCGATCCAGGGCGGCGCGGCTTGTGCGTATCCGCTTGGCCATCTCCGCCTTCGATACGTTCTGATCTTTCATCGCCGCTTCCAACTGGCGAGCCAGCACGCGCTTGAGGGCCCTGGAAGTTGATTCTCCGTAAATCCCTTCCTCACGAAGCCATTCGTCGAAGGACGATCCAATATTGTTCTTTTTCATTGAGGGCCTCTCTTCATTCGCGCTAACGCTAAGTCAAGCTCGTGGAGGCAGGACCCGTTCAATCGCGGCCACGGCCTCGACAATATCAACCTCAGTCATCAGGTCGTTGTTCACGGCGATTTTGACCTTGGCCAGATAACCAGTGGGCAGTCTTCCGCTAATGGTCACCACTCCCTCACACTCGGCTTGCTCGTACTCGACCGGTGAAATCCGTTTGATCCCAAAGAAGCAGTTGATGAAACTCCGTTTGGAGAGAAAATGGGTTGCGCCTTCTGGGATCTCTACCATGGCCGCCTTGTGAATCGGACTGCGAAGCCAATGCTCTTGCGAAGTGATCGTCAGCGCCAGGAGCAATCCCTTGTCGCACACGCCCAGAAGGAGAAAATATTTTCCGTGCGCAAGGCAGGTAGTCGCGCCAATGAATCACCGAGCCAGCCGGTGGGACTGGCATTCCCCTATGCTTCGGTCTCGGCGTGTTCGATGCTGACCAGCGAGCGCATTTCCTCGAATTCAGGGTGGCCCTCGAAGAACAGGTCGAAATCCATACGCTGCGCCTGACCGGTCTTTCGCCACGCCGGCTCTTCATGCGAAAGGTCTTCGAGTTGGTCGGCCGTCAGCTTGCCCAACTCGGCCAAAATCTCATCCATGACCCGCAGGTCCGAACGGGAGAACACGCTCCTATCTGCCGCGCACTTGGGATAAAAGACCCGGCCGCGAACCTTTCCAAACTCCCGCATCGTCTCGATATCGCTGGCGGGGGTCGCGTGACGTTCGTTCAGCATATCCAAGCCCTGAGAGGGCACGGGCCCCTGCGGGAGAGCGTTGTACCGGTCTCCCGTGATCGTTCTCCCGTACCGAAGCAGGTGCCTTTGGTCCGCGAAGAAAATAAGCTTGCAGATCTCTTTTTTAGTGATTCGTCAGAAAAATCTGTGGGTTAGTTTTGGCTCAGGCAGCTTGCCAAGTGAATGATAGAGCGCGAGTTCGGTGATGCGGAATGTGCGAAAGCCGT
>JAYUSQ010000065.1:0-25586 GCA_043755595.1 Acidobacteriota bacterium | reverse complement strand
CACAATCACTGGTTCTACGAGACGCCGGGCAGAAAGCCGTAGCCAATAGCCGCTTCGATCAGCTTATCAACCAAGCGTCCGAATTTGAATTCCAGATCGGGGCCAATTAAGATGCTGAAGCTAATCCTGCCCCTGCTCGCGGCGTCCGCTCTCAGCACCTAAGTGTCGATGCCCGTAAGCCCGGTCCTCGGCAGCCCCGCCAACCTCACAATCAACTGGAATTCGACCCAAACAGACGGTCCAATCGTGCTGATCATGCATGCCAACCCAGGGCAGGTGCAAGGTTCCTGTTATGTCTCATTGAATCGTGATTCTTCGGGTGTTTGGGCCTCCGTCTATCAAACCACGACCTCGACGGCAGACCAACCGTACACTGGGTTACTCGGGCCGGGCGGTCCCTTTTGAGCCACGACGATCTATAGCAACGCTTGCGAAATCAACCTGCCGAGCAGCGTCGTAACAGCCACAAGTGTAACGCTGCGGATTTCCAATGAGGTGACACCATACAATAAACAGGTGGTCGCCAATTACAGCGTGCCGTGTACCGGGTGGCAATGCGGTTGGGGCGCCAACTTCGTCTCTACGACGGTTGGCTGGTGGGATGCGACTCCTATAGGCGGTGGTGGGGGCCCAAATCCTTCGTTTAACCTCTCTGTAACTCCCGGAATCGTCCATATGAAATCGGGGCAATCGACATCAGTCAGTGTGTCAATCACGCCTCAGAACGGGTTTACCGGAAACGTTGCTCTAACCCTCGCCGGTCTGTCGAATGGTCCGTTTAGTTGGTCATTTAACCCGCCTAGTGTGGCTGCCAACGCAACGTCCATACTAACGATTATTTCTGGACCCGGTGTAACGCTTCAGGCTATTCATTCAGTGTTTACGGAACCGGAGGCGGTATCACGACGTTTACGAACGGAAGCCTGACCATCGTCTCGCCGCGAATTACTCTTTTAGAGCCCGATCCAAGAAATCTATCGAACCATGGGCCGTGTCCGTTGCCGGGTGTGGGGAGTGACTTACCGTGTCAAGCTTGGGAACCCTCTAGTGCCGCAGGTCCGCAACCCGGGGAGTGCGCGGTTGGATGGTCAGCACTAAACGTCTTTCGTGGCACATGGCACACGACACTGGCGAGGAAACAGCCCAGTGGTGCCTGGACGGTGCAGTCCGGAATCTCTACCCCGGTGGAGTTCGGCAATACGTCGTTAATTGATGTTTATCTGGCATGGGACGCCGCCAGGAACCGTCCAGTATTCGCGGCACTTGAGATTGGCGGTATCGTCGCGCCTTCGGTCTGGGTCGGCTACCATGACGGATCCGTCTGGAGGGTCTCATCCCGTGCCTTTGTGGGAGGCACCTCGACCGACCCACTTGTTTCATCGACCGGATGGGACTACCCATCTCTGGCAGTCAACAGCGCTGGTCAAATAATGGTGGGTGCGCACAGAATAAGCGACCTGCGGTACTTCACACGAATTTCCAACGATGGTGGCCTTACCTTCGGCCAAACCATTGATGAACTCCCCAAGCAATAGGCACAGGCATTCTCGCGGTCCCCGGCGCGCCGGTTCCCGAGCCCGGCACGCTCGGCTTGGCCTTTATAGCAGCCGTCGTGCTCGCCTTGAAGTTGCGCAAGTAGCCGCGCCAAGGCAGCCGGCGATTCCGCGCGACCCAGTGCATGGCTTATCCTATTGAGAAGCGAATGTCATCCCCTGCGCCGCTCCCGGCTGCCCCGTCCTTCAACGCCTGGGCTCGCGTCCAACTCGCGCGTCACCCCAAGCGCCCGCACTCACTCGACTACATCCAGAAGATCGCCACCAACTTCCAGGAGATCCATGGCGACCGCCGCTTTAGCGACGACCCCGCCATCGTCTGCGGCATGGCGCTCCTCCGCGACCGTCCCGTCATGATCGTGGCCCAGCAAAAGGGCCGCGACACCAAACAAAAGCTGCACCGCAATTTTGGCATGCCCAAGCCCGAAGGCTACCGCAAGGCCATGCGCGCGATGGAACTCGCGGCGAAGTTCAAACGCCCGATCGTCGCGCTGCTCGACACGCCGGGGGCCTATCCCGGGCTTGATGCCGAAGAGCGCGGGCAAGCCGAAGCCATCGCCTACAACCTCCGCGAAATGGCGCGGCTCGAAGTCCCCGTCGTCTGCGTCGTGATCGGCGAAGGCGGCAGCGGCGGCGCGCTCGGCATCGGCGTCGGCAACCGGGTCTTCATGCTGGAGAATGCTATCTACAGTGTGATCTCGCCCGAAAGTTGCGCGGCCATCATCTGGCGCGACGCCAAGAATGCTGAGAAAGCGGCGGCGGCTCTCCGGATCACCGCGCCCGATCTCAAGGCTCTCGGCTTGATCGACGGCATTATCCCCGAACCCGGCGAAGGCGCGCACGAAGAACCTGACGCCGCTGCCTTTGAACTCGGCAACGCCTTGGAGCGCGCTCTGGTGGAACTCTCCGCCCTGAACGGCCCCGGCTTGGTTAAAGACCGCTACGACAAGTTCCGCCGCATGGGAAACTTCTTCGCCGAGTAAAGGCGCCTTGCATCATGCTCAAGAACAAAGCTGTCTGGATCGTTCTGCTTTTCGGCGTGCTGTTCCTGATCGTGATGTACTCCTCCACGCGGAATCTATCCGCGCATCGCGTGGAAGTGTGCATGGAATTCCGGGGTCGCCAGGCGTGCCGCTCCGCTTCGGCCGCCACGCCTGAGGCCGCGCGCCGTACCGCCACCGATAACGCCTGCGCGTTTCTCGCCAGTGGCATGTCGGATTCGATCGCTTGCACTAATACGCCGCCCGCTTCGGTGAAAGTGCTGGCGGCGAAGTAGAGCGGCCGTTCAGGCCTCAATCGGCGGTATGCAAACCACATTGCAGAAAGTGGCGGCGCAGTGCTTGGCTTCGTCGAATAACTCGCTTCGCTCAATCGAATAACCGCGCAGCCGCGGTCCGCATTGCAGCACTCGGATCTGGTAGCCCAACGATTCAAACCACTTCTTAAGCTCCCCGACCGACGATTTGGCGGCCGCAGCCGACTCCGGATTGAACTCCATCGAAAGCGCCGGTTTGTAGCGCTCGATCGTCTCAGTCGCCCCTCGTAGAATCACCAACTCCGCCCCTTCGGCGTCGATCTTGATCATCTTGGGAACCAAGCCGCTCTGCTTCACATACTGGTCCAGTTTCATCGTCTCTACTTGCATCTGATCGAACTCACGGTCTTCAATCTGCATGAAGTCCAGATACAATGTCGAGTTCCAGGAAAAATCGCCTTTCTGAACATAGAAAGTAGCCGGACCGCCGGCGTCGCTCAGAGCGAGCGGCTCGATCTTGAGCGTCGACATGCTATTCAGCCGCGCGTGATGCTGGATCAGTCGCCGCGCCCCCGGATTAGGCTCGAAGGTTACCACCGTGCCGTTGCCACCTGCCGCTTGAGCGGCCACCAGAGCCATCAACCCGTGATGTCCGCCCACGTCAAACACCGTGTCGCCTGGCTTCACCAGCCCACGCATGGCCGCGATAACTTCCGCCTGGTACGTTCCTTCAAACAGCATCTTGCGCGTCAACATATCTGGAAAGCCGGCGGCCGACCAGGTCAGTCCGGCAGGCGCGCAATAAAAGCTGAAATCGAAAGTCCAACGCCGTAGCAACGCTGACCGCCAAACGAAAAATTCCTTCTTCCAATCGATCGGAACGGCGCGGACCAGCGCCGAAAACGCCTGCAGAGTGTTACTCAAAAGAGGAGATGCCAAAGTGCTCATCGAGAGTGGGCTCCAACTAAGGTTGTAGGGAATACGGACACCCGGCCGGGCCCGTTGAGGAATGAGAAGGCGCGTCGCGCTTCCGTTGTCACCAGACTAACACGGAGCCAAACGCCGCCGTGATAGCCTTGTGAGTCCATGAGTTCCCAAACCGTGCCTCGGCGCGAAGCGCTACTCACCATCGCTGGCGGGGCCGCCGCCGCCCTGCAGGCCGCGCCGCAGCCAACAGACATCTGCTTCCTCGACGCCACGGAAATGATGCGCCTGATCCGCGCCAAAAAACTCTCCGCTCGCGAAGTCCTCGCGGCCCACCTCAAGCGGATTGAACTGGTGAATCCGAAACTCAACGCGATCGTCACTCTCGCCGCCAAACGGGCCGTGCAGAGCGCCCGCGAAGCTGACGAATTCCAGGCCAAGGGCGGCGCGCTCGGTCCGCTCCATGGACTCCCGATCGCGCACAAAGATCTTGTCGCGACCAAAGGAATCCGCACCACGCAGGGCTCTCTCCTCTTCAAGGATCACGTCCCCGATCAGGATGACCCGATTGTCGAGCGCATCCGCCAGGCCGGGGCCATCCTCCTCGGCAAAACCAACACGCCGGAATTCGGCGCGGGATCACACACCTTCAATGCTGTCTTTGGCGCCACGCTGAATCCCTACGATCCAACTAAAACCTGCGGCGGATCGAGCGGCGGGGCAGCCGTCGCGCTGGCAACCGGGATGCTGCCGATCGCCGATGGCAGCGACATGGGCGGCTCGCTCCGCAATCCCGCCGCCTTCTGCAACATCGTTGGTTTCCGGCCTTCGCCCGGCCGTGTCCCTAACTCATCTTTCTCGCCGCTGGCTGTGTCGGGCCCGATGGCGCGAACGTTGGCCGACGTGGCTCTGCTGCTCAGCGCGATGGCCGGTCCGCACGCCGCTTCGCCGCTCTCACTTCCTGAGCCCGGCCGCCTGTTTCGCCAGGACCTCGCCCGCAGCTTTAAAGGCGTCCGGATCGCCTGGTTCAAAGACCTCCGCGGGCCTGCCCTTCGACGCTCGCATCCGCACCGTGATCGATGCTCAGCGCAAAGTCTTTGAGAGCCTCGGCTGCCTCGTCGAACAAGCCGAGCCCGATTTCACCGGAGCCGATTTCGCCTTCAAGACTCTGCGCGCCGCCCGCTCTGCCGCTACCCATGGCGAACGGATTCGTACCCATCGCGCCAGTTACAAAGACACGTTGCTCCAGGAAATCGAACACGGACTGAAGCTCACCCGCGCCGACATCTCCAAAGCGGAAAGCCTGCACACCGAAGTCTGGCGGCGATTTCAAGCTTTCCTCTCGCGCTTCGATTTCTTCGTGCTGCCTTCCACGCAACTGCCTCCGTTCGATGTGAAACTCCCGTATCCAAGCGAGATCGACGGGCAGAAATTCGAAAGTTACATCGACTGGATGAAGACCTGCTGGTACATCTCCGTCACCGGCAACCCCGCCATCTCGATGCCAGCCGGATTCACGCCTGAGGGTCTTCCCGCCGGGATCCAGATTGTGGGCCGCGGGCACGGCGATTGGAGTGTCCTCCAGGTGGCCCACGCGTTTGAGAAGGTGACGCAGATCGCCCACCGCCGCCCTTCGCTGGCATAGTCGATGAAGCGGCTCTCGCTCGCCGGTTGGATGCTCGTCGCAATCGTACTCGGCGCCGCGTTCGGTTGGTTATCTCCCGATGCCTCGCGCTCGCTCGGCATCGTTCCCACCATTTTCATCCGGTTGATCCGCTCGGTGATTGCCCCCGTGTTGATTGGCGTGTTAATTTCATCGGCGGCGCAACGGGGCAGTGGCTTGCCTCCTACACCTCAGGCGGCAAAACCGCGAAGTTCAGGATTGAGCTGGACAAAGAAGGGCAATTTGCCATCAAGGATCCCGAATACGGAGACTCGTTGCTTCGCACGCTTTCGACCGTGTTGTAGGCCCGAAGCTGTGATACCGTCGAACCTGGAGATTTCTCACTCATCATGATGATCCGCGCGATCCTACCCATCGGCCTCGCCGCCGCAGCCCTCTTCGCTCAAGCCCCCGCCCGGCCGCCGCAAGTTGTCTCGCCCGTAGTGACGGCGGACCGTAGCGTAACTTTCCGCCTGTTCGCTCGCAACGCGACCGACGTAAAACTCAGCGGCGGCGATATCCCCGGCAACGGCGGCCCGGGCAAGGCGATGATCAAGGACGAGAAGGGCGTGTGGGAAATCACGTTGGGCCCGCTCGGCGCTGGAGCCTATCGCTACACCTTCAACGTCGACGGCCTCAGCGTCGTCGATCCGCGCAATCCCGTCCACAGCGAATCGAACGACAACGTCTGGAGCATGGTGACCGTTCCCGGCTCGGATTTCATGGATACCCGCGAAGTGCCACACGGCGCTATCTCCGCCGTGAACTATCAATCGAAGGCGCTCGGCCGCGCGCGCCGCATGCACATTTACACGCCGCCGGGCTATGAGATGAACAAGGCCAAATATCCGGTCTTCTATCTTCTTCACGGCGCCGGCGGTTCCGATCACGGCTGGCCCTCGGTCGGTCGCGCCGGCTTCATTCTCGACAACCTCATCGCCGCGAAAAAAGCGAAGCCGATGATCGTCGTGATGCCGGCGGGCCACACCGCGCGCGGTGGTTTCCGCATGCCCGGCCAGGCCGATGAATTCGCCAAAGATTTCACGGGCGACATCATGCCCTATGTCGAAACGCACTACCGGACGATGAACGGCCGCGCTCATCGCGCCATGGCTGGCTTGTCCATGGGCGGCATGCAGACGTTGAGCATCGCCTTCCCTCATCTCGATAAGTTCGCCTACATCGGCGTCTTCAGTTCGGGGTTGATTCAGTCGTTTGGCACGCCCCGTGCGGGAGCCCCGCCGCCAACCAATCCGCCCGACCGCGGAGCGGCGTATGAAAAAGCGAACGGCGCCATGCTCGACAACCCGGCCATGAAGAAAGGCCTTAAGCTCGTTTGGTTCGGTATCGGCAAGGAAGACTTCTTACTGGCGGATAGCCGCGGCACGGTCGAGTTACTCAAAAAGCATGGCTTCACTGTGGTAGACCGTGAAACCGAAGGCGGCCACACCTGGATCAATTGGCGTAACTACTTCAATGAGTTCACCCCGCAATTGTTCCAATAAGTCAACCAGAAGACATTGGATCAGTACGGCGGCCGGTGGTGGAATAGCCTCGCTTATGACTCCCGCAACCGCCGCGCGCCGGGGCTGGTTCATGCCGGATGAGTCCGAGCCTCATCTCCGTACCTGGATGGCCTTCGGCCCCAGCGAAAAGATATGGGGGCGTAAGTCGCTGCCTAAGGTCCGCCGCAACCTCGCCACCATCGCCCAAACGATTGCCAGGTTTGAGCCAGTCTCTCTGCTTGTCCGTAAACCAGATCTTCCTCAGGCCAAGCAGCTATTGGCTCGTCGAATATCAAGCTCTTCGAGACGCCGCTTGATGACCTTTGGATGCGCGACACCGGCCCTGTTTTCGTAATCGATGAGCGGGGCAAAAAGGCGGCGGTCGGTTTCAATTTCAACGGCTGGGGCGAAAAGCAGCCGTTCGCGCAAGACGCCGAAGTGGCCCGGTTTGTGGCCTCGCTGGCCAACGTGCAGGCGATTGAAACCGAATTGGTGCTCGAAGGCGGAGGCATCGAAGTAGATGGATACGGCACGGCGATTATCGCCGAAAGCTGTGTCTTGAATCCGAATCGCAACCCGGACGTTACTAAGTTGGACTTTGAGAAGGAAATCGGTTCGTTGCTCGGCATCGAAAAAGTCATCTGGCTACCTGGAATCCGTGGCAAAGACATTTACCGATGGCCATACCGATTTCTATGCTCGTTTTGCCAGTCCCGGCGTCGTCTTGGCTGGTTATGATCCGGATCCGCAGTCGCACGATCATGTAGTAACTAAGGAGCATCTTCGCATCCTCGGCGTTGCGAAGGACGCGCGAGGCCGCCAGTTAGAAGGCCTTACACTGACCGGGCCAACCCGCGTCCGCCCAAAATTCGAGAGCGATGATTTCGCGGGCGGCTACATTGGCTTCTACGTCTGCAACGGGGCCGTCATTGCGCAGAACTTTGGGGACCCAAAGGCAGACCTAGCGGCTCGCGACACTCTGCGGGCTGCGTTCCCCGGACGGGAAGTAGTGCAACTCGACGTGGACGGGATCGCCGCGGGTGGGGGAAGCATCCACTGCACAACGCAGCAGGAGCCGAAAGCTTGAAGATCGCCGCGCTGCTGCTCATCGCCTGCTCATCGCCAGTGCCTCCTTCGGTCAACCGAGCGTATTTGTTCCTACGCCCGAACGGACACACTGTCAAGGCTCCACCAAAGAGGGTTGGCGGAAGTAAGGTGAGACTCTCGTGCGGCATGGGTTTCGCGCCCTTGCTATCGATTTTCGCGAGCAACACCCGGATGTCCGGGCAGCCGTGCGCTACCTGCGCTCGCACGGCGTGAAGTCAGTCGCGATTGTTGGAGCCAGCGGAGCCCGCATGGGGGCGATGCGGCCCGTAACGCCTCTGTCGAAACGAGGCCCGGCGAGATTGACCGGCTCGTTCTCCTGGCATCGGCAGGGGGCGATTTCCCGGGCCGTCTCAAGGGCAAGAAGATCTTCATCCTGAGCCGCGACGACAACAATACCGCCGGGCTTCGGCCGCGCAGGATTTCCGCCGCCCGCCGGCCCCGTTGACAGACCATCGAAATTTTCTTCTCTCTGATTCGCCGCCACTTACTCATTCAAGCCCCGCATCCGCTTCGAGCGCCCTGCTACTCTTCAATCGCCGCGAGTCGAAAAGGAGCCGCGCCAACGTCATCATGAACCCCTCGATCTCAGCTCCGGAACAAGTCGAAGCCAATCGCGCCAACGCCCGTCATTCTACCGGGCCCACCACGGAAGAAGGCAAGGCCCGCTCTTCGCAGAACGCCCGTATTCACGGCCTCTGCTCGCGCCAAATCCATTTTGCGGACGAGGAAGAAGCCGCAGTCTTCGCCTCCCTCCGCGCCGCGCTCACCGCTGAACTAGCGCCCGCCGGCGAACTCGAAAGCGCCTTCTTTGAGACAATTCTCCACGCCCAATGGAGCCTTCGCCGCTGTCGAATGAACGAAGCCAATCTGCTCGGCTCGACGCCCGATCCGTTCCTCAACCCTGATACGCGTGCGGCCCTGAAGACCCTCGCCATCTATACCTCGCGCCACGAACGCGCTTTTCATCGCGCCTGCAGGGAGTTGAAAGCTCTCCAAAATGAAAGGGCCTCACGAACCAACTTCGCCGGCTGCGACGGCGAGCCCTCGCCTCTCGTCGAAACCTCGCGTGTCCGCCACGCGCTGCTCGCCGAGACATCCGCCAAAGCGGTTCTCAACAAGATGAGCTTCGAAGCCGCCATTCAGCAAATCGACAAGGGTTCCCCCAACGCTCCGATCTCCTACTTCCAGTTCGATCTCGCGCCACCGCTAGCCTGGCTAGACGGGCAATCCGCGCTCATGCATTCCTCAACCGGTTCGGCCGGCGGCTCTGGCTCCGGCTCCGGTTCTCCGCCGAAGACAAGCTTCCACTTTGAGACGCCCTTGATAAACAGCCGGGCTTCGCCCCCGGCGAGCGAATCGGTTTCGCCTTCACCAAGTCCAAACACTTGCGGATAATAGCCTGGCGCGAAGCCGATATCCCGCGCGTCGACCAACTTCGCTGGACGCGTGAAATTTTCCGGATGGGCCAGGTCTGCGTTAAACGCGATATAGATCCCTTCCTGCGGCCAGTTCGTTTTGCAGCAGGCGCGATTCATCACCGCCACGTAGCTTTCGAGCGCCTTGTTCCAATGCACGGCCGCTCCCCAGAAAGAGTCCGCGTCGGACCGATCCCAAGATTGAGCGGTAAGGAACACTGGAGTCACCATCCCACCCACACCGGATTCGCTCCATTGACTAACAAAGTATTTGTTAACCTTGCCGGAGGGATTCGCCCGGTCTGCGAAAGCCATCCGCGCGATGGCGATGCCCTGGTGCGAAACCGATCCTCCGTAGTTCGTGAACAGGAAATAGAAGTACTCGCGGTCTTTATCCAGCACGACGGAAAAATCGCCATGCCCACCGGCGAAGAATCCGTTTTGCGCTGAGCAGTTTGGTTGATCACCCGACGTCAGGATAAGACCGAGGTCACTGAACGTCACACCGCCATCGGTGGAAACCAGCGCACCAATACGCGGCGTGGTCAATTTACGGGAGCCACAGATTGTTTGTGAATTGGGCTCGTGATGGTACCAGCCATACACTGTGCCGTCCTCGTCGCGCCAAACCGATTCGATCCAGATCGGATAATGATCCCGAGGTTCGACACTCGGCGGTTGGACGTTGAGCGTAAGCTCGGTCACGCTCGGGCCACTCATACGTGCGGGCTCAGCGCCGGTTGACGTGTAGACATGCAGAATACCGTGCTCATCCCGGAAGGCGGGACTGTTGCCGTCCACGGTGCGAGCGGGCATGTGAACCGCGGGGGCAGAAACAAGACGGTACGTTTGCGCATTCGCAACGAAGGCGGCCGCCAAGTAAAAACAAGAGGCAGCGGTAAACTTGGGCATAGCACTTAGATGCGGTACCTTAGTACAAAGTTACCTTTTTTCGCCAAACGCTTACAGTTCTTAACTTTCAAACATGGCTACGAAAAAAAAGAAGCCGCCGCTGACACTGCCGAAACTTCCCAAGCGTAATCTCGCCGCCAAACAGGCCACCGATCAAAAGGCGTCCGTGATGAAAGACCGGCGCACGGCACGCGGTGGCGCGAAGAATCTGATGCGCAAGGACCTGGACGAGGCCGAATAAGCGCTTCAGCGCTTGCCCGCAAGCGCAGCCTTTAAATCCTTATGCTCAAAGGCCGACGCCATACGCTCCGTCTCTGGTTTGGTTAGGCCAAGTTTCGCAGCACCGGCGCGCCATTTAGCGGTGGCGCCGGCGATTTCGCGGGCAATCAAACGGGCTTCTTTCAGGTCGAGTTCGAAATACGGCGCCACTTCCAGAGCCAGGTCGAGCGACGCCGTGCCGTCATCCATGTTGATGGCCGTCGTCAGGATGCGCGGCTTGATATCCGCCGGCACGGGGTTAAGATCGTAGGCCGGGGCCAGCCGCCAGCCTTGCGTTCCCTCATAGAGGAAGCCGTGGTTGCGGAGGTGGTCGT
Source organism: Acidobacteriota bacterium (assembly GCA_043755595.1). GTDB lineage: Bacteria > Acidobacteriota > Terriglobia > Bryobacterales > Bryobacteraceae > VFZP01. The sequence goes on along the minus strand of JAYUSQ010000065.1, from coordinate 14,659 downwards.
CGGTGTTTGAGATCATGATGCTGAAGACGATGCGCCGCCAGAGTTCGCGCATGTCCACCTTCGGGGCGGCCCCATGTTGGCGCAATCCGTCCACGAACTCAAGATAACTGTGCGGTTCATTGTCTTTCGCGCCCAGCAGGCTCATGGCGGAAAGGAACGGAACCCGTATTCCGTCCGCGCGGTCGAAGCGGCGCAGGAGCAAAACAGGTTTCTCCGGAGCCTTTTCCAGACGCCATGCGGGCCCGTTGAGCCCAGCCTTCGCCGCCAGCGTCAGGGCCAGCGCTTCCCACAGCACGGCGTTGTACTCATCGCCCTTGTTGGGGAATTTTGCGATCGATAAATGCCCGTCGCGGTCGCGAACCGACGCCTTGGGACGCGCCCCGCCGAGCGAGGAACCCGGCGCCAGCAGGAGACGCAAATCTTCTTCGGTGTCGGTATTGTCTTGCACTCGTTCGCTCGCCGAGAGAAGACGCGGCAGGTCGATCAACGGCGGGATCTGGGCAGGCCCGCGCTCGGCGAGAAATGGCCCGCCTTCTTCTTCCGCGAAACGCAGCGCGCCCTGACGCGCTTCATCGTTGGCGAGCAGAAGGTAGTCGATCTCCCGCAATGTGCGTGGAGTTTGTTTTTCCAGGTCCGCGCGCCGCCGTTCGGCCCTGCGCATAAGAACGCGGCCCCAACGGTCGGGTGCGGAATCGCCGATGGCTCCGAACAGGGGCTGGCCGGACGGCGCGTGAAATTGGCCGGGCCCGAGATGGAGTGCGGGCTCCAGCGAGAACCGGTCCGCATGGGAGAGCCAGCTCTTTTCGTATTCGAAGGTCGCGCTCTCGCGGTCGCGGCGCTGGCGCGTCCAGAGCCGCCCGGCGAGCAGCGGCGCTCCGCGTAGGTCCACGTAAACAAGGATTGCCTTGTCCATCAGGATTCACCCTTGCGTTTTGGCTTTTTAGTTGAGGATTGCCGTATGCGCACGGGGAGCCGTTCCTCATCCAGTTCGAGGCCCGTGGCGTCCATGCGGACATCGGCCAGATCGGCGAGGCGGTCCGCCAGTCCCATCACGAAGAGCGTCATCGCGTAATTCCCGAGCGAGACGCCGGGATCGCCCCGTTCGATCTTCCCGAGGGTCACGCGGCTGATTGAGGCGCGTTCAGCTACCAGCGCGACGGGCATCCGCCTTCTTCGCCGGGCATCGCGGAGGTCCTGGCCGAGCTTGCGCAACGCCCGTCTGACCGGTATTGGCATCGCTCTGTTAACGCTCATGATACTTTACCTTAAATCACTTATTGTACAGTATCCTGATCTTTATAGTAACATCGAATCGATCGGTGCGCGGCCATTTTAGCAAGGATCGTCGCCCTTGCAGTTTGGTGAATAGGACCGGCGCGATTGGCGGAAAATGTTTCCGCAGCGCCGCCAAACAGGCGGTCGATCAGAAGGCGTCTGTGATGAAAGACCGGCGTACGGCGCGCGGCGGCGCGAAGAATCTGATGCGCAAGGACCTGGACGAGGCCGAATAAGAGTTCACGATTTTGCGTCCGCCGGTGCAGTGGCGCGAAACGCCAAGGATGGCGTAGAGACCGATTCCATTAATCGCCGATGGGTCTCGTTATCGAACAGGTAATAAGAACGCCCTTCTTCCTCTTGCAGGACAGCCTGCCCGTGATTGGCGAGCAACAAACACAACTGCCGTTCACCCGGGGCGAGCGCCGCCGGTAACCCCTGCCGCCCCGGCCTCAACTTTCGCAACAGCTCGCGGGCGAATACCTGGCTGTCCAATCCGTCGAGCGCCGCCCCAGCCGCGTACCACCGCTGGCCGGGTTCGCCATGCAGATACGGCCCGGCGGCGAAAGCCAGCAGGAACACGATGATATCGATAAAGGCAGCCAGCGCGACTGAGAATACGTTACGAGCCGTTGGATTCGTGAAGAGCTCCTCGAAAGAACGCATCAGATCCTCCTGGCCGCTGCCGGACCGCTCAACGAACTGTGAGTACGCAGGCAACGCGGGCCTGGCGATGTTCCCTCGGCCCGCCAGTCGCTCCACCTGAGTCCAGGGGATCGCATCGTAGGCCAGCCTGAATTGACGAAGCTGAACGTCGGTGGCCATGTCGGGTTTGAGGTCCGTCTTGGCGCGCGTAACCGCTCTCCACGACGCTTCGTGTAGCGGACGCCATCGCCCGACCCTTCTTTGTAGGCGCCGCTGACGCCTTGCGCTTCACGGGCCACCGCTTCACGAATCGCATCGAGATATGGCTCGGCATCGCGCGATTTAGAAATATGGCCATGCAGCTTTTCCGCCGCCGCCATCTCTTCAAGCGCCAGTGTGTAGCGCCGTCCGTTCGCTACCGCGTCGGCGAGAATCGGTTCGGTGCGGCTCGCGGTGGCGTTCAGCTCATCATAGAGAGCGCGGCGGGCTAGCGCCGGCCGTTCACGTTCGCCGAACCACGTGTTCAAGCTGACGTAAGAAAATGCGATGGAGACAAGCGCGGTAATCGCGTAGACGGCAACCAGCACAGGCCTTCGTCCTTCGGTCCCGCTGGCTGCAGCGCCGAACAGCCAAGCCACGATCACCAGCGCCAACTGTACTCCCAACGCGGCGAGAAACGAAAACCAGGGTGAGAGGTAAAGCGCCATGCCTTCGCGCGTGGTGTAGAACGATACCACCGAGAGCAGGCAACTGATCCAGAACAAAGACTGGGCAAGCGGCTTGGTGACTCCAGTTGGCAAGAAGATGAGCCTCCTGCCAAAAGACTACGCGCGATTGGCGGGAAATGTTCCAGAGCGATTAAGATGGAGCATGGATCCTCGCTATCCCATTGGCAAGTTTGACAAAGCGGCGGCTCGCGACCGGAGTACTTGGGTTGCCGATATCGAAAGGCTCCCGGCGGATTTGGATGCCGCACTCGGCGCCCTGCCGCCCGGTGGGCTTGACCGGCCGTATCGCGAAGGCGGATGGACGGGCCGACAAGTCATGCACCACATCGCCGACAGTCATATGAATAGCCAGTTGCGATTCCGGTTTGCGTTGACCGAAGACAGGCCGCCGATCAAGCCTTACGACGAAGCGGAATGGGCAAAATTGGCCGACGCCAACGGGCCGGTTGAGTTGTCGCTAACGCTGATCGAAGGCTTGCATGCGCGTTGGACTGCGCTGCTGAAATCGCTGACCGAAGAGCAATGGAAACGCACTACGGTGCATCCGGAAACCGGCGATTGGGATCTCGAATTACTGGCCGGGCTTTACTCCTGGCATGGACGCCATCACGTGGCGCACTTGCAGCTGATTCGTTAAATGTACCCGACTGAGCCATCGGCCCGGTATTCAAACCCGCGCCGCCATGGCTTGGCCGGGTAGTGACGGAACGCTTCTTCGTTCAACTCGATGCCGAAACCAGGCTTCGTGGGCGCGGGTAGATAGCCGTCCTTGACGATCGAGGTTTCCTTCAACAAATCTTTGCGGGGCGACTCGTCGTCGGGATGGTATTCGAGTATGAAAAAATTCGGCGTCGACATGGCAAAGTGTGTGTTAACCACGGTCGCCACCGGCCCTATCGGATTGTGCGGCGCCACGCGAATGTAGTGTGCATCCGCCATCGCGGCGATCTTCTTAAGTTCCAGCAACCCGCCGCACACGCAGATATCCGGCTGCACAAAATCCAGGCATTGCGCGGCCAGTAGCGCGCGAAACTCATGACGCGTGTAGTTGCATTCGCCGCTCGCCAGCGGAATGTCGCAATGCTCGGATAACTTCCGCATCGCGTCGACATTCTCCGGGCGAATGGGCTCTTCCAGCCACATCGGGTTGTACTGCTCAATCTCCTTGGCCATTCGCAAGGCGCGGTTCACTTCGAAGAATTTGGCGTGAATGTCGACGCCGATATCGACATCCGGCCCCAACGCGGCGCGCACCGCACCCACGCGCTGCCCCGCCATACGCGTCACATAATTCACCGGGCGCGCGTTGGTGCCGTTCATGTGTGGCGACATCTTCACCGCCGTGTATCCGTATTTTTCCACCAGCCGCTTGGCGCTCTCGGCCACTTGAGAGGGTTCGCCTCCGCCCGCGCTCTGATACGTGCGAACCTTGTCGCGCACTTTACCGCCCAGCAGCATGTAGACCGGGAGCCCCGCCGCTTTGCCGGAAATATCCCACAGCGCGTGCTCGATTCCACTGATGGCCGAATTCACCACGCTGCCGCCGGGAAAGCGCGTAAAGTTGAACATCAACGAACAGAGGTGTTCGATGTTGCGCGGATCCTGGCCGGCCAGCCAAATCTTGTAGTCTTCGATCACTTTGACGGTGGCTTCGTCTGGACCTGTCGAGTAGGCCTCGCCGATTCCGTGAATGCCTTGATCGGTGAGGATCTTGACGAAGCACAGATTCCGGTTGCCTACGCCGACCAGGAAAGTCTTGATGTCGGTGATCTTGATGGCCGGGCGCGTGCCCGTCTGGGCCGCTTGTAGGAACGGCGCAATACCGGCTGCGGCAGCCGGCGAAGAGGCTAGAAAATCGCGGCGCTTCATGGCGGGAAAACCTCCTGATGTTCAATAACGGGGAACCGTGGAATCGATCGAAATACTCCATGAATCGATTCCGCCGGCCATGCTCTGGCAGGCTTCGACTCCCTGGCCGCGCAGCCAATTGACGACGTTCAAACTGCGCATCCCGTGATGACAAAAAACGATGAGCGTGCCGCGATCGGCCTGCCCATCCAAATCGCCCAAGTGCGCGGGCACGGTGTTCATCGGAATCAACTGAGCCCCGCCGATACTGGCGATGGCATGCTCAAACTGCTCGCGCACGTCGATCAGGATTATCTTCTCGCCGGCGTCGAGCTTGGCCTTCACGTCTGCGACGGAAACTTCAAAAGGGAGACTCATGCGAAGGTCGATTCTACCACCCAACCGTGTTCGACAAGGCGCCGCAAGACCACGCGCGCGTTCTCTTCAGCGCTACTGGACTCGGTCGGCAACGTCAGTTCGGCGTTGGCTGGGATTTCGTAAGGGTCGTCGACGCCGGTGAAGCCCGAGATTTTCCCCGACCGCGCCTGCTGGTAAAAGCCTTTGACATCGCGCTCTTCGCAGGTCTCCGCCGATGTCGCCACATGGACAAGGACAAAGTTTTCGCCCACCATGCGGCGGGCGTCATCCCGGCTGGCGGCGAAAGGACTGACCGCCGCGACAATCGCGACGCCGCCGTGGCGCACGACCTCCGCCGCGACCCAGCCGATCCGGCGAATATTGACGTCGCGGTCTTCGCGTGTGAATCCCAAGCCTTTTGAAAGGTGCGTGCGAACGACGTCGCCATCGAGCATTGTCAATCGCCGTCCGCGCTCGCGCAGCAGGATCGTAAGTTGATCGGCGATGGTCGACTTGCCGGACGAAGGCAAGCCGGAAAACCAAACGCAAAATCCCTGCCGATGCGCCGGCGGCATCGCTTCAGCCATCAGCGCCGCGATCTCTGGCCGGTATGTCAGCCCGGATTCCTTGATGACTTGCGTCGCGCCGTAATTGCGCAGGACACGTTCAAGCAGCGCATCGCTGGCAGGCGCGAACGGTTGTAACTGGATCGCGCCGGGAATGCCCAGAGAAGCCAGCATGATCTCAGTGGCGCGGACACGCGCGAAGTGATCGATCGGCCCCGGCTCAAGAATGTGGATCGCCACGGGCCGGCCGGCGGCTTTCAACTCGGCTTCCAACTCCACGCTGGGAAAGCCGCGCAAGGCCACGGCCACAGCCCCGGCTCCCACGGCGGAACGGAATGGTTCGGCCTTCTGACGATACTGCGGAAAATCGGCGTGTCGTGGGGCTTCGATGATTTCCAGGTCGCCGACGATACCCATCGCGGTCTCGTTGCGCGCCGTAAAGACGGCGAGCCGCACGTTGTTGCCGTCGCGAAGCAGGAGCCGCTCGCCGGGCGCCAATGGCTTGTCAGGACGTAGAATGAACCGCGGTTGCGGCCAGTAGGCGCCGTTGAGGAACAACTCAAGTTCACCCAGCGTGGCGTCGTCGATTTGGAGGGAAGGGAGGTCGTCGAAACTGGGCACGAACTGCCGAGTTTAGCACCGCCTGGGTCAAGAGGTTCGTACAATGGGACTGGACCTCTGGAAAGATGCTTGACCGAATCACCTGGGACCCCCCGCAGATGAATGGACAACCCTGCGTCCGGGGCATGCGCCTCACTGTCCGCCGCGTGGTAGCCGCAGTTGCGTCATATCCGGACCGTGAGGAGTTGTACCGCAATTATCCGGATCTCAGAAGATGTCCGGCAGGCTCTGGAGTTTGCCGCCGCCAACTTGGCGGACGCGATCTTTGACGCCCCAGCGGTTTGAAGGATAAGGGAAGCCCTTCAGACTTTCTACTTGATCAAGGGATTCCGCTCGACGCTAAGGCACTGTTTCGAGGCCTCGGTCACGATTGTCACCACGTGTCGGAGTTTGGAATGCCGCGGCAAAGGATGAAGAAATCCTCGCCAAGGCGGGCGCTGAAAGCCGAATGGTTATAACGCTCGATGCGGATTTTCACGCTCTAATCGCTGTTCGTGGGCTTCCCGGACCGTCCGTAGTGCGGCTGCGCCGTGAGGGTTGTCGCGCCGCCGACATTGTAGCTATTCTCCAGCCAATTTTCTTCCGATTCCAGGCTCAACTCATGCAAGGCTGTCTAGTTTCGGTGAAGGAAAATAAAATCACACTTCGGCCCTTGCCCATAGAAACCGGGAACTGATCCGTCTCGCGCGTTACTTCCGTTCGTACATCACGCGCCCGCCCACCACGGTCAACATGACCTTGGTGTCGCCAATCGCAGCCGGCGCAATCTTGAAGATATCCTTGTCGAGCATCGCAAAATCAGCCAGTTTGCCCACCGACAGCGTTCCTTTATAGCCTTCCTCGTTCGCCGCAAAAGCGCCGCCCTCAGTGTACGCCTTCAAGGCTTCTTCCACCGTGATCTTCTGCGCCGGTGTCCAGCCATTCGGATGTTTGCCGTCGAGCGTCTGCCGAGTCACCGCCGCATGAATACCTTGCATCACGTTCGGAGGCGCTACGAACCAATCGCTACCGAACGCCAGCACGACTCCAGCGTCGAGCAACGAGCGAAAAGCATAAGACGTCTTAGCTCGTTCCGGTCCGATGGCGCGCTCAGCCCACCGTCCGTCATCGGCCAAGTGATATGGCTGCATGGAAGCGATGATGCCGTGTTTGGCAAAGCGCGCCACATCGGCGGGTTTCAAATGCTGCGCGTGTTCGATCCGCATGCGCTGCGCGCCCGGACCAACCACCTGCGCGACACGTTCAAACACATCGAGCAACAAGGAATTGGCCCGGTCGCCAATGGCATGGATCGCGACCTGAAGGCCCCAGTTATAGGACGTAATGACTGCGTCATAAAGCTGCTCCGGCGGCGTGACCAGTAGTCCGCGCACGCCGGGAGCGTCGGAATAGTCGGCCTCCATCGCCGCGGTCTTCGAGCCTAGCGAGCCATCCTGAAATCCCTTCAGCAAGCCCCACTTCACCCAACGATCGCCCCGGCCTTCCCTCTCGGTAAGATTATTCAGATTGCGCCGATTGGCGAGAGGCTGCGCCGCAAAAATCCGAATCTTCAGTTGACCGCGCCCGGAAGCGAGACGTATCTGTTCCAGATCGCTGTTGGCGCTCATGTCGTGGACACTGGTTATGCCGAACTGCGTAAGGTGATCCATCGCCGCGAGCAAGGCCGCCTGCTTTGTCTCCAGGCTGGGTTCGGGGATGGACTGGTCCACGAGGTCCATGGCATTGTCCTTCAGCACCCCGGTCGGCTCACCCTTGGCGTCGCGCTCGATCGCTCCACCCGGCACGTCGCGAACATTTTTCGTGACGCCGGCCAGCTTCAATGCCAGCGAATTCCCCAACGCCATATGCCCGTCCAGGCGGTGGACCCAGACGGGATGCTTCGGCGTGACCGAGTCGATCCATTGTCTCGACGGCAGTTGCCCGCCCCACGATTCATGATCCCAATCGCCGCCCGTAATCCAGGAGCCTTCTGGCTGCTTGGCGGCGTATGCCTGGATGCGATCGATGAAAGCCTGCTTGGTCCGCGCATCGCGAAGTTGCACTCCACCTAGACGCAAACCACCGGCGATGAGATGAAGGTGGCTGTCGATGAAGCCCGGTGTCACCAACCTGCCACCGGCGTCGATAACCTTGGTGGCTTCTGCATCGGCGAGGCCGCCCACCGTCGCGATGATGTCACGCCGGACTCCCAGCGAATCTGCGAACGGTTGCCGTGAATCACCGGTCCAGATCCGGGCGTTCTTGATGACGAGGTCGTAGGGCTGTTGGGGTTGGGCCGAAGCAATCGCTCCGGCCGCGGCGAACAGGAGCGCAATTCGCATTCAGTGCGCCGCTAACTATTTCATCGGCGAGTAAGGAACGGCGTCCATGTAGACCGCTTCGACATGATCCACGATCTTGCCATCCTTCTCTGACTCGCCCTGCGCTTTCTTCCAATCCGGATCGGCGCGGAAAGCGTCCCACGAAGCCTTGGCCGCCGCGCGGCTCTTATGCTTGATCACGTAGATCAGCGTGTTGCTCTTCTTGGGGCCCTTTTCCGGTTCGTCCTGAGGCGTCCAATAGCCTACGTTGACCATGCCGTGCTTCTCAAACAACTTCATCGTGTGGTTCTTGAAGCGTGCATTCAAGGCATCCAGGCGGCCAGGCAGGCAGTAGTAAGTTCGCAGTTCGTAGACTTCAGCACTCATAAAGCTCACAGTCACAAGGGCCAGCGCGGCCAGTCGGGAAATCATCTCTATACTATACCGTTGACCGCTGCGAAATGGAGGAGCACTCCATCGCGGCCCGGCGCGGCCGTGACTTGCAGGCCCAACGGTAACGCGCCCGCCGGGACACTCATGGGAATTGAGATCGCTGGGCAACCGAGACCGGTCCACGGCGCATTCAAACGCGGATCGCCGGTGGAGGCGAGCGTCTCAGGCGCGGGGCCTAGTGCGGCCGGCGTAAGGATCAGATCGTATTGCTCGAACACTTGGGCCATGTCGCGTTTGGCGCGCTCGATGTGATCGAGCGCCGCTTGATACGGCTCCGCGGGCGTCGCCAAGCCGCGTTCGATCAAGTCGGCGAGCTTGGCTCCTACGGCTTTTCCATAACGCCGGTAAGAGTCTTCGTGCGTGCGCGCGCCTTCGTAATCCTGCACCATCTTGACAGCCTGCCAGAGGCTTGCGAAAGACTCGGGCGGCTCGATGATAGGAGCCTGCACCGCTTGCGCGGCTTGCCTCACCGCTGCTCGCATCGGATCTTCTACCTCGCCTGGGATCGTGAAGGCCGCCAGGCGAGCGCGTCCGTCGCTGGCTCCGGTTTCGTATCCCATCCGCCGCCATAGCTCCGCCATGTCCGCTGCCGTCGCCGTGAAGAATCCCGCCGTATCGAGCGTCGGCGCAAACGGCATCACCCCCGCCATGTCGATCAGTCCGAAGGTTGGTTTGAAACCCGCTACTCCGCAGTAAGACGCCGGTCGCAAAACCGAGCCCTGCGTTTGTGAGCCGAGCGCCATGGGAACCATGCCCGCCGCAACCGCGGCCGCTGAACCCGACGAACTGCCGCCCGGCGTGTGCGCGCGATTGTGTGGATTGCGGGTAGGCGCGGCGTCGAAGTAGGCGAACGCCGTCGTGTGAGTTTTGCCCACGGCGATCGCTCCGAGTTCCCGCAAGCGGCGCACCAGTGACGAGTCCGCTTCCGCCCGGCGGCCCTTAAAGACAGCAGAGCCGCACTCAAAACTAAGCCCCGCCACCTGGTAAATGTCTTTCACGCCGAATGGCATTCCGGAAAGCGGGCCCGCAAGCAATGCCGGGCGCGGCGCCACTTCAGTCCAGCAGTGCAACGACGCGTCAAGCGCGGCGATTTGTTTCAAACATTCTTCGAGAGTTGCGTCAAGCATCGATTCGTCTCAGGATACGCGAAACGCCTTCGCGAAATACTTCCGGGCGAGTGAGCAGACTGATCACCGCGAAGGCTTCGCTTTCGAAATCGTAGAAGTAGCCGGGTTGGATCAACACGTCGTCCTCTTCGAGAAAAGCGAGCGCCCATTCTTCCTCGCTGCGCGTCCGAGGCAGCCGTAGGGTCGCGTACCACCCGCCTTCGACCCGCAGCGGTTCGCATTGCGAGCGGAGCCACGCCAGGTTGCCATTGAGCCTCGCCAGCATCGCCGCCTGGAAAGGCTCGCGTAGTTTGAACCAAGGCGCTGCGGCGTGCTGCACCGGCGCGCTCACGGAGAGAAATGTATCGGCGATCAGTTCAAGCCTGCGCCGTGCCTCGGCATTTTTCGTGACGATCCATCCCAGCTTCATCTGCGGCAGCCCGAGAAGTTTTGAGAACCCGCCCAGGGTGAAACCGGCGAGTGTCCGGCCGCGCGGCGCGAGCGGTTCAAAGCCGTAGTCGGCGAACACCTCGTCGGAAATCACAGGAAGCCCAAGCGCCTCGATGGCCGCCATCTCAGCCGGCTTGGTGTAAGAACCCGTGGGGTTGTTCGGGTTCACGGCCACAATCGCGCGCGTCCGAGGAGTGATCAGCTCACGCACCGCCGCCACGTCGATCCACCAGCCTTCCTGGTAGCGCAGCGGATACTGCTTCACCGCGACTGCTTCGAGCGAAGCGAGGAATTCGAACAGCGGGTAAGAGGGCCGGGGCACCAGGATTTCGTCGCCGGCATCGCACAGAAGCTTGAACAGGAACGAATAGGCTTCGCTCGACGAAGCGGTCAGCAGCACGTCATCCGGCAGAACTCCCGCATAAGACGCAACGGCCTCGCGCGCCGCCGGCAGCCCAGCCGAAGATGGCTCATACACCAGGGACGCCGGATCGCCGAGTGCCTCCAGGATTGCCGCGCCGTCGTACGTAATGCCCGCCCGGGTTGGGTTAGATTCGGTGAGGTCGTAAGCAACCTGGCCTTTGGTTGCCAGCCTCTTCGTCAGTTCATTGCGGGAAGTATCCCAGCGCAGTCGCGACGAGTACATCGGCGCCAGCTACAGCGGTAAAAATCGAATCGCGACCGGCGCTCCAACATCCAAAGTCGTTCCCGTCGGGGTCAACTTGCCGGTCTTCTGATCGATCTTAAAGATTACGATCGAGTCCGATCCTTGATTCTCGGCCAGCAGGAACTGTCCGCTCGGGTCCACGACGAAGTTGCGCGGCGTCTTGCCTTGCGTCGAGACATTCTGCACGTACGCCAGCTTGCTGCCTTTCACACGAAAAACCGAAATCGTGTTGTGGCCGCGATTGGAGCCATAGACGAATTTGCCCGACGGATGCGCGACAACTTCGGCGGTGGAGAAGCCCTCGCGCGAGCCGGTAAAGTCCGGCGGCAGCGTCGAAATAGTCTGAGTCTCGGTCAGGACGCCCTTCTTGCCGTTCCATTTGAAAGCCGTGATCGCCAAGGCTATTTCGTTGATCACGTACGCATTTTTACCCTTCGGATGAAACGCAAAGTGGCGCGGCCCGCTGCCCGGTTTCACTTTCGCGGCTGGCGGCTCATTCGGTTCGATTTTGCCGGCCACAGAATCGAATTTGTAGACCTTCACTTCGTCGAGCCCGAGGTCGGCAATGATGGCGAAGCGGTTGTCAGGCGACATGTTCACCGAGTGCGCGTGCGGACCGGCTTGGCGCGGCGTGACGCTTGAACCCTTGTGCTGCACGGTCGACGAAGCCGCCTTCAAAGAGCCATCTTCGTTGATCGGAAACACCGCCGCGCTGCCGCTGTTGTAATTGACCACCAGCAGATTGCGGCCGGTCTTGTCGACATTCAAGTGGCACGGGCCGGAGCCCTGCGAGCCCACCGTGTTCAACAACTTCAGCTTGCCCGTGGCAGTGTCGATCGAATACGCGTTCACCGCGCCGCCCTGCATTTCGCCCACCGCATAGAGGTATTTGCGATTCTGATGAATCGCGACGAATGATGGGTTTGCCGTCTCGGCGGCGAGGCCCATTGGCGTCGCTTGGCCCGTGGCCGAGTCGAACTTAAAAGAGTAGATCCCTTTGCTCTTCCCGTTGGTGTAGGTGCCAACGTACATCAGGTAGTTCGCGCCAAACGCGAGCGGAGCCAGCAAAGCGGCCATCGTGAATCGTATTGCGGTCATCCGTATCATGAGACTCTATTCTTAACCTCGGATGCAAGCGGGCGGAGTGGTATTCTTCTCCCATGCCAAGATTCCTGCTAGCTTTCGCTTTTGCTACCGCGCTCATTGCGCAGCCGCGGAAGCCGCTCATCGGTGTGGGCGGCATTGTACACGAGACCAATACCTTCAATCCGAAGAAGACCACGATTGCGGACTTTGAAGCGGGGATCGGGGGCGCGCACGGCATCTTGCGCGGCGCAGCCGTCATCACCGAATCGCGCAACGCCAACAACACCGTCGCGGGCTTCATCGCGGGCGCGGACGCGAGCGGGCTGGATCTGTTTCCCACGGTAGTTGCCGGCCCGCAGACGATCGGCGCGGTAACGGCTGAAGCGTTCAATTCACTCTCGCAGGAGTTGGTGGAGCGGCTGCAAGCGCCGGGCGCAGGGCGCAAGCTCGATGGGGTCCTGCTCTTTCTCCACGGCACGATGGTCGCCGAAGGCCATCCCCATGCCGACGCCGAAGTGGTGCGCCGCGTGCGAAGAGCGCTGGGTGATTCGATCCCAATCATCGTGGTGCATGACTTCCACGCCAACGTGTCCGAAGAGATCGTGCGCATGACCACGGCCCTCATCACTTACAAGGAGTGTCCGCACCTGGACGCGCGCGATCGCGGAGTGCAGGCCGCCAAGCTAATGGCGGATGTCGTGGCCGGGCGCGTCAAACCCACGCAGGCGCTCGTCAAACCGCCGATGCTCTACAACATCATGTTCCACAATACGTATGCCGCGCCGATGAAGGCGATCACCGACGCGAGCAAGGCGTTGGAGAAAATGCCGAAAGTCCTGGCTGCGTCCGTGCCCGGTGGCTATCAATATGCCGACATTCCGGCGATGGGCCCAAGCGTGATCGTGGTGACCGACAACGATCCGGCGTTGGCCAAACGGGAAGCCGAACGGCTCGCCGCGATGATGTGGGACCTGCGCGATCAACTGGTGTTGAAGTTGCCCACGCCGGCCGCCGCGGTGCGCGACGCCATGCAGGCAACCAAATTTCCCGTCGTATTCATGGATACCGGCGACAACATCGGCGGAGGCTCTTCCGGCGATGGCACGTTCATTCTGGCAGAGCTGGTGGCACAGAAAGCGCTTGGTTGGGCGATGGCAATCGCCGACGTCGAGGCTGTTACGGCCGCCTATCGCGCGGGAGTGGGTGGATCGTTCGACTTGCCGGTCGGCGGCAAAACCGACAACCTGCACGGCAAGCCCGTTCGAATTCGCGGACGCGTCAAGACCCTGACCGACGGCAAATTTCTTGAGACTGAAATGCGTCACGGTGGTGGCCGATATTGGGATATGGGCAACTCGGCGGTCATTGAAGTAGAAGGGTCCACCAAAGACTTGCAGAATCTGCTTTTGCTCACTCCCAAGCGCATCATCCCGTTCAGCATTCATCAACTCACCAGTTCAGGCATTTATCCGGAGCGCCAACGTATTTTGGTGGCGAAAGGAACGGTCGCGCCACGCGCCGCCTATGAGCCCGTAGCCGCTAAAATCGTGGAAGTGGATAGCGGCGGCGTCACCGCCGTCAATCCGGCGCGCTTCACATTCAAACAAGTTCGGCCTTCTTTGTGGGGAATGAAATAGTGAAAAAGTTGTCGTTCGTTCTGCTGTTCGCCGGAGCTGTCGCGCTGGCGGCCACAGACCAACCGAATATCGTAGTGATCCTGTCGGACGATCACGGCTGGGCCGACTATGGCTTCATGAACCATGCGCATGTGCGGACGCCCAATATCGATCGTCTCGCTCGCGAAGGCCTTACGCTCACGCGTGGATATGTGCCTACCAGTCTGTGCCGTCCAAGCTTGGCGTCGATCATGACAGGCTTGTATCCCCATCGACACCGCATTACTGGTAACGACCCGAAGGGCAATGCCAAGGACGTGGCGTTGCGCGCTGAGATGGTGCGGATCTTTCAGGAATCGAAGTCGATGGCGGCGTTGCTGGGCAAACAGGGCTACATCAGCCATCAATCCGGGAAGTGGTGGGAGGGCGAATGTAAGTGTGGCGGCTTTGACGAATGCGAAACCCACGGTGACGTCGCGCGGGGCGGACGGCACGGCGACGAAGGCCTGAAGATCGGCCGCCAGACCATGCAGCCGGTTTTCGATTTCATCGATCGTACGGGAGACAAACCGTTCTTTCTCTGGTACGCGCCGATGATGCCGCATCTGCCGCACAATCCTCCGGAGCGAATCCTGGCGACATACTCTGTGCAGCCCGGGGTTAAGCCAGCCGAGGCGAAGTATTACGCGATGATTGAGTGGTTCGACGAGACGATCGGCCAGTTGATCCAGCATCTTGAAAAACGCGGCAAGGCGAACAACACCCTGATCGTCTACTTGGCCGACAACGGCTGGGTGCAACTCAACGACGGCCGCGCCTTTCATCAAAGCCGCTCGAAACTCTCGCCGTATGATGCGGGGCTGCGCACGCCGATCGTGTTGTGGCAGCCAGGGAAGATCAAGCCGGAGCGGGATGACACGCGCCTTGCTTCGAGCGTTGAC
>JAYUSQ010000064.1:0-2619 GCA_043755595.1 Acidobacteriota bacterium | reverse complement strand
CGCCGTTAAAATCAGGAGATCGCTATGAACCCAGAAGATTTGACGCTGCAAATACAGGAGCTGGCCGGGAACGCCGCGGAGACGATTTCGCACAAGCTGACGGAGGTGGCGCAGGGAGCCGTGGAAGTTGTGGGTGACGCTTCGATGGGTGATGTACTCGAGACAGTGAGTGATGCCGTATTCGAAGTTCTGGATATTTTTTCGGAATAAACCTTGAATCCAACGGGAGAAGTTACCGGGCCGCTAGCTGCTGATGCGCAGTCGAAGCGGAGGCAGCACTACGGCCTCAAGTGCCAGCTTGATCTCCTCAAACACAGCATCGGGCGTTTGCTGGGCGTTGACGTGGATCACCTGACCAACCGCAGGGAGCGTGTAATAGCTCAATACCGGATCTGTAATTTGCTTGTACGCTTCAAGGCGGCGATGTGCGGTTTGCACCGTATCGTCCTTGCGCTGACAGAGCATGTCGCCATCGAGGTCGCAGCGGCCGGATTCTGCAGGGGGCTTGCTCAACACGTTGTAAATCGCGCCGCATTTCGGACAACACCACCGCGCACTCAGGCGGCCAATCAGAACCAGATCCGGAACATCCATATGGATCATCACCGGCGCCGCAAAATTGAGGCCTTCGAGGATGTGATTGAGGTGTGAAGCTTGTTCGACTGTGCGCGGGTAACCATCAATGAGGAAGCCATTGATGCAGTCTGCCTCCGCGAGCCGCGACTCAAGCAGCACGTTCACCATATCGTCGGGCACAAGTCGGCCATCGGCCAAAAGGCCGTCTATCAACCTGCCAGTATTTGACTGCTTCTCGCTCTCCCGGCGCAACATATCGCCGGTGGAAATTGCTGGAATCCCAAGTTTGTCCCGTAAGAGGGGCGATTGGGTCCCTTTGCCGCAACCTGGCGGCCCGAATAGCAGAAGGACCACTTGATGCCTCCGTTACTGTTTCCACTCGATCCGGTCGGTCAGCCCCGAACTGAGTCAACTCTAAAAAGATTAGTTCCAATAGCGGCTCAGAGTCAATGAAAAGTTTCGGGATGTCAACGCCAAGTAGAAATGTCCTATAGCCTGCCAAGTAGAAATGTCCTGTTCTGAGGGAGAAACTGGAAAGGCTGTGTTAATTTTGTGGTGCTGATTCGGGGTCGCGCCTGGATTGGCGATGCAAGGCCGAGGCGAAGGAGTTGGCTCCGGAAGCAGTCGGCGCAAGCCCTCCATATCGATCAGAAATCGAGCGGAGGGCTTTCCTGTAATGGACGTGTTCTGCGACTGGTGAAACTCTGGAGCTGAGGCTTTGCATCTTGGACCCGCGGGCATGGACAGCCGCCGGGCGCTTTGGGCGCCTGGCGTCCTTGTTCCGTCTTTGGGTTTCAGCCAGCCGAAGTCTTGGGAAACGCTCTGGGCTTGAGATTCTTGTAGCCCTGACGCCAGGGCGAATCGGCTGAAGCGGGCACTTTGCTTACCGGCTTCGGTTTTGCCGAGGACAACTGTACCTTTTCTGCCGCCGCAACTTCCTTCCAGGCCAGGAACTTGCCCGCGAAAGCAATCGCCAACTCTCCATTGCGCCGTTGTTCGACACGAACGGTCGCGTCCCGTAACCCGGCGACGATGCCCGCCTTGTCGATCTGGCAGATACGTCCGTTCCAGCGCACGGTGTAGTCCTTGAGCACCTTGCGCGATTCCACATGACTGAGAATCGACTCGATGTCGTGTTCCGGCCCCAGCGGCCGATGGGCGTCGTCGGTATGAGCGGCAAGCACCGTGCAGGTCTTGTCCCACCAGGGCAGATACTCGCTCTCCAGATATGCGTTGGCCGCTTCGAGCGTCGCCACTCCAGCCACGCGAAGACCCTTTACCAAGCGGTCTTGATCCGTGCCAAAGCCCCGCTCGACGCGGCCCTTGGCCTGCGGCGAGTGCGCCGCGATCCAGAGGATCTGCAACTCCCGCAGTGCCCGCCCAATCTGCGTAGGCGGCATCTGGCGCGGGTCCAGCTTCTCTCCCGGCTGGTCCCGGCGGTGCTTCTCCGTGTTTTGAAATAGGCTCGCCTTGTCCGTGTAGCAGCTCAGCATCCGCCCGTAGCGGCGCAGCCAGATCTCCAGCACTCCCAGGTTGGCTTCCGTCGAATCGTGCTCGACAAAGCGCAATAGCGTGCGGCTGGTCGCGTCGTCGATCAGCCGGATCAGCTTCATGCGCGGCCCGCGTCCTTCCAGCCAGTCGTGATCGGAAGTGTCCCACTGCACAAGTTCGCCAAAGCGGCTTCGCCGCGGTCGCCACGTATGCACCGCATCGGCGCGCCGCCGCTTCACTCGCCACAGCTTTGCCTCCGTCATCAGCTTCCGCACCGTCTCCCGGCCCACTTCGATGCTGTGCTTGTCGCGCAAGTAATCCCGTGCCAGCGTTGGCCCGAATCCTCCGTAGATTGGCCGCGACAAGATCTCCACGATCTCCTCGCGTTTCTGCTGGCTCAGTTTCCGGTTCGAGGCCCGGCCCCGCAACCCATGCACTGCTACTTTGTCTCCGATCGACTTGAGCTTGCGCAGTGCTCGCCGCACCTGCCGCTCGCTCACCCCAAGCTCCTCCCCCGCTTGCTTCTGCGTCATCTTCTTGTCCCGCGCCTTG
>JAYUSQ010000063.1:0-7730 GCA_043755595.1 Acidobacteriota bacterium | reverse complement strand
CCCCGCCGCCCGTGCGAACGCCTTTTCTGAGTCAACGTTCTCATGATCATTTCACCCGGATCCTTGCCGTTCCAGACACCGGAGTCGTGGCCGCCGATCCCCAGAACGGCAACATCGCACTGTAACTGCCAACCGCCTTCACCTGGGTATACATGCTGGGCTCGTTGCTGCAACTGGTGGCTCCGCAGGTAATTGCCGTAGCGCCGCAATAGCAAACTTGCGACGTGGTCACCGTCATGGTTACCCCAGGCGCGGCAGCCTGCGCTGCCGCCGTGATGCCTGTAGTGTTACTCGAATTCCCCGTGCTGTATGAGGCAAACTGCGCACCCGCCTTGGCCGCCTGTGTCAGCGATGTCCCCAGGCCGAACATCCGGGCCACATCCGTCCCACCCATGAACATCAGTATTAATAAGGTGCTGCACAGAGAAAACTCAACCATAGCCGAACCTCGTCGTCCGCATCTCCGTTTGCCCATTGCATCCTCCATTCCGCGATTGTGATTAGAATTTTTAGTTCGCGCGCCCGTACTGAGCCGTGCGCGCAAGCGAGCGGTACTCCACAGAAATCTGGAAACCGCTCTAGTGTTCCAGTTCGCTCACTTATTGGACCAGTACGTTCCGCATCAAGGGAGCGCCGTTAGCCAGCACCGAATAGTTGCTCCGGAAAGTGCTTTGTCCAGTGAACGCCAGCGTGCGTGAAACGATCCCGTTATATTGCGCGATCGTTCCGGAGCCCCCGGCGAAGTTGAGAATCGAGTTCGGCATGTAAATGATGCCTTCAATGTTGGAACCCACTTGGCCCTCAACGTGGTTGGGACCGTTGTCGAATACCTTACGGTCTTCAAAAATCAGCATCGCTTCATACGTGCCTGAACGCGGGGCCCGCAGATTCACTTGGGCGCCGCCGGTGATCGAAATGGCGCCATGTCCGCGCGTGGGCGTCTCGGTGTTAAAAATCGTCACATCCGTGCCGTTGACTTCGCTTTGCGACGAAATCTTGAAACCGCCGCCGGCCATCACATACAGCCCGGCCGCCATATTGACCCGCCGGTCCGAGTTGATGTCGATACCGCCGCAGTACACGCCGGGATCCAGATTGATCGGATTATTGTTCCTGCCGCCGCCTGAAATGTGAAAGTTGTTGTAGTTGCAGCCGCCGGTGCCCGGGCTCGCCCGCCACGACAGCGGATCGTCTTCCGAGGGCATGTTGGTTTGCGGGACTGGCGTAATGCTCGCCATTGTGGAGATCTGCGCTCCGCCCACGACATTAAATGACAACGTGTTGACTATCGCTCCGCCGGTCACTTGTAGCGCGCTCGGAGAGTTTGAGTTGATCTGGATGCCACAGCTCATCTGCACATTGGGCCCGCCGCCCAGTTGCATCGAATTATTGATCGTGGGATCCAATACGAAAACACACGGATCCATTTGGGCCAATCCAGAGACGGCCGTCGCGCCCACGGTCACCGAGTCTCGCCCGAAAACCCGCATGAAATAGGTGGGAGTTTCTTTGCTGACAAAAATCTGCGCGAACTTCGTATCGCTCGCGTGAACTCCCGATGTCGGCGGATTCTGCACGGTTACCGTCGCATCGACGCCATTCGTGAAGCCGTTCGCCGCCGCGTCCGCCAAAGCCGCCGAACTGGCCGAGCTTGAGCTTTGAGTCCTTTTGAGTTCAATGGCCGCGCTCTGCGCACCGGCATCCGCTGCGGTTTGCGCCCGCCGCTTCCACATCTGCAGATAGGTCACGTCTAGCGCCAGCCCTGCGAAACCGCAGAGCATGAAGGTGCCGAGCGCGAATGTGACAATGATCACGCCCTTTCGTTTCGAGCTAAGCTTGCCGCGTAATCCCGATTTCATGAGTGATATTTGCTCCTTGTAGCTTTGATCGGAGAGTGCGGGGCTCCCCAATATGGGTAATAGCCAAATTCAGGTTTACTGCCCACCGGGGTCAGGTATCTACCGTAACGAGTTCGACATTTTCGTGAACGATCCGTGATCCTGAATCGATCCCTGTGCGATCCCAGACAATACCCCTCGGCCGAACCGCCGCCGGGGATGGTACAATCCCTTTTCGATGAAGGAGTATTTCGGATGAAAAGTACTATTGTTTTGTGGGCGGCCTCGGCGCTGATCCTCTCGGCGCAGCAAAAGAAGATTCTCGTCTTGGGACAAACGCCTGAGGTTGTGAAGGACTGGCAGACCGCCACGGCCAAAGTGAAACTGGTCGACGTCAACAAGGAAAATGTGATGGCCGAACTCGCCGATGCCGACGCCTTCATTGGCGCGGGCATTACTCCGGAAATGGTCCGGGCCGGCAAAAATCTCAAGTGGGTTCAAGTGCTCAGTGCCGGCGTCGAAACCGTGCTCCACAAATCTGGCGGAGACGACCTCGCCAATAGCGACATCGTCGTCACCAACAACCAGATCGTCCAAGGCCCGGAAATTGCGGACCATGCCATGGCGATGCTGCTCGCTCACACCCGCCGCCTGCCTTTGTACTTCGGCGACCGCACCACCGAAACCTGGCGCCGCGAAGCCTTCACCGGCATTGAACTGCGCGGCAAGCAGGCCGTCATCATTGGCCTCGGCGGCATCGGTCAACAAATCGCTCAGCGCGCGTGGGCGTTCGGGATGACCGTGACCGGCGTCGACCCCGAAGACATCCCGATGTCGCCTTTCTGGCAGAAGGTGGTGAAACCAGACCAGCTCGATGAAGTCATCCCCACCGCCGACGTAGTCTTCATCTCGGCCCCGCACACCCCGCTCAGCCACAAGATGATGGGCCCCAAGCAATTCGAACTTATGAAGAAGGATTCCTACTTCATCGCCGTCAGCCGTGGAGGCATCTACGATCTGCCGGCGCTCGCCAAAGCGCTCGACAGCAAAAAGCTCGCCGGCGCGGGCGTCGACGTGACGGACCCCGAACCGCTCCCCCAGGGCAACTCGCTCTGGAAGTTCGACAACGTAATCATCACGCCCCACATCGCCGGCCGCTCTGACCAGGACCGCGGCCGCATGCTCGGCACGGTCAAAGAGAACATCCGCCGCTTCGCCGATGGCCGTCAACTCATCAACGTAATCGACAAGAAAAAGGGCTACTAAGTTACCGATCCCAAAGTAAACCCGCCGGCCTTCAAACCGCCGGCGGGAGACTCGCTATCGAAGAATGCCGGGGAACATTCGTCACGCCGGTGCCGTAATATCTGCCGTGCGGCGGCCTGCGTGAACAGCCCCTCCTCGCAACCAGGCGGCGGGTGAATGGGTTTTCTGGGAAACCGGCGACGTGGACGTTCACAATGGCCACCCCTGCCATGCTTCGGCTGATCGGCCTCGGTAGCCTCGTGATCGTCCTGGTTGTGGCCGTAGTCGTCTGGTTGAAGCGGCTCCAGCGGAGGAGCTCACCTACCGGCCCCAACTAGAAAATTTTCATTGTAAGTGTGGACCGCTCGGTGACGGGCGCGGCTCGGTTCGGAGCCGCCATGCGTGAGCATGCGGTCTGCACCAATACGGAAACAGTTCCGCGAAACCCCCGGTGACGGAGCGACCCATCCCCTTAAGCGTCTCTGTCAGCGTCCAGCTTTGCTTAACGCATCCGCAATCGTCGCCAGAGGCAGCATCAAGATAAGCGGCGCGTCCTCAAGAGCCACCGCTCCATACCGCGCATAGCACGCCGCCACGCCTTCGTTCTTGGCATCGATCAGCATCGCCACACCGCCAACTTCAGCCGCCGCCAACACGTCGTAGCGCGCCAGCCCTCGTTTCACGACCTCGGGTGTACGGGCATAGGCAACCGACGCCGGACTAAGACTGTAGAAGCCGAGGATAGTTTTGCCGTCGGCATCGTCGACAGCCACGAAAGTCTTCGCGCCGCCCAAGTCGTGGCTCTTTCGCGCACGACGCTCCAGAACCCCGATCGTGCCGCTTGCTGATCGGCTCCTCATGCCATGCGCGGGTGCTCATTTCCGCTTCGGTAGCGCCTTCGCAGCCGCCGGCAACCTGGCATTCGGCGCAGGCGGATTTTCCAACAGCTCCTGGACTCGCATGCTGTCGCGCGCGGAGAGCTTAACGCGTTCGGCTTCCTGGACTTCCCGGGCCGCTTTTAAGCTATGCTGGCGGACAAAATCGGTTAGGTCCGTATTCCGCAGCGCCGCTGCCCGCATCAGGACAGCCTTCTCCTCGCACGGAATCCTCAGCGACATTCGGCTGTTGTCTTCGACCGCCAATCTGGGCATGGTGTGATCCTTTTCGATGTACTAATTTAAAGCGTACATTGCTCTGGGCGGATGGTGAATTCTGCCGGGCGGCCCCAATCCCCTCGTAGTCCGTCCGGTTCTTCCTGTTCGTTAACGGAAGCTGCGAGAACGAACAACTCCAATGGACCCTCGCGTCACACCATTGATCCGCTCTTCCCATTCGAAGCCGGCGAAGACAGCGGCAATGAAGAGAGCAAGCCAGAAGCCCATCAGGACCAGGATCAACACCACTTCCACGACTTCTGGCAACTGTTCCACCTCCCGTACCTCAATAGGGCTCTCTCCCGGCGATCGGTTCAATTCGCCCGCAATCTGGTTGGCGAATTGGGTCGCCTCCTCGGCGGTATTGTAAGGGTAGGAAATGTCGATTTGCTCGCCACGAAACGACTCGACGCCGGTGGCATAGTAGCTCTCGAGTAAGGTCCCGTCGTCATAGGTGGAAACGTTGCGGATATAGCAGTGCCGGATCTTGTCGCGCTTCAGACGCCGCGGGGGACGCACCACGAAGGGCCATACCTTTACGCTCAGCCCCTTCGGCGTAACGACCAAGGTTCGCCAATTGAAAAGCAGTGCCAGGATAACGTAAAGAAATAAGCCGTACATCGGCAGGATGACACGAACGCTGGGCTTTTCATCGGGATAATAGGTGTTGCCGTAAATGCCCGCCGCTGCCAGGAACAGCGCTATAGCCAGCAGGATGACGCCCCAGGGCAAAGCCATCCACCGCTGGCGGACTAGCATTTTTTCCTGCCCGATGCGGGAGGTGGGCGGGACCATTCTCTAAACTACCAAATCGATTGGCGTCGCCGGATAACATGAAGATCGTCACCGGCGCCCGTAACTCCGGCTACCCCGCCTCAATTGCAGCCCCCCGTCCGAATGTGTAATTATTCATAGTGTTGAATAAAAATTCACCGCAAGGAAAGGGGACCATGGCCAGCCCGGCCCGCAAAGCTCCCGTGTCTGTCATCGCGCCCGTCCTGGAGTTTCCCAGGATCGCCGCCGGCCACATGCGCCGGGACCAGGATCTCACCACGCCCGAGCTACGCTCGCTGCTCGACCTCGCGCACGCCGTCAAAGCGAAACCTCGTGACTATCGCCTCGCCCTCGACGGCCAATACCTCGCTCTCCTCTTTGAAAAGCCCTCGCTCCGCACCCGCCTCACTTTCGAACTCGCCATCCAACAACTAGGCGGCGGATCGGTGACGCAAGTCGGGCCCATCGGCGAACGTGAACCGGTGAAGGACGTCGCGCGCAATCTCGCCCGCTGGGTCAACGGCATCGTCGCCCGCACCTTTGAGCAATCCACCGTGGACGGCTTGGCGGACTGGGCCGAAAAGCCCGTCGTCAACGCGCTCAGCGATCTCTATCATCCCTGCCAGGCCCTCGCCGACATCTTGACGCTGGAGGAACACTTCGACCGTCTCAAGGGCTTGAAACTCGCCTATGTCGGCGACGGCAATAACGTCGCGCATTCCCTGATGCTCCTCGCCGCACCGCTGGGCGTGCATTTTTCGCTGGGTCATCCGGCCGGTTACGCGCCGAAAGCGGAGGTTGTGGCCGAAGCCCGCAAGCTAGCGGCGAAAACCGGAGCCCGCATCACGATCACCACCGATCCCGAAGCCGCCGTCGATGCCGTCGACGCTGTCTATACCGACGTGTGGGCCAGCATGGGTCAGGAACACGAAGCCTTCGAACGCAGCAAACACTTTGAACCGTATCGCGTGGATGAAGCTCTGATGGCCCAAGCCAAAACGACTGCGATTTTCATGCATTGCCTGCCGGCCAAGCGCGGCCAGGAAACCACCGACGCGGTGATGGAATCAAAACAGTCGATCGTGTACCAGCAAGCCGAAAACCGCCTGCACGTACAAAAAGCCCTGCTGCTGATGTTGCTCGGACGACATGCCTAGTATGTCGTTTCATCAAAACGTCTCCCCGCCGGCGCTGGCGGTGAACCTACTGCCGCCAAGCCATAATCCCATCGGCGTTTATCGGCGTTTATCGGCGGCCAAGATTCTGGCGAGTTTTCGGCCGTCCAAATGTACCCCGGCGAAAGAACAAAAAGTATAAATATGTTTAGATGAAACGACATGCTAGGCCGTAGGCAAGCTTCAGCTTGCGCGGGACTTCAGTCCCGCCCGTAAAAAAAGGAGTAACCGTGAAGCTTTGGGGTGGACGTTTCGAGACCGGCCCGTCGGAGGTCTTCGAGCGATTTTCCGGCTCGTTACACTTCGACAGACGCCTGCTGCAAGCCGACGTACAAGGCTCGCAAGCCTTCGCGCGAGCCCTCGAACGTGTCGGCATTCTCACCGCCGCCGAACGAGTCACGCTCGTAACGGCCTTCGACGAAATCCGCGAAGAATCGGCGCAACCCGCCTTCTGGAAAGGCGCCGCCGACGAAGACGTCCACACGCTCGTCATCCGCAAACTGAAAGAGAAAACCCCGCTCGCCGGCAAAATCCACACCGGGCGCAGCCGCAATGAACAGGTTTCGCTCGACACCCGCCTCTGGCTCCGCGGCGAGATCGAACGTACCCAATCGCTGCTCGTCGATTTCCTCGCAGCCATGCTCGCCCTCGCGCGCAAATATCCATCGTCGGTGATCGCCGGCTACACGCATCTCCGCCGCGCGCAAGCGGTGCTCTGGCCCCACTACATCCTCGCTTACTTCGAAATGTTCTCCCGCGATTGGGAGCGTTTCGAACAAGCCCGCCAACGCGTCAATGTGTTGCCTCTCGGTTCCGGCGCCATGGCGGGCTCCGGCTTCCCCTTCGATCGCGAAGCGATCGCCCAAGACCTCGGCTTCGCCTCCATCACCCGCAACAGCATGGACGTCTCGGCCGATCGCGACTTCGTTCTCGACTATCTCTACGCCGCCTCGGTCACCATGCTGCACCTCAGCCGCCTCGCCGAAGATTGGATTCTCTACTCAAGCGACGAGTTCGGCTGGATCGAACTCGCCGATGGCGTCACCAGCGGCTCCTCGCTCATGCCGCAGAAGAAAAATCCCGATTCGCTCGAACTGATTCGCGGCAAGTGTGGCCGGGTCATCGGCAGTCTCAACTCGCTCATCGTCACGATGAAGGGCCTGCCGCTCACCTACAACCGCGATATGCAGGAAGACAAAGAGCCGCTGTTCGACGCCGTCGACCAGACCACGATGTCGATCGAAATGGCGCGTGTCGTGGCGGAGTCTGTCACCTTGCGCGACGCCGCACCCGCCGCTGCCGCCGAAGAAGGTTGGCTCGTCGCGACAGACCTCGCCGAAGCCCTCGCTCGCGCAGGAACCCCGTTCCACGACGCGCACCAAATCGTGGGTCGCCTCGTCCTCACTAGCACCCAGCAAGGCAAGAAGCCATCCCAGTGGACGCCCGCTGAACTCACGGCTTTTGCGCCGGAGTTCACTCCGGAAATGGCGGCGCTTCTCAAACCGGCCGAAGGCATGAAATCCCGTGAACTCCCTGGTGGCACC
>JAYUSQ010000062.1:0-2634 GCA_043755595.1 Acidobacteriota bacterium | reverse complement strand
TCAACTACCTACATTGCTCGAACCATTCGGCTTCGAAATCACCGAGAAAGTTCTGGTTCAAGCTGCGGCGGCCTGAAAAAATGTAGAAACTCCAGGGGCGGGACTCAAGTCCCGCGCAAGCTAAAGCTTGCCCTACAGCGGAGCGATTTGAGTAGTGGGTTTGGGGAGTGATTTGCAAGTGTGCGTTAGGAGGTCCGCATCAGGAAGTTCTGCATCGATCGCAAGGTGTTCGTCTCTATCGGTTCGGGGCGAAAGGAAACCGTACGGCCCGTGAATCGCTGGGCGAAGAGTAGGATGGGCGTTTTCGCAGCGCGCCTGATGAGGGCGGCTCCTACGCAAGCATGTGGGCCGGCTCCGAAAGCGACGTGACCGGCGGCGCTGCGTTTGAAGTTCGCCTTGCCCGGATCGGTGAACACGGCGGGGTCGCGATTCGCTTTCGACAATTCGAGTTTGATCCGTTCCCCATTGGCGGCGGTGCGAAAAACAGCGAGTGACGGGCCGGCGAAGCGGAGTAATTCTTCGATCGCGCCGGGTAGGATTTCCGGATTGTAAGCCAGCCGCTCCATCTCAACCGGATGCTTCAGGAGCGCGTACCATGCGTTGCCGAGGAAAGCCGGGAGTGTGTGGCACAACGCGGCGAAGGCTTGAACCTTGAGCGAGTCGTGAAATACCGACATCATCGCGCTGGTGGCCAACGCCGCATTCGCTGGATCCGATTCGGCGTCGAATAGCTCTCTGGCGAGTGGGGCCAGACGCAACGCCGCAGTGTCGTCGATGTCGCAGACCTGGCCCGCCATTTGTCTGCCCATCGGCACGGCTAGATCGGCGATCAGATCGAAATGTTTGGGCAGGGCTTCGAATCGGCTTTGCCAGGCTGGGTCCCATTCGTGAGCCCACGTGTCGATTTGGGCGCCGGTAAAAAGCTTATGCGCCTGGTCTCGCAATTGACGTGTGGCGGTGTCCAAAACGGGGCTCGGTTCGCGCAGCGCAGCGGTTACTTCCGCGTGCGTCGAAAGGACAATCATGTATCCAACCACGATAGCGCACCTGGTTAAGATAGAATCTCCGGCGCAATAATGACCGGATTGCATTGACGAAAAGGAGCCATCGAAAATGGCCGGCAAATTCGAGATCAAGACCTCCGCTGGAGGTCAGTTCATGTTCAACCTGAAAGCGGGCAATGGAGAAGTTATTCTAACCAGTCAGCACTACGAGAATAAGATGAATTGCGAGAACGGGATTGCGTCGGTTAAGGCGAATGCACCTGACGACGGGCGGTTCGATCGCAAGGATGCCAAGGACGGCCAACTCTACTTTAACTTGACCGCGACCAATGGCCAGGTTATCGGGAAGAGCGAGATGTACAAGGCCGTGGCTTCGCGCGATAACGGGATTGAGAGCGTGAAGAAGAATGCGCCCGAGGCCCCGATCGTCGAAGTGGCCAGCGCCTAAGGGCTGCTGAGTGTATCTGCGGCGCGGCTCCCTCAGCGATGCTTTACCGTAAGTAGATATGGCTTTGTGGGGGGAGTTTCGCCGCGAGAGCCGGCCGCTGCTTCGACTGGCTTGGCCGATCGTGGCCGGCGAGTTGGGTTGGATGACGATGTCGCTGGTCGATACGATGATGGTGGGCCGCTTGAGTACCGAGGCGATGGGCGGGGTCAGCGTAGCGGGCATCCTTTTCTACGCCGTGGCGACCTTTGGCATTGGTTTGATGTTTGGACTCGATCCATTGGTGGCGCAGGCGTTCGGCGCCGGTGATGTGCGGGATTGCCACAAATCACTAGTGAACGCGCTCTGGCTGGCCGTACCGTTGTCGCCGTTGCTGATGGCGGTGGCGTTGGGTTGGGCTCCCCTGATGGTTTGGGCGGAAGTAAATCCCGCGGTGTTGCGCGAAGCGACGCCTTATCTCTCCGCGCTGATCTGGAGCGTACCTCCCTTGCTGGTTTACTCGGCGTTGCGGCGTTACCTGCAAGCGATGAGTCTGGTCCGGGCGGTGATGGTGGCGATGGTATCGGCGAATCTGGTCAACGCCTTCGTCAACTGGGTTTTGATTTTCGGCAACCTGGGGTTTCCGGCGATGGGCGCGGCGGGCGCGGGTTGGGCCACCACGATTTCACGGGTCTATATGGCGGTGACGCTCGGGGCCGCCGTTTGGTGGCATGACCGAGCGCGAGGCACTTCGCTGCGCGACACTTCTCTTCGCCCGGATTTTGGGCGGATACTTCGGCTGGTGTCGCTGGGATTTCCGGCGGCGTTGCAGATCGTACTGGAGGTCAGCGTGTTTGCTTTGGTGACGATGCTGATTTCGCGCCTGGAACCGGCGTGGTTGGCGGCGCATCAGGTGGCGCTGACCGCGGTGAGTTACTCGTTCATGGTGCCATTGGGGTTGGGCTCGGCTGCGGCAGTCCGGGTAGGGCAGTTGATTGGCGCGCGTGACCGGGCTGGCGCGGCCAAGGTGGGATGGGCCGCGATTGCATTGGGCGTGGCATTCATGGGGTGTACGGGGATTTTCTTTGTGGCTGCACCGTCGCTGATCGCCCGCGCTTTTACGACAGATCCTGCAGTGATCAAGGCGTCGCGCCTGATGCTGGCGCTGGCGGCGGTGTTTCAGCTGTTCGATGGCGCCCAGGGTGT
>JAYUSQ010000061.1:0-2641 GCA_043755595.1 Acidobacteriota bacterium | reverse complement strand
GAAGGCTCCCTCGACATGCAGCTAGACAAAGTGTATGAACCCCAGCGGTTTGAGCCGCATTGGGCCCAATGGTGGATCGATCAAGGCATCTTCCGCGTGCCCGAAGAAGTGCCCGAAGGCGGCGAGATGTTCTCGCTGGTCATCCCCCCGCCCAACGTAACCGGATCGCTCCACATGGGTCACATGCTGGAGCACACCGAGATCGACGTGACGGTGCGTTGGCATCGTATGCTGGGCCACGCCACGCTCTGGTTGCCCGGCACCGACCACGCTGGCATCGCGACGCAAATGGTGGTCGAACGCCAACTGCTGGCCCAAGGCATCAAACGACGTGACCTGGGACGCGAGGAATTCGAAAAGCGCGTCTGGGCTTGGAAAGAGGAATCCGGCGGCACGATCAAGCGCCAGATGATTCGCCTCGGCGCCAGTTGCGACTGGTCTCGCGAACGCTTCACGCTCGATCCCGGCCTGTCGCGCGCGGTCCGCGAAGTCTTCTGCCGCCTCTACGAAAAGGGCCTGATCTATCGCGGCGACTATATGGTGAACTGGTGCCCGCGCTGCGGCACCGCGCTTAGCGATTTGGAAGTCGAACGCGAGGACACGCCAGGCAGCCTCTGGCATATTCGCTATCCCGTCGTGGGCACCGGCGAGTTTCTCACCGTCGCCACCACGCGGCCTGAGACGATGCTCGGCGACACCGCCGTCGCGATCAACGCTAAGGATGAGCGGTACAAACATCTTCACGGCAAAACCGTGATGTTGCCGCTGATGAATCGTGAGATCCCGATCATTCTCGACGATCTGGCCGACCCGCAATTCGGCACTGGCGTCGTCAAGGTTACGCCCGCGCACGACCCCAACGATTTCGCCGCAGGCCAGCGCCATAACCTCGCCAAAATCCAAGTAATCGGCCCCGACGGCAACATGACCGCCGCTGCCGGAACCTATGCCGGGCTTGCCTCCTTGATCGCCCGGAAACGGATCGTGTTGGAGCTGGAAGCGCAACAGTTCCTGGTCAAGACCGAACCGCACTCGCTTGCCATGGGCAAATGCCAACGGTGCAAAACCATCGTAGAGCCGTTGATCTCGATGCAGTGGTTCGCCAAGATGAAACCGCTTGCCGAGCCGGCCATCGCCGCGGTCGAGACGGGCAAGATACAGTTCATTCCAGAGAACTGGAGCAAGACTTACTTTGAGTGGATGAATAACATCCGCGACTGGTGTATCTCGCGCCAGCTCTGGTGGGGTCATCGCATTCCCGCCTGGCATTGCCAGGATTGCAAACATGCCACTGTGTCGCGCGAAGATGTGACCGCTTGCCAGCAGTGCGGGTCGGCCAACCTTACGCAAGATACCGACGTGCTGGACACTTGGTTCAGCGCCGGGCTCTGGCCGTTTTCCACGCTGGGCTGGCCCGAAAAGACGCCGGACCTCGCGCGTTTTTATCCGACATCGGTCTTGATCACCGGCTTCGACATTCTCTTCTTCTGGGTCGCGCGCATGGCCATGATGGGCATTGAATGCATGGGCGAAGTGCCCTTCCATCAGGTCTACATTCATGGCTTGGTGCGCGATGCGGACAAGCAGAAGATGTCTAAGACCAAGGGGAACGTGATCGATCCCTTGATCGTCACTGAGAAATACGGGACCGACGCGATCCGCATGGCGCTGCTCCAAGGGGCCGCGCCGGGAGCCGACATCGTCATCAACGATCAGCGCATGGAGAGCGCCCGCGCGTTCGCCAATAAGATCTGGAACGCCGCCCGCTTCGTCTTTATGAAGATGGAATCTTCCGGCGTCGAGCCTTGGATTCCCTCGACGCCAGTCGATATGCCCGAAGGCGATGCGCTGGAAGATCGCTGGATCTTCTCCCGCTTCGCGCGCGCGTCCGAGCAGATGAACAAGGCGATCGCCGCCTATCGCTATCACGAAGCCGCGCAGTTGGCCTGGAGTTTCTTCTGGCATGATTTCTGCGATTGGTATGTCGAACTCAAGAAGCTTCGGTTCACGGACGGTTCCGGGCTCAACCCGGATTGGCGCAACTTGCTAACGATCTTTGAAGGCTCTTTGCGGTTGCTGCATCCGGTGATGCCGTTTCTTACCGAAGAGTTATGGCAGCGGATTAGCGTCAATGCGGCGTCGAAGCCGGAATCGATCGCGCAGGCGGTGTATCCGCAGTTCGTCCCATCGATGGTGGACGAAGCGGCGGAGTCCGACATGGCCCTGCTGCAGGACATCGTCGCGGCGGCGCGTAATCTGCGAGCCGAGTTGAAGCTCGATCCGAAGGAGCCGCTCGAAGGAGCGCTCTACTCGGCTGGCCGGGCGTACGAAGTGGCCGAAGCGTCGGCGGAAGCGATTTCCGCGCTGGCTCGGGTAACGCTTGAGCTGCATCGCGGCGGGGCTCCCAAGGTGAGCGGGGCAATGCGGGCAACGCCTGCCTTCGACCTCAAGTTGAACGTGAGTGAGACCCAACTCGTGGCGCTCAAGACGCGTCTGGTGAAGGAGATCGAACAACTCGGTAAGAACATCCTCAGCCTTGACCGTCAACTGGGAGACGACGCCTTCGTCGCCCGGGCTCCGGAGCACGTCGTGGGCGGCATGAGAGAAAAGCTCACCGAGTACAATGCGCAGCTTGCCAAGA
>JAYUSQ010000060.1:0-7780 GCA_043755595.1 Acidobacteriota bacterium | reverse complement strand
GGTGACCAAGA
The DNA here is from genome assembly GCA_043755595.1 of Acidobacteriota bacterium. Lineage (GTDB taxonomy): Bacteria > Acidobacteriota > Terriglobia > Bryobacterales > Bryobacteraceae > VFZP01. Next base: position 7,769 of record JAYUSQ010000060.1, on the reverse strand, counting down.
AGTTCCTGGGTTTGGCGAGGTGCCGGATCGCGATCGAGGTGGGCGGACATTCGCCGTGGGTAAGCCGGCTGTTGACCGAGTTGGGGCCAGCCAGTGCGAGGATGCCTGGTAGCGGACCAAGCAGGCGGCCGCCGCCTCGATCCAGGAGCCAGAATCCGACCAGGATCGACAGCAGCAGGAATGAGTCGCGATGGCCGATGTCCAGATAGCAATCTGTCACCCGGTTTGAGGCGGCGAACACTCCCATCGCCATGAAGCCCCACCAGAACGACCGGGTCAGCCGTTTCACCAGCAGCGCCACCATGAAGGCGGCGCCGACACTTGCCAACATCGCCGGCGTCCGTATCGCGGCCAGGGTCGGCCCAAACGCCCGCACAAAAGGCACGCACACGGCGTAAAACAGGGGGTTATAGGCGAGCGCCAGGAATTCCGGCGTTGGCTCAACGTAAATCGGCAACCCGGCACTGAGCCGGGGCACATGCTGCAGCACAGTGGATTCCATGAACTCCAGGTTCAGCGGGAAAAACAGGTGGGTGCTACGCCGCAGAAACGAATGAGCGCAAGAACCTCGCGCCTCTCGGGACCGCCGCCATTTCATCTTCTCCGCCTTCGTACACCAAGCTGACGAAGCCGTTGTAGTGGACGCCGCGAAGGATGTTGAAGATGCGGTTGTAGTCCATATGCTTCTCGCGCCCCTGCTGGTCGAGCTCATACAACTTGGCGCGGACGAACTGGGCCAGTGGGGCCACCTGCTCGATCGAGTGGTAATACTGTTCGTAGCCATCGCCTTCGCGCTTCGGCCCGTTCGGGCCGGTGCGCCCGGTGAAATGCCCGGTGTCGAGCAACAGTGTGAAGTTCGGGTGATTCACTTCGCGTTTGAAGCGCAGCATATCGTCCCCGGTGCTGGTGAGTCCGCTGTGGTTTTGCAGCGCCACCGGCATGCCGAGTCCGGCTCCAATCTCGGCGCACTTGCGCAGAGCGTCGACACCTCGCTTGAAGGCTTCTTCCGTCTTATCTGGCGAAGGCGCCGAACCGACAAACGTGCGCAGAATCGGCGCGCCGAGAAACAGCCCGGCTTCCATGGCGCGTTTGGCCTTTTCAATCTCGGCCGGCACGGCGGCTGCGTCGCGTCCAAATTCGGTAGACACGCACATACTGGCCATCGATAGGCCGGTATCGAGCATCAATCGCCGCAAACGCTTCATGCCCGCCTGGTCGGGCGGCAGATCGCGAAAATGCGGATCGACGCCGTCAAAGTTGAGCGCGCGGCAATGCTCAATGAACTTGAACACATCCATTTTGCCGGTTTTGAACTGATTCTGGAAGCTGAGTGACAAGCAACACAAGCGCATCATGGCGACTCACACTTTATCACTCCCGGCGCTAGATTCGCCCGTGCCGTCTCCAGCCGGCTCAGTGCATCCATCCGGTCGGGCATTGGTACGAAATTCCAAACATGATCCGTAATGGGGTTCTGCGCGGCGTGCTAGAAAGCCATCCGGGGCTTGAGTACTTGTCGCTCCACAACGTCGACACGCTTGGGGCGACGGCCGATCCGGCGCTGCTTGGGCGGCATATCGCCTCCGGGGCGGCGATCACGATCGAAGTGACGCCGCAGCGCGTGAACGGGCGCCCACGGCTGGTGGAGGGGCTGGCGCTGCCGAGCGATGCCATTGAGGCTTCGCTGACGTTTTATAACACTGAATTACGATCGACCATTTGCTTGACGCGTTCGGACTGCGGCGCGAAGACTTGGCCGACGAGGAACGCACCGCCGCCGCCGTTCGTCAAATGGCGCAGCGGATGCCGAGCTACATCACGAACAAGGACGTGAAGAAGCGCTGGGGTCGAGGGCAGGAGGATATTTTCCCGGTCGCGCAATTCGAACGGCTTTGGGGCGATATGACGGCTGAACGACGTGGCGTGCGGCTATGTCGAGGTGTCTCGGTGGCGTGGGCAGCAGTTGAAGGATGTGGCGCAGCTTGATCCCTGGCTGCGCGATGGCTCGGCGGCGGAATTTGACGATGTGATGGAGGGTAGGCCCTGCAGTATCATGATCCGAATGACCCGCCGCGATTTCGCCGCCGCACTCCCCGCCGCCACCGCGCTCGCTCAAAATGCAGCGGCGCCCGCGTTGACGGCCAGGCAAGTGATCGACAAGATCCGCGAAAATCTCGGAGTGGCTTGGCGCGAGCCGACCGTGGACACGATCAAGGCCGGAAACCCGGACGCGCCGGTACGCGGTATTGCGACCACGGTGATGGCCACGCTCGACGTGTTGCAACGCGCCGCCGCGCAGGGCAAAAACCTGATCATCACGCACGAACCTACGTTTTACAACCACGAGGACAAGACTCAGGATTTCGAAAAGGACCCGGTTTATCTGGCCAAGCGGGCTTTGATCGCCCAAGAACAATCTGGTGATTTTCCGTTCCCATGACAATTGGCACGCCCACCGGCCGGATTTGATGTTGACCGGGTTGGCAGATGTGGTGGGCTTCAAACGCTCGGAGACCAATCCACGCCTGTTTGAAATTCCCACGACGACACTGGAAAAGCTCGGGCGCGATATCCAATCCCGCTTACACGCCCGTGCGATTCGTGTGTTGGGCAAGCCTGAGACGAAGATTTCGCTCATTGCCCTGAACCCGGGTTTCGCCAATCTGATGGGCGCGGTGCGAAGCCTCGGGCAGGCCGATCTCATCATTGCGGGGGAGGCGCGGGAGAGGGAGGGGGTCGAATACACGTTCGATGCCGTCGCCTCCGGACAGAATAAAGCGATGATTCTATTGGGCCATGCGGTTTCCGAAGACCCTGGGATGGCCGAGTGCGCCAAATGGCTCAAGGGCTTCCTGCCTGGGATGCCGGTTGAGTTCATGGCGGCCGGCGAGCCCTTCTGGAGGCCCTGATATGCCCTATTTTGCCTTACCGGCGCCCCGATACGGGCACTAGAATTCCGCCGCAATCCGCTCACCTTCTCCTAAACAATACCCGGCAGCGAACCGATATGGAGATTGAGGGGCCAGAAGAACAAGATGAGTGTGTCCAGATGTGTGGTTCCCAATCGGGACGTAGTCGTGCGGCAACTGAATGGCGAGCGTGTCCTGCTGAATCTGCGAAACGGAGTTTGCTACGGGTTAGATCCCGTGGGCGCTTCGGTTTGGGAACAGTTGGAAGCGGGGCGCACCCTTGAGTGGCTGGGCGGCTTCGTCAGTGGCAAGTTCGAATTGGACCCTGATCTTGGTATGAGCGATCTTCTCTCGTTCGCGCAGGACCTGCGAGAACACGGCTTGATCGAAGTCCTCTAACCGTCTATTGATTTCACTTCACTTCATACACTCGCACATGACTGCCGTAGTTGATCCAGACGGCCAAATGGTTGGCGTCCGGAGCCGCGAGCATATCCACGCGGGCGCCGCCCAGTGAATCAAGCGCCCGTCCTTCGGGATCATACAGCTCAAGCCCTAACGCCGTCGCGATCGCCAGCCTAGGCTCGATGAGCCGGGTAGAACCACCATCGACAAGGTAAGATATGCAAAAGGCGCTCACGCAGATGAACGTGCAGTCCAGCATGTGATCTCAGACCTCACGGGTTTAACGGGACTGGCGGTGCTGGATGCCATCGTGGCTGGCGAACGGAGTCCGGCCGTGCTGGCCAAGTTGCGGGACCCACGCATCAAGGCCAGTGAAGACACGATCCGGAAATCGCTGGAGGGAAACTGGCAGGCCGAACATATCCTGGCCCTCAAGCAAAGGTTGTCGCTCTATCGAAGCCATCGTGACTTGATCGATGAGTGCGACAAGGAAATCGAGAAGCTGGCCGCGGCCTTCGCGCCCAGGGTGGATCCCGATGAAAAACCAATGCCAGAGGAGGGCAAGCAAAAGCAGCGCAAGCGCAGGAAGAGGAGCGGGAGCCCGGATTTCGACATGCGGGCCGAGCGTACAAGCTATTCGGCGTGGACCTGACCCAGATTCCCGGGCTGATGACGTTGGTCTTCATGCTGTTCAGCGAAGTGGGACGGGACATGTCTCGCTGGCCCACCGCCGCCCATTTCGTGTCCTGGCTGGACTATGCCCCGACAATGACATCAGCGGAGGAAAAGTCTTATGGCGAGGCGCCCGCAAAACCAAAAACCGCGCCGGGACGCTGTTCCGATTGGCGGCTCACGCATTGCATCGCGATCACACACCGATGGGCGATTATCTTCGCCGCAGAAAGCCAAACTCGGTCCGGCCGCCGCCACGACCGCCACGGCGCACAGGATCGCCGTCGTCTTCTACACGATGGTGAGCAAGCAGGTCGAGTACGACGCCCCTCTTTGGGCCCAGGGCGATGAATTGCGAGGAAAGCGGATTGAGGCCAGGCTCCAAAAACAAGCCCGCCCAGCGCGGCTACAAACTCGTGCCGTTGGAGGCCGCTGCCTAACTCACCGATACTCAAGACTTATCGTAGAGGTTCCTCAAAGGAACGGGTAGACGAATAACGGCCAGGAGCGAGGATTCCGTTGGGATCGGCCGCATCTTTGAGGGCCCGCAGGAGATTATTGAAGCCGTCGCCGGTGCACATCTGCTCCATGGAATCCAGACCCAGCCGATACGGAACGTAGCCGGCCGCGTTCAACTGGGAGAGCAATTCCCGATGACAGACGGCCGCCCGCTTGTCCTCGCCGGAAATCTCCCGATCATAACTAATCGATATTACGCACCCGATGGCCCGCTCGGTCAGCAGCGTGAACGAGATCATCGGCTCGAAACCGTGGGCGAGCAGCGTGCGGTTGGCCAGCGTCGCAATAGCCGTGGCATGCACACCATCGAGCGGAGCCACCGGAGCACACCACAACAGTCCGCAACCGTCCTGATCGATATCCATTGGTTCCGGGATGGAGTGTTTGCGCCAATAACAGCTGCGTAGCGGATGGTCGGTAGGTATTCCTTTCATCAAGCCATACACTGGTTTCACCAGTTCGAGGGCCCGCGTGATATCCCAGCCTGTCATCAGCCCGTAGGTTTTGGCAAAGCGCGACGCCAGTGCGAGTTTGCGATCGTCTACAAACTGCAGTTTGCTCACTCGCCCGCGCAAAGCCTTCTTTAACAGCCGCCGGGTCTCGGCTACATGGGCGCGCGTCCCATAGAGCCCCACCGAACCGTTCCAGGCTCCACACTTTAACTTCTTGCGCAGTTGCGCAACCTGCTCACGCCCCAGCGGAGTGACTCCCCGCATTTCGTCCCAAGGATAGCGCTGAACGGCAGCGATCACCTTATAATCATTGGCAATGTGCGCCGCGGCCGGCAACGTGCCGTTCAGGCGAAGCGGCCGCAGCGCGTCGATCAGCCCCGCCAAATCCTCATCGCGATCGCATCGAAAGAAACAGGCTTCGAAGTGCTCGGGCGCCGGCATGAGCCAAACAGTCATCCGAGTGACTATGCCGATATTGGACTGCGAAAACAACCCGTCCAGCACCGGACCCACGCCCCACCGATATGCGGTACCGGCGGTCGCGCCGGGGAACCGCGCAAACCCGGTGTTGATCACCTCGCCGCTTGCCAACACCGCCTCCAACCCGCACACGTGCGCAAAGTGGTCTCCATATGGCGTATGGCCGAAGCCACGTTCGACGGTGTTGCCGATGACGCTGCAATCCGGACTCGCTCCGGTTGCATCCATCCATAGCCGTGATCCATGCGTCTGCAGAAAGTTGTAAAGCTGGCGTTGCGTCACGCCGGGCTCGATTGTCACATACGCCAGTTGCTCGTCGAAATCGACAATCCGGTTCAATCGAGCCAAACTCAGAATGCAGGCGTCGGTGGTGGGCGCGCCAGATCCATAGCCCCAGTTCTTTCCTGTGCTTACAGGATAGAGCGGCAGGTTCAGTTGATTGGCGATCCGGACACACTCGCGGACTTCTTCCCGGCCGCCGGGTTGAAGAATCGCCATGACTCGATGCTTGGTTTGGAACGTCGCGGTGGCAGCGGCGTTCAGGGCAGCCGGGTTGAGGATAACGTGAACCGATCCCAGCAAGGCTTTCCAGCGTTCAATCGCTTGCTCAAGAGCGGTGGTATGCACCAAAGAGAGATCTCACCCGATTATGCCACACCCATCGCCTCCTGAGGCTGAAAACTCGCCTTACGGTCGATCAGACTGGGTGGTACGCTCCGTTCGCAAGAGTAAATTATCGGAACGGTTCGCATTTGTATCTCAAGGCAGCGAATCCACGGCTCGAACCGGGGCGTCGCATGGTCTGATCGGAACCGTAAAATGGCCATTTCGCAACGGTATTGGGGATCGAAGTAGTAAGGCAGAGGATTACCGTTCCAAGCGAGGAGACTGCCGCCGATCTTCTGGAGTGCGGCGGCCGAATGGTGTCTCACGGTAGCGGTGGTGATACCGACACAGCCGCCGAGTCTGCGCGATAAGGCATACGTGCTGAGGGCGATGCGCGCCGCTTCCGTACCGCAACGTAGAGACTTGTCGATGGCCCATCCGCCCACTTCTGCGTAGGCCACGCCCTCGTCCCTGGCTGCGGCCAGATCGATCTCGACGGCCGCTCTCAGCCGCCAACCCCACTCGTCGGCCTTCGCCAGCGCCGAGTGACTAACCAGGAGCTTCGGGAAAGCAACCCTGGGATCATGGGCTAGATAGCGGGCACACCCTCTCACGACGCCGCCGGATTCGACCGACAGCACGTGCCATGCTTGTTCGTCAACCGGAGAGATGTGGCGGCCGTCCGGAGTCAGATCTTCCTGGCAGATTGCTCCGTCTTCCAGGTAGGCGCAACCTCGAAGGCGCTGCAGACGCGCCAGCATCGTGTCATAAAGGCCGCTCCCAAGCCTGCCCGAGTCTAACCGATCCGCTACCGTTGACTCTCGGGGAGCTAGAATAACCAGCGCCCGGCAGGAGGAAATCAGCCAATCTGGAACCCTTCCAATCAACACGGAAACCCTCCCAAGAAGGGCCATCGTCTTGAATTGGTGGTGTCTCTCTGCGGGAAACCCTTAGTTGCTGGCGGGAATACCACTGGTCCTAGCGGTGAATTCCCTAGCCACTCCCAATCTACGAGGGACCAGGAGCAGGAAGTGCCAGTTGGCCGGACGCCAGCGGCTGCCAAGCTGACGGTCCGCCGCCACAAACGACCGGCGTGCGCCGGAGGGCGGACTTCATGCCAACCACCCAGTCTGCGTAGCGAGGGTTAGGGGACCACGAGTAGAACTTCAATACTTCCATCCCACACCTATACTCCGGGTCGTAGTAAGGCGGCAATTCGGCGCCATCCCACTCGAATACCCGTCCGCCCAGCCGGCGCAGAATGGAAGAGGAAGAGTGGCGTTGCGTGACGGTGCTGACCCCAACGCCACCCCCAAGCGACTGGGAGAGCGCATAGGTGGACATAGCCATGCGCAACGCATCTGAGGTTCCGCGGATGGAGATGTCCAACGCCCAGCCACCCAGTTCCACATACGGCAAGTCCAGGTGGCGGGCAAGCTCCAGTTCGGCGTTCACGGATTTCTTGAGCCTGTGACCGTGATCACGACAACGGGCCAAGGCCGACCGCGCAACGGTGAGCCGGTTGTAAGAGGCAGTATTGGGATATTCCCGATACCTGGCGCACCCACAGACCCGCTCGTGCTGGTCGACGATCAACAAGTGCCAACTTCCTTCGTCGACCTCCAGTTGATGCCTCGACCCGCTGAGTTGATCCGGCGCAATCGCGCCATCCTCCAGGTAGATGCGGCCACGCAGCCGCTGCATTTCGGCCATCAGTCTTTGGTGC
>JAYUSQ010000059.1:0-107964 GCA_043755595.1 Acidobacteriota bacterium | reverse complement strand
TTCCCACGGAGGTCTGGATCAACAAGCCGCTCCACTCAGACGAAAAAGCTCACTAAACTCTCCGCAAGAGTGTCTCAAAGTTGTTGACACGCGCCGGTCCGGCTAAAGTCTCGACGAGCACGCGAACCAATTCTTGTGTTGTTCGGTCGCCAGAAACCACTATCCCTTCCTGCTCGCCAGCCATCGAGAGGACCGGGCCCGCAAAACGAGCCATCAATGGCCCATTGAGTGAATCGACTATTTGTGATGCTAACCTCTGCCCATCCATATCAATAGAGCTTGGAACTACTTCAACTCGGATTCCCCTGTTTGCAAACTTGTTACACGCCTCACGTAGATGTTTCTGGTTCGGTCCGCTCAAGAATCGAGGCTGTATAATCGCTTCCAGCCTCATCCGTTCTAGGCGCTCAGTTTCTGCGATCCGATTCGCCTCGGCCGCTTGTCTTTCGGCATCGGCCACCCGAGCTTTAGTCTTGATGATTTCGGCGTCGTGCCCCTTGGTTGCCGCTTCGGCTTTAGCAGCACGCTCATGCAGTTGCCCAATCACCAGTGCATTCGCCTTCCGAAGGTCGTTCTCATACCCGGTGCTCCAAAGATCTAGGCCAAATTCTCCCGTCACACCAATCGTGACTAGCAGGCCGCCAATTGTTTTCTTGAGTAGGTCCCAGTTGAGCGGGACGCCGTTCCGGACCCAATCCTTTACGGAAGCCCAAAGCTTTCTAATGTCCTTTTGGTACTCAAGCACCAATCCGACTGCCACGACGCCGGTCGAGACCATAAACCAAAAGTGTATCGCGTCTATCGTCGCTTCGAGTTCTAGTATAGACATGGATGACTACATACGATTGATAGAAAGAGATAATCGTCATAGACTGATGAAGTCAGCAGGACTGTTCTTTGGGTGGATAGCATTCTTGTTTTGGATATTGCGCAAGAAAGAGTAGGCATATGCAAGGCAGGGTAGATTACGTCGCCTTCATGGATTCCCAGTGCCACCCTTACCTTTGAGGGGATCTTCGCCCTTGCTGAGAACCGTCAAGAGTCCCTCGCCTTCGAATCCGTCGCCGATCCTAAGCTAACTACACCCGCTAGTCCCGCCGCAATTCTCGCACTTATAGCAAGACCCGTTCACCACCATCATGCTCCCGCACTCCGAGCAAATCGGAGCGTCCGTCACCACCGGCGCAAACTGCAACCGCTGCTGCGCCTCCGGCTCGGTCGGCTTCAACACCTGCGTCCCTGAGCTATCGATCTCCGTGATCCCATACTCCGGACTAATGAACTTAACGCCCATCCACCGGAAGATATAATCCATGATCGACTTCGCATACGGGATGATCTTATTCCCCGTATACCCACTCGGCTCAAACCGCACGTGCGCGAACTTATCCACGTAGAATTGCAACGGCACGCCATACTGCAAGCCATAACTAATCGCCGTCGCGAAGCTATCCATCAAGCCCGAAATGGTCGAGCCTTCCTTCGCCATCGTGATAAACAGCTCGCCCGGCGTCCCATCCTCGAACATGCCCACCGTGAAATAACCTTCATGCCCGGCGATCGAGAACTTATGCGTAATCGAAGCCCGCTCGTCCGGCAGCTTCCGCCGCACCGGCCGGTACACGATCTTCTCCACGATCTGCGGCGCCACCACCGCCACCGCCTTCTTCTCTTTATCCTTACCCGTGTTCAGCGGCTGCACGCCCTTCGACCCATCGCGGTAAATCGCGACAGCCTTGATCCCCAACCGCCATGACTCGGTGTAAGCATCCATAATTTGCTCCACCGTACACTCATTCGGCATGTTGATCGTCTTCGAAATCGCGCCCGAAATAAACGGCTGCACGGCGGCCATCATCCGGATATGTCCCATGTGGTGAATCGTGCGGACGCCATTCTGGGCGCGGAAACTGCAATCGAACACCGGCAGATGCTGCTCTTTAATATGCGGTGCGCCTTCGATCGTGCCCGACGAATCGATATGCTGCACGATCGCCTCGGCCTGCGCGGGCGAATAGCCCAACTTGATCAGCGCTTGCGGCACGATCGTATTGACGATCTTGATCATCCCGCCGCCCACCAGCTTCTTGTACTTCACCAGCGCCAGTTCCGGCTCAATACCAGTCGTGTCGCAGTCCATCATGAAGCCGATCGTGCCAGTCGGCGCGATCACCGTCGTCTGCGCATTACGGAAGCCATGCACGCGGCCCTTTTCATACGCATCGTGCCATACCTCGCGTGACGCTTCCATCATCGCCGGCGGCACCGAGCGGGCGTCCATATTAGGCACCGCGTCGCGATGCATGCGAATCACTTCCAGGAACGGCGCCTCGTTCACTGCGTAGCCCGGGAACGGCCCCGTAGCCTCCGCAATCCGCGCGCTCGTCAGATACGCCTGCCCGCACATAATCGCCGTAATCGCCGCAGCGTAGTTACGCCCTTCATGCGAGTCATACGCGATGCCCTGCGACATCAACAACGCGCCTAAGTTCGCATAGCCCAAACCTAGCGGACGGAAGTCGCGTGAGTTACGCGCGATCTTATCGGTCGGATAACTCGCGTTCTCGACGATGATCTCCATCGCGATGATCATCATGTCGACAGCGTGCCGGAAAGCTTCGATGTTGAACTGCCCGTCTGGCCCCATGAACTTCATCAGATTAAAGCTCGCCAGGTTACACGCCGAATCGTCCAGGAACATATATTCCGAGCAAGGATTCGAAGCGTTAATTCGATCCGTGTTCTTCGACGTATGCCAACGGTTGATGGTCGTGTCGAACTGCATCCCCGGATCGCCGCACTGCCACGTCGCATCGGCGATTTCGCGCATCAGGTCGCGGGCGCGATAGCGCTTCACCGGTTGATTGCCGCTCACCGAGCGCGTCCACCAATCGCGATCTTCCACCACCGCCTGCATGAAATCGTCGCTCGCGCGCACTGAGTTATTCGCGTTCTGGAAAAACACCGAAGAGTAAGCGTCGCCGTCCAGCGACGAATCATAACCCGCGCCGATCAGCGTGTGAGCCTTCTTCTCTTCCTTCGCCTTGCACCAGATAAACTTCTCGACGTCCGGATGCTCGGCATTCAGGATCACCATCTTCGCCGCGCGCCGCGTCTTGCCGCCCGACTTAATCACGCCCGCAAACGCATCGAAACCGCGCATGAAACTCAACGGCCCCGACGCGCGCCCGCCGCCCGACAAAATCGCATCTTCCTCGCGCAGCGCCGACAAATTCGTCCCGGTCCCCGACCCAAACTTAAATAGCATGCCCTCGGTCTTGGCCAACTCCAGAATCGCCTCAAGCGAATCGGAAACCGAGTTAATAAAACACGCCGAGCATTGCGGCCGATCCGTCGTGCGCTCAAGCTTCAACACTGCCTGCTGCGCCTCGTCGAAATACCATCCATACCCGCGCGACTCATGCCGCACCCCGACGTTAAACCACACCGGCGAATTGAACGAGCATTTCTGCGTCAGCATCAAATGCGCCAATTCGTTGCGGAAATTCTCTACGTCGTCCGCCGTCTTAAAATACCGGCTCGCGCGTCCCCAGTCGGCCACGGTGTCGACCACGCGGTGAACCAATTGCCCCACGCTGCGCTCACGGTCAGGCGACCCCATCTTGCCATGGAAATATTTGCTCGCTACGATATTGGTGGCCGTTTGCGACCAGTCCGTCGGGACCTCCAAATCGCGCTGCTCGAAGATCGTATTGCCTTTATCGTTGCCAATGGACGCCGTGCGCGTCTCCCATTGAATTTCGTCGTAGGGCGTTTTGCCCGCTTCCATCCTCGCCGTGAAGTGGCGGGGGAAGTGAATGCCGGCACGTTCCGCTACGGCGAGGGAACGTTTCATTTCGCTGAGATCGCGGGTGTGGGCGGATAGATCGGCGGTAAGCTGTCCCATTAGTACTTTTTCCTTAGCTCGGGGGCGGGTGCAGGTGCCATCATGACCCAATATGTAGTACCGCGTCAAGAACTATATCTATATGCCGTGTTAACGAGTTACAAACTCGCTAATTTATGTTTTAGGATCTCCACCGGATTTCCACAGCACGGGCCCTATACGTATGAAAAAAATAGGCTTGCCTGTTTCTCGCGCGAAAGATATCCGATATACTGTTGTTGCAATGCTGAGACTTAGAATTCTACTGTGCGCCACGATACTCACGGCTATCGCATTGAACGCAGACGGCTTGAACGACGGCGAACATCACGGCGACGCACCGTTCCTTATTGAAGAAGGCTGGCGTCCGCTGCTCGACGGCAGGGATATAACCGGCTGGTCTGGCCAGGATGCCAAACCCAGCGATTGGCTCACCGCACGTGGGGTGATCTGGGAGCGGCTACTGGGGCCCACGCGTTTGCGGGGTATTCCAGCGCCGGCCACCAAGATCCTAAACGGCCAAACCGGCCGGACAGCCAACCTTGTGAGCGAGGAAAAATTCGGCGACATCGAACTCTATCTGGAGTTCCTCATCCCCAAAGGCTCCAACTCCGGCGTCTATCTCCAGGGCCTCTACGAAATCCAAGTCTTCGACAGCTTCGGCTCCCCCGAACGGATGAAAACCTCCGACTGCGGCGCCGTCTACCATCGTTGGATCAATGAGCAAGGCGTCGGCGGCTCGGCCCCGTCGCGCAACGCCAGCCGCCGCCCCGGCGAATGGCAAAGCTTCCACATCTGGTTCCGCGCCCCGCGTTTTGACGCCGCCGGAAAAAAGACTGAGAACGCCAGGTTCATTCGCGTGCTCCACAACGGCCTGATCATTCAGAAAGACGTCGAACTCGAAGGCGGCACGCGCGCCCACATGAACCTGCCCGAATCGACGCTCGGTCCTATCATGCTCCAAGGCGACCACGGTCCCGTCGCCTATCGTGACATCCACGTACGCCCGTTGCGCCCCATCGTCAATCGTTAGCCCGTTCACAAGGCGCCAAAATAAATCCGCCCTCGCTAATCTCGCGCTTCCGAAACAACTTACGCCGCTTCAGCCGGCCCTCATCGCACTCATTCCAGATTTCACGCGCGACGATAAGGCCGTCATGGCAACCTCAACATCGTCTGATCGCCGCCTCGAAGCCAATCGCCGTAACGCGCAACTCTCCACCGGCCCGCGCACGCTCGAAGGCAAAGCCCGCGTCGCACAAAATCGCACCACCCACGCGCTCACCAGCCGAAGCCATATCATTTTACCGGGAGAAGACGCCGCGGCTTTTCGATGGCCTCCTCGCCGCGCTGATGGCCGAACACGCGCCTGCTACTGAAACCTCCACTCAAATCGGCGGACCGTAGTGGAACGGCCAGACTCAAACCATGCCCTCCCTTCTCAAGCAATTCCTGGTATTGCTCTCGACTCAGTGGGCAATCGACTAGTTCGAGGAATTGGATTTTGGAGACGCGGACCTGCCTGGCCATTGCCTTGAGCAATCCGTCCCCAAGATCCTTCGTGCTGCCGTGGCTTGTCTTAGTGCGAACTGTCGTCTTCTTTCCATCCGCCGTCCAAAAAAAGAACCAATGGTGGTCGCCATCGTCTTGCTGGAATCCTTTTTTCTTGAGAGCGGTTTCAACATCCCGCTTTGCTCTAACTGGCAACCGGGACCTCTTCCATGACAGCGAGTAGCCGGTGCTTCAGTTCCAGCGCTTTTGGGGAAAGGGTTTCGTCCGGCGCCATCGCGTAGTGCTTCCAGACCACGACGAGATCTTCGGCCACTTCATCGAGCAGGTCGCTAACCGTGCCCGCAAAGGCATCCAACCCAAGACTCGAGTCTTCGACGCTGACAAATTGCGGATTGTCATCGTTGAGGTGAGGTTGCAGCCGCACGGCCTCTTTGAATCGCAACCGCAGGCCCTCGTGCTCCACTTCGTTTACTTCCAGTGGCGAAAGGTCCAGGGCTCCAATCGATTCCAGATCGAACATGTTCTTTATCTCACCGTTCTCGTCGCGGGAAACTCTGCCGGTGATTTGAATCGCCGACCTGCGGTTCTCAAGGAGAAGGTCTTCCATTGCGTCCTGGTAGGTAACCCTAAGCTGCCGGTTCGATCCGATTGGCAGAATTGTAATCTGGCGGTCCGCAAAGTTAATCTCGATCAACTCGCCAGTGACTGTTTCGCGATCCGGCTCGGCCTCGGTTGAGGTGTACATTTTGCGGACCAGACGTTGCCAGTTGTCATCCATGCGGACGGTCGTACCATTCCGCGAGAGGTCAAGTCTCCAGCCGCTTCCAGGCTTTGGGGCCAACTGCTGAAACGCATCCACTACGCGCTTTCGGATGGCGGTGTCCGGAAGAAAGTTAGCCACCAGATCCCGTTTTTGTGATTGCAGCGCACCAGCGACTCCCTCAAACGTGGCGAGCACATTGTTCACTTCATCCATGGTCGCCAACTGAGGTTGGACCGATTCAACGAACGCGGGAAGGAGGTAGCTCCCCGGTTGAGGGACTTCGCATTTCAACTGGTAACGCTGCACGATTTCGGCCGGAATGCGCGCGCGGCACTTAATGTCCTTTTGCTCCTTGGACAAAGCGATCAGCCAGATCGCTCGTTGCGCCCCCTCCAACGTTTGAATGAGAACGGACGCCGGGACGGCAGGTCTGGCATCGGCCGGCCGTGAAAAGCGGAACTGCAATCGCCGTCCCTGGTCATATGCTTCCGACATCCCTTATGGACACTCCCTTTTAATCTTAATCGTCTTCACGAACCGGTGTCGGCGACGATTTTCGCCTGCGCAGGACAACCATATTGACTGTTGGAGCAACTTACTCCACCCACTCTCGCACGAAAGACCGCAGCTAGGGGGGCATGATACACCCGCAGCACCGCCTCGGTCTCTGCCCGATCCATGAGCAGATAGTCGCACGGCTCGCGTCTTTATTACAGCTTGCGGTTCAGAAAACGAGGCGGTCTTTCTTCGTCTCGAACTTCGCGGCCTCGATCCCGGGGATTTTTTTGAGATCGGCCAGAGACTTGAACTTACCGTTCTTTTCGCGGTGCGCGATCAGCGCCGCGGCCTGCGAACGACGCAGTCCCAGCGCGCTTTCGAGCTGGATGGCCGACGCTTCGTTCACTTTGATCAGTGGCAGAGCGTCCGCTCCGAAATTTTGCGTCAGGTATTCGACGATGACCTTATGCTCATCCTCAGTGCCTTTCATGCCGAAGGCGGCCATCTTCGACATGGTCGCGAGCCAGCCATCGCGGTCCTGCCGCTTGGATACGCTACGCGCCAGCTCATGGCAATTTTTGCAAAGCTTCTCCATCTCCGAACGGCCGGGGCCATCGGGAAAAGGCACTTGAGACCAAGCGCTCGCGGTGGATAAAGACAGGGCGAGCGCGATGGTTGAAAAACGCGACACACTCATCATCACTTCAATAATAACGAAGCGCGGGCGGGTGAATTAAAGCGTTTTCAGACTTACCGTGGGCTACCGCTCGCTGACGCGCGCGGCTCAGAACCGAGAAAGCTCTAATGTTCAATCGGAACGCCGAACGCGTATTGCGTGCCGTCGTGAGTGCTGACATAGACGCGGCTGCCGCCGGCCGACAAGCTGCCGGTAGTGACGAACGACAGGATGGATTTGCCGCTGTTCCAGAGCGCTTTCCCGGAGGCCCCATCAAGGGCGTAGAGCACGGCAGGCACTCCTCGCTTGCCAGACGACACGGCGAAGACGACGCCATTCACGACGGCGGGCGCGATCGGCAGCACTAAGTCACGGGAGGTCCAACCGGGCTCAAGCGCCGCCATGCCGCCCTTGTCCGCCACCTTCCAGGCAACAACTTTCGTGGCTGAAGGCACGAGGATCCAGCGAGCGCCGTTGACTTCCTGCCAACTGGTCAACGCGCCGACATCGTAGTTACCGTGGCCTGCGTCGCCCGATCCGAGCAGGACCATACCGGCAGCTTCCACGATGTGAAGTTTGCCATCGCCGGTGGTGGCGGCAATCGCGTTCCTGCCTTTGAAATCGAAGACCAGCGGCGAGGAAGTGAAAGCCGCGCCGCCTGATTTGTAGGACCCCTTTGGCGCGAGCGTCTCAGAATCGAGCGCCACCAATTCGTTCCCCGCCGCCACAAAGATCGTGCCGTCCGGTCCCACCGCGAAGCCTTCCGTGCCCACCACGTTGCCGCTGGCCGACTTCCACTGCGTCACCTTCTCCGATTCGAGATCGAGCGCCCAGATGCCGTTCTCCACGCCGCCGCAGCCGTTGACCGTAGCCACGTACGCCATTCCGTCGAACACCATCAATCCGCGAGCATGCGCATTGGCAGGCAGAAAGGGAACGCCCGGTTTGGGCTCTGCGCCGTTGGTGACGTACATGAGGTGCATTTTGCCGTCACTGGAAAGCGCATAGACATATGACGGCCCGCGGGTGAAGGGACCAGCGGCTGGCGTGGCGCCGCGGCGGCCGCCCTTGGTGTTGTTCGCGGCGGCTCCTGGAGCGGCGCCAAGCGGCGGAGGCCGAACAGCTTTCAGGGTCACTGCGCCCTCACCGGGTTCGCCCACATCCGATTTCGGCGGATTGCTGCGGCCACGGCTGAAGGCCGCGGCAGGAGCCATGGGAAGTGGCGTGATGCGGGCGACGCTGGTGGTCATGCCGCCTGGACATTGCACAGTCGAGGCGGCGGCGGGCGTGCCCGAGCCGATTTTGGTTTCCCATTCGACGCGCGACAGATCCGTATCGATGGCAGTGACGATATCGGAACTGCCGCCAACAAATCCCAAGGCGCGGAAGCCCCGGTGCGTGATGTAGAAATCGAGCAGGGCCGGCTGCGTGATGGCGTTCATCTGGCGGGAAACATTGTTGAGCTTCACCTTCCAGAGCATCTCGAAACCTGGCTTGGCCATCGATTCGGGAGAGATCTTGGGGTCGTTGCGCAGCCAGTTGGAGCGCTGCGCGTCGTTCCCGATGGTGGTCCAATCCTGGCCACCTCGCTGCGCGAGCGAAACGCTATTCAATAAAATTAGCGCAGCACCGACGGTCGTGGCGGCGCGAGCAAGACTGGACATGAGAGCAATCTCCTTTGGCATGGGAACGGGAACTAGATAATATACCTGAATCGAGGTCAACGGCACTCGCCGGGGGGCGCCGTCTGTTGTATAGTATGGCTTCGATCAATTTTTCGAGAGGCCCTTTCAGAATGAAAATCTCCACGATTGCACCTTGTGCTCTGCTGTTGGCCATGAACGCCTGGAGCGCGGATTGGCTGACCGACGGCAGTGATGTCGTCCGATCCAACTGGCAGCGGGATGAAAAAATTCTCAGTGTCGGCACAGCGAAGGATATCAAGCTACTGTGGACGATCAAGTTGAACAACGCGACGCGCGCGATGCACTCACTGCTGCCGCCGTTGCTGATTGGCAGCGTCGCGACCAAGAACGGCGCCAAACAGGTAATGATTCAAGCGGGGGTCTCCGACAACGTTTTCGGCATCGACGTGGCGACTGGCGAATTACTTTGGACACGCCATTTCGAGAGCACGTTCCAGGACAGCCCGGGCGGCCGCGGTCCGAGCGTGTTGTGCCCCGGCGGGATGACGGCGAACGTCACAATCGGACCGGGCGACAGTCCGAACAAGTACGTAATCTATGCGGCGTCGTGGGATGGACGGCTTCACAAAGTGGATGCGGCTACGGGCGAAGAGATCGCGCCACCGGCAAAGTTCATGCCGCCCAACGGCAAGCCGTACGCGATGAGCCTGCATAAGAACGTCATCTACACGCATAGCGCGCAGGGCTGCGGCGGCAACCCGAATATGGCTTATACGTACGATCTGGCGACGAACAAAGTGGGGAGTTGGGGACCGGCGGGCGGCGGTATGTGGGGGCGCTCGGGGCCAGCAATCAGCAAGGGCGACGTGATGTACACGGGCACCGGCGATGGACGCTGGGATCCCGAAAATGGCCTCTATGGAAACGGCATCATCGGCGTGAAGCAGAACACGACGACCAAGGCTCTCGAGTTGGTGGATTACTATGGCCCGTCCAACGCGGAGTGGCTGGTCAAGCGCGATCTGGACATGCAGGTGACGCCGACGATTTTCGACTATAAGGGAAAAGAGTACATGATCGATGCGAGCAAGGAATGCCGTCTCTATTTCATGGATACGGCCTCAATTGGCGGCGACGATCATCGCACGCCGGTCTATCGCACGCCGCTGATCTGCAATGAGATTGTCGACTTTGCCGAAGCCGGTATCTGGGGTTCGCTGGCTTCCTGGCTGGATAGCAAAGGCACACGCTGGGTGTTGACGCCGTTCTGGGGGCCGAAGCATCCGAAGTACAAAGCGCCGATCGAAAATGGTTTGGTGAAGAAGGGCGCGATCGCCGCCTTCACGGTTGAGACGAATGCGCAGGGCAAGGCCTGGCTGAAGCCGGCCTGGATTTCGCGCGACATGAATCAAGCCGAGCCGCCGGTAATCGCCAACGGCGTGATTTTCGCCTACGGGAGCGGCGAGAACACGGCGCAGGCGTTTCCGGAGACGGGTCTCGACTTCCGCCCCGAGCGCCGCATTCCGCTGTCGACCCACGCGGTACTGTATGCGCTGGATGCGCAAACGGGCAAGGAGCTTTGGTCAAGCGGCGACACCATCAAGACGTTCAATCACTGGAGCGGGATCTCCGTGGCGAACGGACGGATTTACTTGAACACCTTTGACGGCATGGTGTACTGCTTCGGCATCCGGCAATGAAGTTGGTGGCGATCCTGTTGCTGGCGGCGGTTACCGTCGCGGCGCAGCGGCAGCGGCAGCGGCCGACCGTCGAACAACTGGAAGATGAAATCGCGCGGCATGTCCGGCAACTGACCGATTGGGGCGGGCTGATTTACTATGGCAGCGAGAACGCCGAACTCCGCCCACAAGCGGGCCGCGTGGTTTTCATCGGCGACGAAATCACTGAAAACTGGGGCGAGGGCAAGGCTGCATTTTTCCCCGGCAAACCGTATCTGAATCGCGGCATTGCCAAACAAACTACGCCGCAGATGCTGGTGCGGTTTCGCCAGGATGTTATCGATCTAAAGCCGGCCGCTGTGGTGATTCAAGGCGGATCGAACGACCTCGCCGGCAACACTGGACCGGCGACGACAGGCACGATCGCCGATAACATCATGACCATGACGGAGCTGGCGAAGCTACATGGCATTGCGGTGGTGCTGGCTTCGGCTACCCCGGTCTGCGATTGCATCCCAGGTAGCCCGCGACGGCAACTGGCGCTGGTGAGACCGTTCGGCAAGCTGCTGGGCCTGAACGAATGGCTGAAGGATTATGCGGCCAAGAGCGGCGCCGTGTACCTTGACTATTATTCGGCACTCGCACAAAGACGTGCGATCAAGAAGGAATTAACCGTAGACGGACTGCTGCTGAACGACGCCGCCTATGAATCGATGGCGCCACTCGCCGAACGGGCCATCGCGACCGCGTTAGCGAGGAAACCATGAACCTGACACGCCGAACCATGCTATCGATGCCAGCTGCGGCCGCCAGCGCCGCGGCACAAAGTAATCGTCCCAACGTCCTGCTGGTGATGGCCGACGACTTCGGCTACGAGTGCATGAGCGGCAACGGGGGTACTTCGTACAACACGCCGAACCTCGACCGCTTCGCGCAAAGCGGCGTTCGCTTCACGCACGCTTACGCTCAGCCGCTGTGTACGCCGACGCGCCTGCAGTTGATGACAGGCCAATACAACTTCCGCAACTATCGCGCCTTCGGCGTGATGGACCCGAAAGAGAAAACTTTCGGCCATATGATGCAGAGGGCCGGGTACAAGACCGCGATCGCCGGCAAGTGGCAACTCCATAGCTACGACTATCCAGGCTCGCCGCGCCATGGCATCGGCATGGTTCCGGGGCAAAGCGGTTTTGATGAGCACCTGATGTGGCATGACCGGCTGAGCGAGAACAAAGGCTCACGTTACGCCGATCCTGTTTTAAACGACAACGGCAAACTGCGTGGCAACACCAAGGGCCAGTACGGCCCCGACCTGTTCTCCGAGTATCTGACGGGCTTCATGGAGCGGAACAAGCAACAGCCATTTTTCGCTTATTATCCGATGGCGCTGACGCACGGTCCTTTCAACATGACGCCGAAGAGCCGGGACTGGGCGGGCGCCGCGAATCGCTTGAAAGACGACCCTAAATATTTCGCCGACATGGTTGAGTATCTGGATCACGATTTCGGACGCCTGATCGGAAATCTCGACCGCATGGGCCTGGCGGAACGAACGCTGGTGTTGTTCTATGGTGACAATGGCACGCCGCCGGAGATCACGTCGCGGATGGGGGACAAGGTAATCCCAGGCGGTAAACGACTGACGACCGACGCCGGCATGCATGTGCCGATGATGGCGCGCTGGCAAGGCGTGACCCAACCAGGCCGCGTGTACGGCGACCTGATCGATTCAACCGATTTTCTGCCCACAATCGCCGAAGCGACCGGCGCGCAATGGTTCAAGAACCTGCCGCTGGATGGCCGCAGCTTTCTGCCACAAGTGCGGGGGCAGAAGGGCAATCCGCGGCCGTGGATGTTCTCACACTTCGATCCGCATCCGGGATGCAAGGCGGACATCAAGCCAACACGGCTGGCGTGGGACCATCGTTGGAAATTGTATATGGATGGCCGATTGTTCGATTGGCAGAACGACTACCTTGAACAGTCGCCGGTGCAGGGCGACACTCCGGTGCGTAAGAAGCTGCAGGCCGCGCTCGATCAGATGGCTCGCGTAAAGGCGCCGAAGTTCAACAAGTTCGAAACCGACGGCCACGCCGCTTATTGATGCCACCGGGGCATCAGTCCGATCCGCGCGTCCTGGGACGACGCACGCTGCAGCAAGATCATCGGCGATTGGCGGAGTTGCTGCGGCCCGGCATGCCGGTGTTGGACGCAGGATGCGGAACGGGGGCAATCACAGCAGGGATTGCGGCGGCCATTGGACCAAGTGGGCAAGTATTGGGAATCGATCGCGACGGATCTTTGCTTGAGATCGCACGCGCAGAACATGGCGGATGGCCAAACCTTCGTTTTGAGATCGCCGATCTTACCGCACTGAGCGTCGATGCCGAGCTTTTGACATCGTGACGGCCGCGCGCCTGATTCAATGGATCAGCGAACCGGCGGAAGCGATTCGCGCCTTGAGTGGCACGGTCAAGCCGGGGGGACTGGTGGTGGCGCTCGACTACAATCACGAGTTCAACGCATGGACTCCCGAGCCTCCGGTTGAGTTTCGGCGTTTCTATCGCGCGTTCCTGGACTGGCGCGCCGATAACGGCTGGGATAACCTGATGGCCGATCACCTGCCCGCTTTGTTTGAAGCGGCCGGTCTGAAGGAGATTACGAGCCACGATTGTGACGAGATATCGAAGCGTGGCGAGGCGGAGTTTGTGTCTACGTCCGCTATTTGGCTCCACGTGGTGCAAAGCCTGGGCCCGAAGATTCCGATGAGCGAGACGGATCTCCGGTCTGCCGAAGCCGCTTATCGCGAGTATGGGGAGACGAGATTGAACACGCAACGCTTGTGTCTGAAGACGATCGTTGGGCGCCGCGCGGGCTAAAGCAACGGCTCCGCCACCGGTGGTCAAAACGGCATATAATTATTGGCATCATGCTATCGATTCCCGGGCGCGCTGGGCGCACTTGTGACGGCTGGTCTCGGCGAGAACTGCTGCGAGCCGGCGGCCTCAGCCTGCTGGGCTTGAGCCTGCCCGATCTTTTGAGAATGGAGGCACAGGCTAGCCCCGCGCACGGCCCCGCAGCGAAGATCACCCCCAAGGCCAAACAGGTCGTGATGATCTTCCTGCAGGGTGGCCCGAGCCACATCGATATTTGGGATCCTAAGCCCGAGGCGCCGTCCAATATCCGCGGCGAGTTCAAAGCGATTCCGACGAGCGTCGATGGCATCCAGGTCAGCGAAACGATGCCGATGATGGCCAAGGCGATGGACAAAGTGACGCTGGTGCGGTCCATGTCCTACACGCCGGTGGGCCTGTTCAATCACACGGCTGCGATGTATCAGATGATGACGGGTTGGGCTCCCGACAAAGTTTCACCTTCGGGTCAACTGGAGCCGCCCTCGCCTCGGGACTTCCCGCATATGGGCTGCCAGATTGGCCGGATGTTGCCACCCGAGGGCGCGATGCTGCCGTTTATCGAGATGCCACGGCCCTTGCAGGAATCCAGTGTGATCGGCAAAGGCGGCGCGGCTGGTTTTCTTGGTAAGGCGCACGATCCTTACCGGCTTTATCAAGATCCGAACAAGGACGTTAAGCTGGATGACTTGTCGCTGCGGCCCGAGGTTTCGAAGGAGCGTTTGAAAGATCGCTTCGATTTGCTGAAGGGCATTAACGGGTCGATGAAGGACCTGGAGAAAGCGGTGAGTTCTTACGCACTCACTGAGTATTATGAGAAGGCGTACGACCTGGTGCTGTCAGGCAAGGCGCGCGATGCGTTCGACCTGAACCTGGAATCGGACGCGGCGCGCGAACGTTATGGCCGGCATACGTTTGGGCAGAGCTTGTTGATGGCGCGGCGGCTGATTGAAGCGGGCACGCGATTCGTGCAAGTGAATTGGCCATCGGTCGCCAATGGCAATCCTGAGACGGACGCATGGGACACGCACGCGGCTAACTTCGGGCCGCTGAAGAATCTGCATTGCCCGAAGCTGG
The DNA here is from genome assembly GCA_043755595.1 of Acidobacteriota bacterium. Lineage (GTDB taxonomy): Bacteria > Acidobacteriota > Terriglobia > Bryobacterales > Bryobacteraceae > VFZP01. Next base: position 93,315 of record JAYUSQ010000059.1, on the reverse strand, counting down.
ATCGAGCGCTGAGCGGATTCATTGAAGACATGGATCAGCGCGGTCTGCTGAAAGATACGCTGGTGGTTTGCACGGGCGAGTTTGGCCGGAGCCCCAAACTTGGCGTGAGCACATCAGGCAACGTGAACTCGCCCGATGGCCGGGACCACTGGCCCTATTGCTATAGCGCGGTGATTGCGGGAGCGGGCGTGCGGCGCGGGCATCAATATGGCGCGAGCGATGCGACTGCTTCCGCGCCCGCCGACAAGGCTTTGCATCCGGTGGATCTGGTGGCGACGATCTACCACAGCCTGGGTATCGATCCACGGATGGAAGTGCTGAACGACCTGAAGCAACCTCGGGCGCTGGTGGAAGGAACGCCGGCCTTGGGACTATTCGCCTGAAGCTACAGCGAGAGCCCGTTCCGTGCAAGGTGTGCGGTGCTAGCGCGGCGTTTTTCGGCGTCAAAACCGGGAGTTTTGTGGCGCGCGAGTTTCACTTTCATCATTGCGACGCCTGTGCGTTCACGTTTGTCGCGAACCCTTGGACCGATTACGCGGAAGTTTATGACGAAGCGTATTATCGTGGACAAGGCGCAGACCCGTGGATCGATTATGTCTTCGAACTTGAACATCCCGAGCGAACCGTGCGCATTCACGAGTGGCGGGGAATTCTGGAGGCGGTGCAATCGTGTGTGCCCGTGACGGCACAGACACACTGGCTTGATTTCGGCTGTGGCAACGGAGGACTGGTGCGCCACTTGGCCGGGCGTTGTGAGGCGGTTGGATTTGAGGAAGGCTGGATTGCCGATGAGGCTCGCAAGCGGCGGATTCCCATCCTAACGGTGGGTGAACTGGAACCACTGGCAGGCTCATTCGACGTAGTCACCGCGATTGAAGTTATCGAGCATGTGGAGAAGCCGGTCGAGATGTTGTCGCGGATCCGGCGCATGCTGAAGCCCGGCGGGTTGCTGTTTCTGACGACCGGTAACGCGGAGCCGCAACGGGGGAAGATACTCGACTGGCGATACGCGACGCCGGAAATGCATATCAGTTTCTTTGAGCCGCAGACGCTGGCCACGGCGATGGAGATGGCGGGGTTGAGGGCGGAGTTTCGCGGCTACGGGCCGGGATTCACAAACATTATTCGCTACAAGATTTTGAAGAATCTCAAGTGGCGGGAGGCTTCAACGCTTGAGAGCTTGCTGCCTTGGGGCATCCTGAGCCGCGCCGCCGATCGCTTGCACGGGGTGACCGCGCATCCTACGGGCTGGGCTGCGCGATAATAGCTCCACCTAACCCGATGATCGACTTTTTGCAGCGCGCCAGCATCGCATCCGGCCCACAACCTGGACGATCGCGACAGGCGTGGGTTCTGATCGGAGGATTGATTTTCATCCAATTCCTGTTGTTTCGGCAACAGGTGATCCGCGAGATTTTGTGGGCCTATCCGGCGCATCACGATCAGGCAAACTTCCTGCATCAGAGCCAGGAAATTTATTTCAAGATGCTGGACTCCGGGTTTTGGAGCGGACTGATTTACGGTTTGCAGCACTCTCCACCGTCGAGCTTCATGCTGGGGCTGCAAGGATCGCTGGTTTATTATGTTTTCGGACCGCAGCGAATCAACGCACTTACGCTGGTATTCGCCTACTTTGCGTTGCTGCAGGTAACGATGGCGTACACGATGCGGCGGCTGACCGGGATGTGGTCCATGAGCTTGATTGCACTGGGCCTTTTGATTGGAACGATGAGCCGCTTTTTCTATGCCGGGGGATTGTCCGATTTCCGGGCAGACGGCGTGGCGTCGCCGCTTTACGGGGTAACGCTTTGTTGCTTCCTGTTGAGTAACTGGCTGACCGACGTGCGATGGAGCCGCGTCACGATCTGCTCAGCGGCCTTACTGTGCTGGTTCCGGCCGATCGCGGGCGTCTATCTGGCTGGTATCCATATTCTCCTGTTATTGTTTCTTCTGTTTCGTATTTGGCGATCCAGCGATGGCGATTGGGCTCGCCGGGTAACGTTCAACCTGGGTAAATATGGCTTGCTGTTCGCAGCGCTAGTCTTGCCCATTCCCTTGATCGGCGGGCGTCTCTTCTACGACTACTACGTGGTTGGGCATGTCCTCTCGCCGGAGAAGAAGATCCGGGCGGCTGAACAGGGAGTGGTGACGCTCTCCGACAATTTGCTTTTTTATCCGCGGTCGCTTTATGACAACCACCTAGGATTTCCGATTGTGTACCTTTGGCTGTCGCTGCTGGCAGCCACCGCGATTTTTCTTTTGTTTTGCCAACTTAAGTATGCCGGCGCGCCTGGGCAGACTGACGAGCGAGACTACGGGGTTAGTTGGGGAGTGCTTGTACTGTGGTTGCTGACGCCGTTGGCCATACTTACGATGAATTTATCCAAGTCGCCTCTAGTCGCTTCCATCGCGCTGGTTCCTGCGGTTCTGCTGGGAAGCTTCCTGCTGTACCGGATGGAGAGGTCAGCGCCGCCTTCGACGCCACCGCGGTTTGCGGGCGCTTTTCGTGCAGTCATGGCAGCCTTGTCATTGGCAGGCGGCATGACTCTCATGGCTAATGCCGAAGGGCGGCCGGATGTCCACGCACCCCATAGGGCCGAGGTTAAAGCACTATTGGCGGCCTACGACGACATTGTTACCTACTGCGAGCGATTCGGCTTGAAACAACCCGTCTTCGTGACAGATCGTATTCTTGAGTACTTCAATGGAACCGCTGCAGCCGTCATGATGATGGAGCGATCGGGGCAACAGTTTCAACCTCGCGAGATGATCGCTTACAACATTTTCGAGCGAACGAAGGATGAGGTGCTCAAGGCCGCGGCCGGCGCCGACTGCGCTCTGTTGACACTTGACCCGATTGAGAAGGCTCAGCAATCGTTATTCCCGTTTCATCAAACGGCGATCAATTGGCAGGCCGAGTACCGCAGAATTGTGACGACCGAGATGGCGCCGATCGCTGAGTTACGGATGCCCGGTCACCACTTTCAGATATTTGTCCGGCCAAGAGCACGGCTCGAAGGCGGCAGTTATGGCTGGTTGACGGCCGAAGGGGCCGAGGTCGTGGCGTCGGCGCGAGCACTGCGTAACTTGCCGGTGGTTCGAATCACCGGTTCCACAATCGGGTCGAAACATTTGAAAGGGGAACTGGTAACAACCGCAACTATCGCAGGCGACCCGGGCAAACCACCAGTTACGCTACAATCGCGAGCGACGATCTATCCGGACGAGTCCTATGAGATACGAATCGAAACCGGTGGCGCCAAGCTGCCGGACTCTGGGCCGGTGCGGTTGCGGCTGACGTTCGACCGGTACTTCGTGCCGAAGGATCTCGGGATCAATGCCGACCCGCGAAAGCTAGTGATACAGATTCCGAAATCGACATCGCTGTTACCGCCGGAGGGAACCACCGCTGCGCCGCGGCAACAACTAACCGTTGGCGACCTGTATCCCTGAGTGGACGGCCCTGGAACTTGCGCTCAAACGACCGTGCATGTTGCGGATCCGCAAGACATCACGGAAGTTCCGGATGTTACCGCCGATCAGGTTAAGGCGGCTGTCGCCGTCGTCGCGCCAATGCACTGCGACTTCGCGGATCGAATATCCAAGTTTGTGCGCGATGTAGAGGATTTCGGCATCGAACATATAGCCGTCGATCTTTTGGCGGCTGAATAAGTCGCGAGCCACCTCGGCCGGGAAAAATTTAAAGCCGCATTGGGTATCCCGCAAGCGAAGTCCAGTGATTGAGCGTAGCCAAATACCGAACGCTTGTCCGCCGAGTTGACGATGTAACGATTGCCGCTGTTCGATCTGCGAATCGGCCAGTCCACGAGAGCCGATCACAACATCCACGCCTTCGGCCAGGGCGCTCTCTATCTTCCCGTAGTCTGCAATGGGAACCTTGTTATCGGCATCGGCAAAACCGACGATTTCGCCCTTCGCCAGGGCCACAGCTTCCCGGATTCCGCGCCCCTTGCCACCGCGATACTCGTTGCCAATCGCTATGACGCCGGGCCGCCGCGACCCGATTTCGCGCACTATCTCCCGCGTTCCATCGTTGCCATCCGCGGCGACGATAATCTCGCACTGGTGGCCGCGGCCGTCGAAATAGGCCAACGCCTGCTCAACCGTCGATTTGATTCGGCTGGCTTCGTTGTATGCCGGCAGAATTAGTGTTATCTTACGGTTCTTCATGCATCGGACCAATTGCGTTTTGTCGGCGGCTGGGGCTGTTGACATCGCTCCAACATTCGATTGTACCCAGATCGGGCTCCTCTCGTGAGAACGATTCACAGTTGGTTCTGTGCCCTAATGGCGGCAATGGTAATCGCAATAGCCGGAGTATGGTGGGTAACCGCCGGCACTTTTCATTTACTGCGGGGCTGGAACTTCGGAAATGTTTACGAGGCGCAGACGGAGTCTTTGCTGGCGGGCCGCGCCGATATCTCTTGCGACCTCGCCACGGGCGAGGCTTTCGTCCGCGACGGCAAATGTTACATCTATTTTGGACCAGTGCCCGGTTTGATTCGTCTGCCTGTTCTTTGGTTGAGACCGGGCTGGACGGGTCAACTAAGCGGCGGAATGGTGTGGGTGGCGCAATTGACGTTTCTGTTTGCAATTGGCCTGATCCTAGCTAGCGCGGGCCACGCATTCGGCACATGGACATCTACGTTCTATTTGTTACTGACGGCTTTCGGGTCGACGATTCCGAATATGTGGGGCTGGCCCACTACGTGGGTAGAGGCACTGTCGTGGGCGGTGGCGCTGAGTGCTTGCTCGCTGGCCTGCTTAATTAGATGGGCTCAAGGCGGTAGAGGGGCGTGGCTCGGCGGCGCGGGGCTCTTTGCGATGTTGGCGTTCTTCACTCGGATTAGCACCGGAACTGGACCGATGCTGGCCATCGTGCTGGCAGTGCTAGTCGATTGGCGGCGCCGTCCGCAGCGCCGCAGCGCCGCTATTTTCGCCGGATTGATATTCGGTCTGTCCTTTTATCTATATGTCGCATTGAACCATGCTCGTATGGGTACGTACCTGAATGCGGTGCCGATTCACTTACATGTCAAATATGACGCCGAACGGTTAGCACGCATTGGAGGCACCTTACTTCACCCGGAGAGGGGCTGGGCAATTCTTCTGAACTACCTGCTCGACCTCCCACGTTTTCGCTCTGGATTTCCTTGGCTCGAATATCAGCCCGGCATCATGCTCAAGCTGACCGGAATGGACTTCGTCGACCTACACGCCGGAGTGTTGCCTACGATGCCGGCACTGCTTTGGCTGGCATGGGCCGGTTGGCGCAGCGCCAAAGCGAAGAGCGTCTTGTGGCTGTTACTGTCGCCTCTGGCAGGAATCACCTTGCTAGTTATTGTAGCGGCGATCGCTCAAAGATACGTGCATGAATTTCTCCTGTTGCTGGCCCCGGCTGGAGCTTACGGCGTGACTTGGGCTTTGGAAACTCGAAGCCGCCGATGGGTCACGTTTATCCTGGCCGGTTGGAGTATCTATGCTTGTAGCGCGTTGGCTCTGGTGGAGCAGCGCGAAGTTATGTATTGGGTGAGCCAAGATGCGCTTGACCGCTATTGCGACACACGTGCGGAGATCGACAGAGGGACGAGACGCCAAACCAACGGCATAGATCGGGTGCGGCTTCCACAGACGGGGAGCACTTATGAATTTGACGGCTCTAAATGGAATCGATGCGCCGGTCCACCGGCTCATCAAGTCCGCGTACAGTTCCGATTCGCCACCTTGCCGGACACCGCCGTGAGGCTGGTCGAGATTGGGAAGCCGGGAGAAGCCGAGACCTTCACGCTGGAACCAGGAGCGGCGCCGGGGCGTTATCGTGTCCGGATGGACCACTCCGGGCTGGCGAGCGAAGTTGGAACGGAGTTCGAACTAACTTCACAACGGAATTATCTGTTCGACTTCCAGCTTGAAAGAATGCGCCGGAGAGTTGTGGTGACACTCGATGGTGTTCCGGTGGGACAACGCGAGACGGGATTAGTGGAATGGCCCGAAACACAGGTGACGATAGGACAGCATGGTCGATGGCTACCCGAATAATCGACAGCCACGGAGAGCGGAACCGGTGGCCGTCGCGGACCAGTTGGTATGCGGCGGCATTGGCGGCCGTAGTGATCATGTTGGCAGGGCTCTGGTGGGCCACTTCCGGAGATTTTCATCCGTTCAAGCCAATGGCGTTCGGTAACGTTTATGAGGCGCAGGCGCGAAGCTTGACTTCCGGCCGCACCGACATCGCTTGTGGCGTCGCTTCGGGCGAGGCCTTTGTGCGCGACGGCAAGTGTTACGTGTATTTCGGGCCCACCCCGGCGGTTCTGCGCATGCTTCCGCTTTGGCTGGTACCCGGCCTCGATGGCAAACTGAGCCGTGTCATGGTTTGGCTCTCGCAATTGTTCTTCTTGGGGATTATCGGATTGATCCTCGTTGAAGCGGGCCATCCGCTGGGTTCTTGGACGTCGACAGGTTACCTACTCTTGACGGCTTTTGGAACTACAGTTCCCTATATGTGGGGCTGGCCCACTACTTACGTGGAGGCGATCGCGTGGGCAGTCGCTTTTGCCACCGGCTCAATATACTGCTTACTCAAATGGACCAACCGCCACGGGGGCTGGTGGTTGACTTGCGCGAGCCTGCTGGCGAGCTTGGCGTTTTTTTCCCGAGTCAGCACCGGTGCCGGATTGATGTTAGCGGTGGGCTTAGCGGCGCTATCCGTCTGGATAGGCCGCCGTCCGCGAAACCAACGGATCGACTCGGTGCTCGCACTGCTGCTATTAGCGGTGTCCGCCGGTGTATTCGTCTCGCTGAACTACTCGCGAATGGGTACTTATCTGGACGCGCTACCGGTCCGGTTACACGTACAGTACGACGCGGAACGGCTAGCCCGTATCGATGGCACTCTTTTTCATCCGAAGAAGGGTTTCGAGATTCTTGTCGAGTATCTGTTTCAGTATCCTAGTTTCCGCGCGAGCTTTCCATGGCTCGACTACCGCAATGCTCCATTCTGGAACCTGGAGCGAATGGACTTACTCGATCGGCACGTAGGCGTAGTACCGATGATGACGGCGCTGGCTTGGCTGGCCTGGCACGGCCTGCGGTCAAAACTTGACCGGCTTAAGCTGGCTCTGCTTTTGTCACCGTTAGTGAGCTTGGCGTTGGTGGTCACGGTGGCGGCGATCAACCAGCGATACGTCCACGAATTCGTCTTGCTACTCGCACCAGCCGGCGCCTATGGCTTACGGACTGCGCTGAGCTCGGCGGGCAGGCGATGGGTGACTATTTTTCTGACGGGTTGGAGCGTTTATGCTTGCTGGGCTTTGGCGCTGGTTGGACAGCGCGAGCTAATGCCCTGGGTGGACGAGGACGCACGCGACCGACACTATGCCACTGTCTACCGAATTGACCGCTGGCTGCGGGGAGACCGGGTGAAGCCGGTCGATTATGACTACCGCGACGGTGGGAGTTTGCCCCCTCGGGTTGCGGGCGCTCGCATCCGAATTATTCAAACGGACAGCATCTATGAGTTCGACGGCTCGCGTTGGCTGCTCCGCACTGGCCGACCTTTGCATCGTTTTAGAACTCGAATCCGATTTGACGATTTGCCGGAGACGCCATTCAATCTCCTGATTGCCGGAAAACTACCCGACGCCGATTCATTTTTCCTTGAGCGCGGTGCGGCTCCTGGGCGCTTTCGCCTGGTGATGGATCACCCGGGCACCGGGGGTATCCGAGGGCCGGAATTCGAACTCATGGTCAAACGCGACTATGTTTTTGAATTCGAACTTGACCGGCTGAATCGCGAGACGTTCGTGAAGCTCGACCTAGCCACGATAGGACAACGAACGACACCTTTGGTTAGGTGGCTCGACTCCGAAGTGTCAGCCGGTCCTCTTGGCGAATTGCTACCCACTCGATAGCAACTCGGTCAGAACGTGGCCATGAACGTCTGTCAGGCGACGGTCGATGCCGTTGTGGCGGAACGAAAGGCGGGTGTGGTCGACGCCTAACAGGTGCAGCATCGTGGCGTGAATATCATAACCATTGGCCGGTTTGTCAACGGCTTTGTAGGACCACTCGTCGGTTGCACCGTAACTTACTCCGCTCCGTACGCCTCCACCCGCTAGCCACGTGGTGTAACCGAAGGGATTGTGATCACGGCCTTTGGAGCCTTGGCTGCACGGCATACGGCCGAATTCGCTGGCCCAATGCACGATCGTGTCGTCCAGCAGGCCGCGCAACTTGAGATCTTTAATGAGCGCCGCGACAGGCCGGTCGACCGAAGAACCTAACTCGCCATGATCCTTCGCAAGGTTCTCATGGCTGTCCCAATTACGCCGCGGGAAACCGTTGTCGGCTCCGCTCCAGATTTGTACAAAGCGAACTCCGCGCTCAAGCAAGCGGCGGGCAGTCAGGCAGCGTAGGCCCATGTCGGCCGTGCGGGGATCGTCCAAGCCGTATAGGGCCCTGGTAGCGGCAGATTCACCGCGCAATTCCAGCACTTCGGGCGCGGACAGTTGAAGACGAGCCGCCATTTCGTAGGAGGCGATGCGGGCATCCAAGCGAGAATCGCCGGCGCGCGAATCGCGATGGGATTGGTTGAGCCGCTTTAACAAGGCAAGCCCTTCGCGGTCACTGCCGGCGGTGATGAAAGAGTCTTTGGGCGGATTCAGATCTTGCACGGGCTCAGCCGCACCTACGCGAATCGAGGTACCCTGATGCCCGGCCGGCAGGAATCCGGCGCCCCAGTTGGCCGGCCCGTTGGGGGGCACGCCGCGCGGGTCTGGAAGCACCACAAAATCCGGCAGGTTCTTGTTCAAGGTACCGAGCGCGTAGGATACCCACGCGCCTGCACTAGGAAAGCCCGGGAGCACGAAACCGGTGGCTTGCAGGAAAGTGGCGGGGCCGTGAATATTCGACTTAGAGACAAGTGAGTGAACAAAGGCCATGTCGTCGACACAACCGCCGATTTCCGGCAAAAGATCGCTGACCCACTTACCGCTTTGCCCGTGCCGCTTCCAGCCCCACGGACTGGGCATGGTGACGCCCGGGTTACTCTGGAATAACTCGACTTTCTCGCCTGGGTCCCATGGCTTTCCGGCGTTCTTACTGAGCAGCGGCTTGTAGTCGAAGGTGTCGCACTGACTGACGGCGCCAGAGAGAAAAATCTGCACGACGCGCTTGGCGCGGGCCGGCCTGGTTTGACCGTTTAGCATGGCAGCGAGCGCCAGGCCGCCGAATAAGTCACGTCTAGTCGGCAAAGAGAAACTCATTGGTGTTGAAGAGGAGACGGCATAGATTCGCAAGGCCGTGGCGGGCCGCGTACGCCTCCATTTCTTTTTGTTCGCCGGGGCGGGCTTCGCGTTGATAGATCAGCTCAATGGCCCGCCTGACGGGCGCGGCTTCACCTTGGAGGCGTGTGGCGAAGGCCTGCGACATCCGGACCATGAAAGGATTGTTGAGCAGAGCAAGCGCTTGAATCGCGGTGAGCGTCGTGTTGCGCTTGGGTGCGAGGACGGATGGATCCGGGCAATCGAGACGATCCATGAACGGGTCAGGCACACTGCGAACGATGAAGCGATAGATGGAACGGCGGCGGGCGCCCGGAGACTCAGGATCAAAGCGCGCGTAATCGTAGACAGGCGAATGGTCGTCTTTGAAATAGAACATGCGGACGGCGGGACCGCCCTCGGTTAGATCCAGTTGGCCGGCGGTTTGAAGCACGGAGTCGCGCACGGCTTCCGCTTCAAGGCGCGCGCGATTCATTCGCCAGAGGAGACGGTTCGGCGCGTCGAGGCGGGCACCATCGGGGCGATCATCGGAACACTGGCGATAAGCGGCGCTGGTAACGATGAGCCGGTGCAGTCGCTTGAGCGAACCGTGAGCTTCGTCGCGGAACCAGACGGCGAGCCAGTCCAGCATTTCAGGATGCGACGGCTGCGCGCCCAGCCGTCCGAGTCATTCGGGGTGTCGACTATGCCGGCGCCGAAGTGGTAATGCCAGACGCGGTTGACGATGGATCGCCACGTGAGAACGTTGTCATGCCCGGTCATCCATTTAGCCAAAGCTGCGCGATAGCCGGCTTCTTCGCCGGGTTGGTATTGCGGGAGCGGCAGCTTTAACATCGACAAGGCGCCCGGCTCCATGCGAGCCGACTTGAGCGAAATGGGCCGCGGCGCGAGGGACGGGCGAAAACTGCCGGCGCGCACGAAGTAGTTCGCGGGGCCGTAGACCAAGCGCGGAGCGGGCAGCGCGGCAAGCCGTGTGTCGATCTCTTTCGCGGCGGCTTGCAGTTGCGTCACTTTGGCCTTGGCTTCGGCGCCGACAAGCTCATCCACCATTTCGGCGCGGCGTTTGCGGTCCCCTTCACGGCGCTCGGTGAGCCGTTTTTTTTCGGCGGGATCGGTTTCACCGATATGAGCGATGAGCAGACCAGCGTCGGAGATGCGGATGTCGATTTCACCAATCGCCGGACTCGTCGCGAATTCAATCTTGTCGAGTAAGGGTTGCAGTGCAACCTGGGCGGCGCGGCGCTCGGCGAGTAGCGCCTGACGTTTGGCATTGAGATCGGGGTCGTCGTCAAACGGCCGATCCGCGCGATCGATGCCCGAGAAAACTGTCTGGAGGCGGAAGTAATCTTCCTGCGGAATGGCATCGAACTTGTGGTAGTGGCAGCGGGCGCAGTGCGCGGTGGCGCTGGTGAACGTAGACATCACCTGAGCCACAATGTCGTCGCGATCAAGGAGGCGGGTGAGTTCTTTGTCGCTAGTGCCTTCCTTCAATTCCTGGTGCCCGACAAAATCCCATGGGCCCGCCGCGAGGAAGCCCGTGGCAACCAGCGCTTGCGGATCACGCGGGTAGAGCGCGTCGCCGGCGATCTGCTGCTCGACGAAACGAGCGTACGGCATGTCGGAGTTGAGAGCCTTGATCACCCAATCGCGATAGGGCCAAGCGTTGTTGCGCGGCTTGTCTTTGTCGTAGCCGTGCGAGTCGCCATAGTGCGCGACGTCGAGCCAGTGACGAGCCCAGCGTTCGCCGTAGCGGGGCGAGGCAAGAAGACGGTCGACCAGTCGATCGTAAGCCTTGGGCGACGGATCCGCGACGAACGCTCGCACTTCTTCCGGCGGGGGCGGCAAGCCGGTGAGATCGTAGGCGACGCGCCGGATCAACGTGCGGCGGTCGGCTTCGGGGTTGCCGGCGAGTCCCGCCTGGTGGCGCTTGGCGGCGATGAAGGCATCGATTCCAGAGCCGCGCCCGTCGAGCGGACGGAGCGACCACCATTGCTCTTCTTTCGCGCCATCGTTCACCGAGCCTTCGGCAATCCAACGGCGGATGGTGTCTACCTCAATGGTCTTGAGCGGCGGCAGCCCCTTCGGCATTCGTGGTGGATTGCCAGTGATGGCGGCCAAGAGGCGGTTGTCGGCAAGCAGCCCGTGCAACACCTCGAAGCGTGCAAGGTCGAGCGCAGCCGCGGCTTTTGTTCCCTGATGACACCCTACGCAGCGCTGCGCGACGATCGGCTTGACGTCGCGCTGGTAGCTGAGCTTGTCGACGAATCGAACGAAGCCCCACTGCTCCGGGACGTGCATGTTGACAACGCCTTGCGGCGACCAGACCCAGTTGTCTTCCTTGGTCCCCTTCACTTTGGCGTATTGGCTGGCTTTGATTTGGTGTTGCCATTCTACGCGCGAGAAGTTGATGCGCCACTCTTTGCCAACGTGCGGATGCGGCCCGAGCGCGGACCAAGGCATCGCAATTTCGACGGACCAGCCTAGGTCGGTATCGCGCGAATCATTCAATGTGCCATCGATATGGACGGCGGTCTTGAGGCCAGGAATTTCCCACTTGTTGTCAGCCTTGCCGCCGTAGCGGTAGGGCTTATTCAGGAACAGATCCCAACCGGTATTGAGCGCGTTGATTTCAAATTCGTAGTAGTCGAGCGTGTCGCCGTTGGGATCGAGGAAGACTTCGAAATCGTTGTCGTGAAAAATTACCGAGTCATGTTTGGTGAGCGTGCCCCACACGTGCGGCTCTTCCATTTCGGCGGCGAGATAAAGGTGCGTGTCGTCCCAGGCGATCTTGGCGCGCGTGCGGTACCGAGGCTTGGGTTTGCGGTCTCCTTCGATATCGACGAAGTCTGCGGTCCAGGGGGCGGATTGCCAGACGCCGTCATCAAGCTTGCCGTCGATGCGGATGGGCGCGGCCGCGCGGGGGGCGTCGTAACGATCGGGGCCATCGGCAGCGGCAGACACGCAAGCTGCGGCCAGGAGAAGATATGAGAGCGCCCGCATGAAAGAAGAATATCAGTGACACGACATGTATTGGCGATTCCGCTGGAAGAAGTCCGGCGGCATTTTGAATTGAACGAACGGCAGAGCTTGAAGGTGGTGGCTCCGGCGCGGTTGGGAGCGGAGATGATGGCGCGGTTGCGGGCGAAGCCAGAGGAGCCGCTGGACGGGAACAGGTGGCGGCATTCGACGGCGGATCAGGCGAACCTGTTATGCGAGTCTGGAGAGTTTGCGTGGCGTCACGAGGGCGGCGGGGGATTCACGATTTCATTCGGCAATGAGCGGGGTGAGCAGGAGACGCATGTGCATCGCGGGCATGCGGAGATTTATTTTTCCGAGCATTCGATGGAGGCCGATTATCGCTGGGAGGGCTCGGACGAGCGAGGCACTTTCCGGCTTCCGGTGGGAGGCGTGTTGGTGTTCGGAGCGGGCGTGGTTCATCGCGTGAGGCTCGGTGGGTTGACGATCGTGATTGAGGTTCCGGCGGTAGAAGGAGATAAGTGGAGAGGCGAAATCAAGGAGGGACCGGACCGATGAGGTCGCGTCGTCCGGCTATTGCGGTGCTGATAATTGGAGCCTGTCTGCCTGCGGCGGAGTTCTCCGCACGGACAATGGATGGATTGAATCGGCCGCTGTCCGGCGTGCAGGTTGACCTTTACCGGTCAACGCCCGGGCAGGAAGAGCGGGTTTGCATTTCAAGTCAAACAAGAATGGGAGGGTGCAGGGGACTTATGACGCCACTCAGTGCAAGCCCGAGTCAGCCGCCGTCGAGAAGCAAGGCTATGAGTCTTACTCTTCGGGATTGCGTACCCGCTATGTCTTGAGGCGGCGGGTCGGCGCGAGCGAGATCAGCAACGCCGCCAATCTGGTTGGGGATCGCCAGATGCGAGAACTCCGTGCACTTTTAGCAGGAGATTTCGGCAATGACAGGCGCGAGTTTGCGGACTCGGTGTTTTACTATGAGGCGCGGTTCCGTCCGGCGCTGCGCGCTCTTACCCTTGACCCGTTGGTCACCGAGGGCGCCCGATTTTTTCTTTCGTCAATTGGGGCGCCAGAAGATCTTCGTCTCATGGTGAAACTCGCGCCGCCCCGCTCTTCCCTGGAACTTTCGGAGGTGTGGCGATACGCCCTCGTTACTGCGCTGGTCCGTCCCGATAATGAGAGCGAATGGGCTTTCCTGCGACGTTGCGCTCTCAATGATTTCGACGACCGTTGGGCCGATGCCGGGGCGATACAAACCTTTGAAACTGACGGCATCGCCGCAAAGCAAGAGATTGCTGGAGGAAGCGCGGCTGAAGAACCCGAAGCGCGCGGGGGTAATCGCTAGCGCTCTTGACTACATCGCGTCAGGTCCGAGACCACTCTCCGATATTGATCTTGAGCCGCTTGCCAAGCGAGTAGCCGAAGCGGTGAAGATCGGGAGATGGGAGGGGAACGGCAAGCCGCGATGGGGACGAAGCGGGAGACAAAGCGCTAGTTGATTTCAGCTTTCACGCCGGCCTGGATCAGTTGGTCTACACTGCTACATTTCACAAGATCGACAACACTTGGAAACTAAGAGGAGTCCGCGAGACTTACCAGGCATTCGCACCCGCCGGGCCAGTGCTTACCGCGCCATAGTTTGTTCGCCGGTGTGGCACACTGGGAGCCGATGACTCCATCGCCGTTCAGATATCCACGCGCGCCGATCCTGCCTGGTTGCCTATTTTGGTTGGCCAGCGTGGGGTCAGCCGAGATCCTTTTCAAAGCTGGATTTGAAACCGGCGATCTCAGTGAGTGGAGCAAGACCGGCACGAACAGCCAGCATGCGACGCCGCGCAATATCCAGGTGGTGACCGATATCGTTCACGACGGAAAGTACGCCGCGAAGTTCACCATCCACGAAGATGACGTGTTCAATGCCCAGCAATTGCGAGTGCAGGTGGGCGGTCCGAAAGTTACGGTGGTCGAGGGCACGGACACTTACATGGCCTTCTCGATTTACATGGCAGAGGCTCCGAAGGATCGCGACAACTTCTTCTATTGGGAAGGCACTCCGCCGCCAAGATGGAACAACGTGATGACTTGGTGGGTGGAGCCGACAGCGGGCGGCGGGGCGTCGATCAAGTACGGTACAGGGAATTTGGGGCGTAATGGCACGGATTGGGAGGCGGACTTTGCGATTGGCAAGTGGCATCGATTGGCGATGCATATCCATTGGTCCGAGGATCAGCACATAGGGTACACACGGCTCTGGTGGGACGGGGCGCAGGTGCTGGACAAGCAGTTGAAGACCAAGGGGCCGGAGAGCGTGTACTTCTGTCAGCCCGGAATTCATCGCAGTCCGCATCGCTCTTCGGTCGACACAATCTACTTCGATAACTTCATCCTGGCCGACACCTTGAGGGAGGTTGAGAAGGATTTGCCGAAGCCGGCGGCGGCGGCATTCGCGATCGAAGGCGATTGGGATGTACGGGTGACGCTGCCTGGGGAAGCGGCTGGTCGAACGGCGGTTCACGTCGCTGCTCCGCAGGCAATCCTGGTGAAAGCAGAACCGCACAAAGGGATCCCGATGTTTAATCCCAAGGCCGGCGGGTGGGCGAGGGGCGCACAGTTAGCGGGCGTGAAGGCGCAGGAGACCACGAGCCCTCACTTACTCGACCCGGCGAGTTTTACTTTACGTGCTGGACCGGGGCCGGACGCGGCGTTGCTCACCAAAGGCGTCGATTACGAAATCGATCTCAGTTGGGGCACGTTTGGCCGGCTGGAGGGGAGCCGTATCCGGCCCGATCAGACCGTGTTCGCCAGTTACCGTCATGCGCAGATGCGGCTGGACGCGGTTGTGTTGACGCCGGATGGCAAGGTTGTTCTGCGCCAGGGAGACGCACGGGCGGCGGCTCCGGTTGCTCCGACGGTGAAGGCGGGCGAGCGGCATCTGGGCAACATCTATCTGCCCGGATTAGTGGCAAAGCTTGAGCCCGAACATCTCTTTCCGGTACTGGAGACCAGCTACCCGGAGCCAGCGCCAGGCGTGGCCAAGGCCACGGTGGCACGTTTGATTCGGCGACTTAGTGACGGAGACCAACCGGGGTTGCGCATCCTGGCTTGGGGCGACAGTGTTACCGATGGATCCTATTTGCCCGGCGGACCGAGTCAGCGATGGCAGGAACAATTCGTGACGCGATTGCGGGAGCGATTCCCGAGGGCGCGCATTGAGCTTCTCACGCATGCCTGGGGTGGCCGTAACACCGGCAGTTATTTGGCCGAGCCTCCCGGCAGCGCCCATAACTATCGCGAGACGGTATTGGCTTTGAAGCCCGATTTGATTGTGTCCGAGTTTGTTAACGATGCGAGCCTGAAGCCGGAGCAGGTGGAGCAACGGTATTCACAACTGTTAGGCGATTTCCAGGCGATCGGAGCGGAGTGGATCATACTTACTCCGCACTACGTCCGCCCCGATTGGATGAATCTCACGCGCGAACGCGACATCGACAACGACCCGCGGCCCTATGTCGAAGGCTTGCGCCAATTCGCGGCGAAACACGAGGTGGCGTTGGCGGATGCGTCGCTACGATATGGCAGGCTCTGGCGTCAAGGGGTCCCCTACAATACGCTGATGCTAAATGCGATCAACCATCCCGACGTACACGGAATGAGGATTTTTGCGGATGCATTGATGGCGCTTTTTCGTTAGGGCGGCGATGCCGTATGGTATGGTTTTCGGTATGGCGACTACGACGAAGATCACCATCACGCTTGATGACAACCAATTGGGCAAAGTCCGTGAGCTCGTCGCGGCTAGACAGGCGGCCAACGTTTCGGCATTCGTAAAACATGCGGTTGGAGTAGCCCTCTCGGATGCTGAAGGATGGCAAGCGATGCTTGAGGACGGACTGCGGCAGACCGGTGGCCCGCTCACGAAGAAAGAGCGCGTTTGGGCCGATGCGCTGCTCTCGCCAACGCCACACAAGGGTCCGAGGCGGCGGAAGGCGGCATGAGCGGCATCACTTTCGACGCAGGCGGACTGATCGCGCTCGACCGGAACGATCGGCGGGTGCTCTCACTGCTGGCGCGAGCCCAGGAGCGTGGAATGCGAATTACGATCCCGGCGACGGCGCTGGCGCAGGCCATGCGTCACCCCGCGCGACAGGCACGGCTGTCCCGGCTCATTCGACAAGCCAGTACGGATCTGGTTCCGCTGGGAGGGCTGGATGCGACAGCCGTTGGCCTTATTTTGGCGCGAACGCAGACTGCCGATATTGTCGACGCTCATGTCGTCCTTTGTGCGGAGCGGGCGGGGCAAGCCGTAGTTACCAGCGATGCGGACGATCTCAGGCGGCTTGCGCCGGGGCTCACGTTGGTTGCCGTCTGACCGGGCGGGCGGTTTTTTGAGCGGCGATTCCGGGTGCGGCGGCGCTTGGATCGCAGAACGCCCCGGGCGCCCGACTTGACATCGACACCCCAGATCGCTTATCAAGAACAGTCAACCTCATGTGGCAACAACATTACACACCCATCGCCGACAGCATCGGTTTATCCGCACTTGTGGCGGCCGCTCCGATCTTCGTTTTGCTCTATTTGCTGGGGATTAAGCGAAAGCCCGCCTGGATAGCGGCCATCGCCGGACTGGTGGCGGCCATTGTCGTCGCGCTTGGCGCCTACCAGATGCCGGTGGGCCCCATGCTTTCGTCGGTTGCGTTCGGCGCGGTTTTTGGATTGTTCCCGATCGGGTGGATTGTCTATTGGGCGATCGTGCTGTATCGCATCACCGTCGACACTGGGAACTTTGAAATCATCAAAGACTCCGTAGGCGGTCTGACCGACGACCGGCGCCTACAAGCTTTGCTGATCGCCTTTGCGCTAGGCGCGTTCATCGAAGGCGCGGCGGGCTTCGGCACACCGGTGGCGGTGGCAGCGGCGATGCTGACAGGCCTTGGCTTCTCGCCGTTCTATGCGGCGGGCATTTGTCTGATCGCGAACACCGCGCCCGTGGCGTTTGGCTCGATCGGCATTCCGATCGTCACGCTCGCCAGCGTGACCGGCTTCGATCAAATGCCGTTGAGCGCCTGGGTGGGACGCATTTGCGCTCCGGTGTCGCTCTTCATCCCCTGCTACCTGATGATGGTGATGGGCGGGTGGCGTGCGCTGAAGGGCGTGCTGCCGGCCGCGATTCTTTGCGGCGTGGCGTTTGCGGGCACGCAGTTCTACGTTTCCAATTACATTGGCCCCGCGCTCACCGATATCTTGAGCGCGCTGGCGGCGATTGGCTCTTTGGTGGTGCTGTTCAAAGTGTGGAAGCCCTCCGATACATTCCAATTGGAAGGAGCGACGGAGGCCAAGCGCCCGCAGAGCCATGGCGTGTCTCGCACGCTGTTGGCCTGGTCTCCGTATCTGTTCCTGGTTTTGTTCGTGCTGCTATGGGGTTATCCGCCGATCAAGGCCGAACTCAACACGCTTAGCGTTAAGATTCCTTGGCCCGGTCTCCATAACATGGTCAGCCGGATGCCTCCGGTGTTGAATAAAGAAGCGCCGTACGCCGCTATCTACGATTTTGCGTGGCTGAGCGCGGCCGGTACGGCTTGCCTGTTGGCCAGCCTGTGTTCAATGGTCACTCTGAAGATTTCGGTGGGCAAGTATCTCGGCATTCTGGGCGCTTGCGCGAAGCAACTGAAGTTCAGCATGTTGACGATCGCGTGCGTGCTGGGTCTGGCGCAGCTGATGAATTACTCTGGCGCGACGGCGACGATGGGCTTGGCTTTCGCGGCCACCGGCGTTCTGTTCCCGTTCTTCAGTTCGTTACTCGGATGGTTGGCGGTGTTCCTCACCGGCTCCGACACGTCCGCGAATGCGCTGTTCGGCAACCTGCAGGTGATTACGGCGAACCGGTTGGGGCTCGATCCGGTGCTGATGGCTTCGGCTAATTCAGCGGGTGGCGTGATGGGCAAGATGATCAGCTTGCAGAGCATCGCGGTAGCGGCGGCGGCGACGGAGATGAAACCCGAGGACGAGGCCAAGCTCTTCCGCTTCACGATCAAGCATTCGATCTTTCTGGCGTCGGTGCTGGGTGTTATCACGTTTATCTATTCGACGTTTAGTAAGTGATGTTTGGACCGGCCCTACTACATTCGGTGAGTTACTCGGGGTCTTGGGGACAAGCCTCGCTGTCGCTCGATCAGTTCATCGATAAGGCGGCGGATCTCGGCTTCGCGGGCGTGATGCTCATGGCAAAACGCCCGCACTTAAGCCCGCTGGATTTCGACGACGCGGCGCGGCGGAAACTACGCGCACACTTGGAGGCGCGGAACCTGGGGACCGTTGTCTTGGCCGGTTACACCAACTTCACGGCCGATCTTGAGCACGGCGAGATCCCGCAGCGAGAGATGCAGATTCTTTACGTCGAAGAACTGGCGCGATTGGCGCGCGACCTTGGCGCTTCGGTCGTGCGAATCTTCACGGGCTACGATCATCCGTCTTCGAATTATTCCGCGCAATGGAACATGGTCGTGGCCGCGCTCAAGGAATGCTCGCAACGGGCGGCGCGCTATGGCGTGACGCTGGGCGTGCAGAATCACCACGACATGGCAGTGGGACACCAGACGCTGCTGGACCTCATGCTGTCGGTACAGGAGCCCAACTGCAAGCCTCTGTTCGACGCCTGGGCGCCGGCTCTGCATGGCGACGATCTGCATGCGGCGGCCAAACTGTTCGGCGGCGCCGCGCCACACACGACGATGGCCGACTATCAGCTTCGGCCGCGCTACAGGTACAACCCGGCGTTAGTGAACTACGAGGAGCAAATGGCCTGGTCGCAGGCCGTGCCGATGGGAGAAGGATTCATCGACTATCGGGCATTCCTCTCGGGCTTGGTAGCGGGCGGCTTCACGGGCAGCGTGGCGTACGAAATGTGCTCTCCGCTGTTGCATGGCGGGTCCATGGAAACGCTGGATCTCTACGCTCGGCGATTCCTCGCGTATATTGAAGAATTCAAGTCTTCACGGTGATCTGCCTACTTTTCGGACCGCCCGGATGCGGAAAAGGAACTCAAGCACGCAACCTGAGCCAATGGCTCGGGATCCCCGCCGTCTCTACTGGCGTGCTGTTGCGTTCGTGCGCCGATGAAGGGCTGACCAGGCATTTAGCCGAGGGGGGCTTCGCCACCGACGAAATGGTCAACGAGATCGTCAGAGAGCGCATGCGGGGCGCGCGAAGCACCAGCGGCGGGGCAACGATGATCCTGGATGGGTATCCGCGGACGGTGGAACAGGCACATTACTTCGACGCGTTGCTGGGCGAGTTCGGATTGGCGGCTCCGGTGGCGATTCAACTCAAGGTAAGAACCGACAACCTCATCCTGCGCTTGGCGAGCCGCCGGCATTGCCCGAAATGTCAGCGAGTCTATAATCTCCAGATCGATCCGCCCGCGCATCCGGGGGCGTGCGACGACTGCCTTAGTTTTTTAGCCCACCGCGAAGACGACAACGCCGAGACGGTGAAGCGGCGATTGGCGATCTACGAAGCGGTGACGGCGCCGGTGATCCGTCACTATAAGTCCGGCGTGTTCTATGATTTCGACGGCGAGCGGACCCCGGCCGAGGTGTTTGCCGAGATGCAGGCGGCGTTCGAAGGACGGCGGGCGCGAGCCGTAGGACTCTAAGTAAAAAGTATTAGAGCGTCGGTTCTCTGGTAGCGCCAGCGCGTTTCGCCGATACTGGTGTCGTCATGAAAAGCCTTAGGCGGCATCCGCGAGAGCCAATCGGCGGGCGGGTGCGAATCACTTGGTCACCTGCGGGCGGTCAGGCCCAATACGTAGTTTGCGAAGCGATGGATATCTCCGAAACTGGCCTACGGATCAGGAGCAAGGAAGCATTGCCGGTGGGGCAATACGTGCAAATGCAGATCGACGCTCTCGGAATGCGCGGCCCTGCGTCGGTGCGTTCCAGCAGGCACGCCTCGCTCCGCCATGAGATCGGACTGGAGTTTTCCAATGGCTTGCGGTGGAAGAAACCGGTGGCGGTGAACGATCCGATTATCGGCCAGTCGCCGGGCGGCGAGTCATCGGCAAGCCGGATTTAAATTCCAGGGTCATCTGGCGCTGCTGTAGAAACACCTCCGCCGAGCGGCCAGAGCGGCTGCGGGAGTGGAGCAGGATCTTGCCATCGAATCGGGTAGCCATCTCATGAGCAACCGAGCGTTCCTGATCGTTGTCGGAAAAAGACGGACCGCCGGTTTCGCGGATCCACCGCGTAGTCGCTTCGTTGAGCGACCCTTCCAACGCCACATCAGCCGAACGCCACCGGCCATCCCTCAAGAAAGCCTTGCGATTGTCAAAACGGACGAGCACAGGCATAAGTACCTTTCAGGATAGTTCACCGCCTTTGGGCGCCGCCTGCACGCAAAGCGAGAGTTTTGTTTGGGAGGCGGAACCGCGTAGAATGGGTCACTCTATGCAAAGCGTTCCCAATCGTTGGATGCTGGCGGCCGCGGCCGTGGCGATGCAGATGTGCCTGGGCATAATCTACGCTTGGGCGGTGTTTCGAGCGCCGCTCGAGAAAGCCTACGGCTGGGACAAGACGCTGTCGATTGCGCCTTACCGCTGGTCGATCTTATTTTTTACGTTGGCGATGATCGTCGCGGGGTTTTGGCAGGATCGCAAAGGGCCGCGGCTGGTGGCGAGCGTGGGCGGCTTGCTTTTGGGCAGCGGGTGCCTGCTTGCTTACTTCATTGGGGCGGATCATAGCGGGTTGGTCTTCAGCTACGGGGTGGTGGCCGGGCTGGGAGTAGGCTTCGCTTACGTGACGCCGATTGCGACGTGCGTGAAGTGGTTCCCGGACAAGCGCGGATTGGTGGTGGGGCTGGCCGTGATGGGGTTTGGATTGGGCTCACTGATCTTTGCGCCGTTGCTGGAGGCGATGCTTGGGAAAGACCCGGCGTTGTATGTTGTGACGCTGCCTCGCACGTTTTTGTTTTTGTCGGTGCTGTTCTTTGTGGTCGTGATTGGATGCGCACAGTTGTTCCAAGTGCCGCCTGCGGGATGGAAACCGGAAGGCTGGAATCCGGCGGCAGGCGGGGCGGTGGCGAGGGCGGAATACGGACCGGCGGCGATGTTGCGGACCTGGCAATTCTGGGCAGTGTGGGTGGTCTACTTTTTGGCGAGCTCAGTTGGACTGACGGCGATCGGTGAGGCGGCGCCGCTGGTGCGCGAGTTGGCTGGGGCTTCGATGCTGATGAGCGCGGGCGCGGCGTTGGGCGTGATGTCGCTGTTCAACGGCATCGGGCGCTTAGGGTGGGGCGCGTTTTCCGATCGCGCCGGGCAGCGGGCGGCCATGCTGGCGACGGCGGTTATTGCGACGGCGACGTGTGCGCTGGTGTTGCCGGGCGCGCATACCTTTGGACGGGTGTTGTTGGGGATCTGCCTGGTGGGATTTTGCTATGGCGGAACGTTGGCGGTGATGCCTTCGGTGACTGCGGCTTTTTTTGGACCGCGGCATATCGGCGCGAACTACGGGATTCTGTTCACGGCTTGGGGCGCGGCGGGGTTCGTAGTGCCGAGGTATTGCGCGTCGGTGATTCAGCAGGCGAAGGATGCGGGGAATGTAGCGGCTGGGTATGACCAGGTTTTCTACACGCTGGCGGGGTTGGCGGCGTTGGGGATTGTGGCGTCGGCGATGGTGCGGCGGCCGGCGTAGCGATGATAAAATGAGGGTATGGCGACTTTCCTCGATCCGCACAATCTTCCTGAGCGCAAGCGGAAGACTCCGATTCCGGGGCTTAAGCCGCCGGTCACGGCTGCAGACTTCACGAGGGGCGAGGAATTCGATCCAAAGGAAGTGGACGACTTCAATCGAATGATTCGCGAACTTCGAAATGAGGGAGCCCCGCCGAAGCCGAGCCGCCAGTATCGGACGCCGTGAATATCGTTGTTGTCGACACGAACGTCGCTTCGATCCTCCTCAATCCAAAACAAGCTCTTTGGGCCGAGTGCCTTCAGGCCGTAATCGGGCAGCACCTGGCGATCGCCTTCATGACGCGGGCCGAGTTACTCCTTTGGCCGGCGGTCAACAATTGGGGATTGGCTCGCCGCGCGGAGTTGGTCAAACATTTGACGCAGTACACCACATTGCACCCGGACGAAGAGACCTGCGAGTTTTGGGTTCGGGTGAAGGACGGATGCAGGCGCAAGGGCAGGCCGATCCAGACCGCCGATGTCTGGATTGCGGCCACCGCTCTTCAGTGGGACATTCCGCTCATTACGGCCGACTACGGAGATTTTGCCGCGGTGGATGGGCTGGAGATCGTGCCTATCGGCGGCGCGGACAGACGATAGCCCTGGTTGGCGGTCACCGTAGCTCTACGCCTCGGGCCGCTAGTTCATTCAAGAGTTGTTGTACGGCGAGAGTGACGGGGTTGTCACCCGGCAAGACGACCGCCCATTCGAGATTTTCACGGAACGCTTTGGTGACGATCCTCCATTCGATCGGCTCAAGCGCTGCGCCGCCGAGTTGAGGCACTTCCCAACGCCAGGCCAAGCGGCGGGCCGTGGCAAGATCCGGCGCGCCCGGGCCTTCTACAATGAAGTGATTATCCCCGTGAACCAAAATCCCAAGCATCCCTACACTATCTCGCGGCGAGGCTTGGCCGGGTTGGCTGGAGCGGCGATGGCGGCGAGTGCGCAGGACGCACCGGCGTCGCCAGGGTTAGTCAAGCCACGCGCTTTACGGGCGGGCGATACGGTGGCGGTGATCATGCCGTCGACTCCGGTGCCGGACCCCGACCGGTTGGCGATGGTCAAGCCGACGATCGAATATTTTGGGCTGAAGCTCAAGGCTGGACGCTATCTGGGCAAGCGAACGGCAGCCTTTGCACCGTCGATCGACGAGCGGGTGGCCGACCTGCACGACGCTTTCTCCGATCCTGAAGTAAGAGCTGTTTTTCCGCTGGGCGGCGGCTACGGCACGATGCAGATACTAGACCGGATCGACTATGCGCTGATCCGGCGCCATCCGAAAGTTTTCACGGGCTACAGCGATATCACGGCCATGCACTTGGCATTCCATAAGCTCGCCGGGTTGGTAACGTTTCACGGCCCGATGATGCTGTCGGCGTTTACCGGCTACTCGCAGTCACATTATCGAAAAGCTTTGTTTGAAACAAAACCGATCGGTGTCGTGGCTAACCCGGCGGAGGCGAACTTGCTGCGCCCCCAGCATCGGCTGCGCACGGTGAGACCGGGCGTTGCGAAGGGCGCGTTGGTGGGAGGGAATCTCACGCTGGTGGCGCACACGATGGGAACGCCGTACGAGATCGACACGCACGGCAAAATTCTTTTCCTCGAAGATGTGGGCGAGGACACCTATTCGATCGACCGCATGTTGATGCAGCTTCATCTCGCGGGCAAGTTCGAACAGGCGGCGGGTGTGATCTGGGGCGAGTGTAACGACTGTGGTCCGGGAACGTGCCGCGCATCTTCCGCTTCGCCATTCACCTTGGGGGAGACCGTCGACAATCTGCTGGCTCGGCTGAAAGTTCCGGTGTTGGCCGGCCTAACGATTGGCCACACGGCCGATCAGGCGACGTTGCCTATGGGCGTGCGCGCCACGCTCGATGCGGACAAGGGTCAACTGACGATCGAAGAATCCGGCGTCACGGCGTAGCGGATGAGCGGCGAGGCTAAAACAACTTTCCTGCCGGTCGAAGGCGCGTATGACCGGTGGGCGGCTTCCTATGACAGCTACGACAATCCGATGGTGTTCATGGCGTCGCCAGCGATTTCGCGCAGCATGAGCGATCTAACCGGCGCCAGGGTGTTTGAGTTTGGTTGCGGCACGGGGCGGAATCTCGCGCGGTTAATATCGCTGGGTGCGGCATCGGTGGCGGGTTGCGAATTGCCGGAGGGTATGCCGACGATCGCACGACGGCGGCGCCCTGAAGCGGAACTTTTTCGCCAAGACATGACGGAACCGATTCCAGGCGTGAAGGCAACGGTGGCTGATCTCGCGCTTTTCTCTCTGACGCTGGAACACGTGTGCGGCCTGATTACGCCGCTGAGCCAAGCACCGCACGTGCCTGTTCCCGGTGGGCGGATTGCGATCTTCGAAATTCACCCGTTCTTGTCGCTCAGCGGTGTGGCGGCGCATTTCGAAGATGGGGGAGAGCGGTGCGGATGCGAATGGCGTCCATGCGATATTGGCGCGCCTGCGACGCTTAGGACGTTGAAGCGCGGACCGGACTTCCCGCTGCTGGTGGAATTCTTATTGGAACTGCAGCCGGCGGATTGAGATAATTACTCTTTGAGGACGACGACAATGCGATTCATTTTTGTTTTGACACTCCTGGCCGGGTTGACCGGCTGCAATCGCTCTGGTAGCGGCGAAGATGAGGCGGCCGGAGGAATCGTCACACCGGCGAAGGGGCCTGACCGCTTTCGCGTGCAGTTTGAATCGTCAAAAGGCAATTTCACGGTGGATGTGGTGCGGGGATGGGCGCCGCTGGGAGCGGACCGTTTCCATGAGTTGGTGACGGCAGGCTTCTACAACGAAGCCCGCTTCTTTCGGGTCGTGCCGGGATTCGTCGTGCAGTTTGGCTTGGCGGCCGATCCAGCGATGACGACAAAGTGGAAGCGCAACATCGACGACGATCCGCAAGGAGTTTCGAACACGCCGGGCACGGTTACTTTCGCGACGGCGGGACCGCGCACGCGCACGGGCCAGATCTTCATTAACTTCGGCGACAACAGCCGGCTGGACGCACAAGGTTTCACGCCGTTCGGGCGTGTTACCGATGGCATGAGCGCAGTGATGGCAATCAACGCCGAGTATGAGCAGCGGCCCGATCAAGCGCGGATCACCGCCGAAGGCAATGCTTACCTAAAGGCTGAGTTTCCTAACATGGACTACGTCAAGAAGGCCACGATCATACCGTAGGCCGGTGAAGGGCCGGCTTGGCGAGTAAGATATTGTGATGCGTAATAGTCGTGTTCTGGAGCGGCGCGAAGCGATTCGAGCCATGGCCGGTTTCATCGCCGGTTCCCCGCTCCTGGCCTTTCAGCAGGATCCGTTTCGCGATCACAGCCGCATACCCAAGCTGGAAGAGTTACTGACCGGCCTCGACTTCGAGGCTGTCGCTCACGCAAAGCTACCGCGCTCGGGCTACGACTATACGGCCTATGGTGAAGGCAGCGAATTCACGCTACGCCGGAACCGCGAAGCATTCGATTGGGTTAAACTTGTCCCCGACGCGTTAGCGGCAAGTGCCGCGCCGGTGACGTCGACGACGATTTTAGGAACTCCATCGGCTTTCCCGATTATGTTGTCGCCCACGGCGGCACACCTGCAACTCCACCCCGAGGGCGAGATCGCGACTTATCAGGGCGCCACAGCCGCCCAGACGCCGATGATCGTCAGCAACGTCTCCAGCCTGCCATTTGAGAAGATTGCCACGGCCGCCAAGGGACCGTTGTGGTTCCAGCTCTATCCGAAGGCGGAGTTTGAAGCCAATCGGGAAGTGCTGGACCGGGTACAGACGGCTGGCGCGCGCGCCGTGGTGGTGACGATCGATCAGCAGGCCTCGGTGTATGAGCGCGCTCTGCACGGGCGCAACGCGACGCCGCTCCGGAGAGCCGGCGGCCCAGGCGCACGCGGGGCCGCCCGCAATCCATACCGCGTCGATGAAAACCGGTTGTGGTACGAGTGGAAGTTCTTCGATCAGATCCGTCCGCTGGTGAAAGTTCCGATGGTGGCCAAAGGAATTCTGACACCCGAGGATGCCCTGATTTGTTTGGAACATGGCATCGATGCCGTGTATGTTTCGAATCACGGCGGCCGTTCACTCGACTATGGACCGTCGTCACTTGAAGTGCTGCCGGAAATCGTGGACGCGGTGCGCGGGCGCGTGCCGGTGCTTTTTGACAGCGGGATCCGGCGCGGAAGCGATGTGCTGAAGGCTTTGGCGTTGGGAGCAAGCGCGGTCTGCCTGGGCCGTATTCCGCGCTGGGGTTTGGGCGCGTATGGAACTCCGGGTGTGCAGAAAGTTCTGGAGATCATGCAGGCCGAGTTCATGCAGGCGATGGCTGCCACCGGGCGCACGACGATCGCGTCGATCAATCGCAGTCTGGTGAGAACGGATTTTCCGTGAGCGCAACGATGACGAGGCGGGGCGCGGCGGCGTTGATCGGCATGAGTCCGGGCATCGCGGTGGCACAGCAACCGATCGGCGAACCGGCTGGGCGAATTCCTCCCGCCAACGAACTGGTCAACACGTTCGAGATGGCGGCGATGGCGCGGCGGAAACTAGATAGCTTCACGTTTGCGGCGATCGACGATGCGGGTTCCGGCGATCGCGCGGCGTTTGACCGGATGACGTTTCGGCCGCGTGTGATGGTCGACACTACGGGTCTCGATTTGAGTGTCGATCTATTCGGGCAGAAGCTGTTCGCGCCGATCCTAGCGGGGCCGGCTGAAGGGATGCAGCGGTTTCATCCGGAGGCTGAATCGGCCATGGCGCGCGGCGCGGCGGCTGCGAAGGCGATCATGATTGTCAGCGAACGATCGAGTGTCGCGTTGGCCAAGATTGCACCCGAAGCTGCCGGCTTCTGGTATCAGGTATTCCCAGGCGCCGACATTAGCGCGGTGCGGGGTAAGATCGACGAAGCAGTCAACAGCGGCTGCAAAGCCGTGGCGCTCACCGGCGGCGATTGGGCGATGGTGGATCAGTTACGCAAGGGACTCTCCGTTCCGTTTTTGTTGAAGGGCGTGATGAATCCGGCTGAGGCGAAGGCCGCTGTCGAGCGCGGGATTCAGGGAATTGTCGTTTCTAACTATCGCGGCGGACCGGCGGTTTCCGGGATGGCATCAACACTTGATGTGCTTCCAGCGATTGTCGACGCCGTTGGTGGACGCGCGCCAATCCTGATTGACGGTGGATTCCGCCGGGGCAGCGATGTTCTGAAGGCGATTGCGCTGGGCGCACGGGCGGTAGTTGTAACTCGGCCGGTGCTGTGGGGACTGGCGGCCTATGGCGCGCCGGGCGTCCAACAGGCGATCGAGCTATTGCAATCGGAAATGGCACGCGCGATGGCTATGTGTGGCAGGCCGAATATCGCGAGCTTGGACAAGACGCTGGTGCGCCTTCACAGGCGCTGAGCTTTTGATAGCATCTACGGGTGCGACTTGCGCTCTTCCTTAGTCCGTTTTTTGCCGCCGCTCTGCTGGCGCAACCGTATTATCCCGGCCCGCATGACGATTGGCAACGCCGTACGCCAGAGCAGGCGGGATTTGATGCGCCCTCGCTGGAGGCAGCGATCGCCTTCGCCAAGGCTCATGAAAATAAAGCTCCGCGCGACCTGCGTCTAAATCACGACCTCTCCTTCGGCCGTGAGGCTTATGGCGTTCCGCTGGGGCCATACAAGCCGCGCGGCGAAATGACCGGAGTGATTCTGCGCGGTGGTTATCTGGTCGCGGAATGGGGAGAACCATGGCGAGTCGACATGACTTTCAGCGCGACCAAGAGCTATCTGTCGACGACGGTAGGGTTGGCGGTGGATCAGGGCTTGGTCAAATCTATCCATGACCCGGTCAGCCGTTACGTTACCAATGGCGAATTCGACTCGGGGCTGAACGCTAAGATCACTTGGGATCACTTACTCAGACAGACGAGCGACTGGGAAGGCACGCTCTGGGGAAAACCGGATTGGTCGGACCGTCCGCCGGCGGGGAATGCGGCGCTTAACGAATATCGCATGCGCAAACATGCCGAGCCCGGCACGACTTACAAGTACAACGACACACGCGTCAACTTACTCGCCTTTTCGGCGTTACAGGTTTGGCGCAAGCCGCTGCCTCAGGTCTTGAAGGAGCGCATCATGGATCCAATCGGCGCGTCGAATACGTGGCGCTGGTATGGCTACGATAATTCGTGGGTGAATGTCGACGGAGTCATGATGCAGTCGGTGGCGGGCGGAGCGCACTTCGGCGGTGGCTTATGGATCAGCGCGCGCGATCACGCCCGCTTTGGGTTGCTTACGCTTCGCAACGGCAAGTGGGGCGGGCGCCAACTGCTATCGGAGGAGTGGGTGAAACTCGCCCGCACACCGACGCCAGTGCAGCGGACGTATGGCTTCATGAATTGGTATCTCAATACGGATAAGAAGCTCTGGCCCAGCGCGCCGGCATCGAGTTACGCACATATTGGCAATGGCACAAACATGATTTATTGCGACCCGGAGAACGATCTCGTGGCGGTGGTGCGCTGGATCGACAACGATTCGATCGATAGTTTCTTACAGAAGTTATTGGCGGCGTTGAGCGCTACAAAGCATTGATGCCCAGAATGATTCGCCGCAGGTAGTCGATCTGGCCGAGATGGTAGGTCAGATGGCCATGCAGGTGAATGAGAAAGTGGCGAGTGCTGAGTGGTTCGCGGAGTACATTCTCAGGGTAGGTGGCCGCGAGCGACTCTTCGGTCAGACCTGAGATCACGCCTGGAATCATGGTTTCAAGCGAACCGATACGGGCAGAGAGTTCGGACTGCTCAAGGTCTTTCGTCGAGAACTCCAGCGGCCTATCACGTACGTAGGCAATGCCACCCAACTGGCGGCCAACGAATTCCCGGAGGTTGCCTTCGATGTGCAGCGCGAGATTTCCCGCTGAGTTCGCCACGCCTGGCAAGACCGTCCATAGGCACGCCGACTGGTCGCCAAAGGCCTCCACTTCCTCACGCAGACGGAGCAGGTCGCGACGAAAAAGAGCGGCAATTTCCTGAGCTGTGGTCATGCAGGTTACTCCGGTTTTGGTAGTAGGTGTTTTTGGACTTTGCCGAGCGCGGTGCGCGGCATGGCGGCGACGGACACAAAGGCGCGTGGAACTTTGAACGACGCTAACTGAGCACGGCACGATGCTTCCAGCAGGGCGGCATCGCACTCACCCACGATGTAGGCTATCGGCACTTCGCCTCGGACGCGATCGGGCATTCCGACAACTGCGGCTTCGGCTACGCCGGGTTGCTCCAGCAGGAACTCCTCGATTTCGCGAGGGTAGA
The DNA here is from genome assembly GCA_043755595.1 of Acidobacteriota bacterium. Classification (GTDB taxonomy): domain Bacteria; phylum Acidobacteriota; class Terriglobia; order Bryobacterales; family Bryobacteraceae; genus VFZP01. The sequence goes on along the minus strand of JAYUSQ010000059.1, from coordinate 64,006 downwards.
TGTTGAAGCCGCCAGAAATAATGAGATCGCTGCGGCGGCCTTGCAGCGTGTAGTAGCCGTCAGTGGAGCACGAGCCGATATCGCCGGTCTTGAACCAGCCGTCGTCAAAAGCGGCGGCAGTTGCGTCGGGACGGCGCCAATAGCCGGCGAAGATGTTCGGCCCTTTGAGCTGGATTTCGCCTTCAACAATTCGGCACGAAATCCCGGGTAGCGGGAAACCGACCGTCCCGGCGCGGCGCTCGCCGAGGTAGGGATTTGAAATGTTCATCAGCGTTTCCGTCATCCCGTATCGTTCGAGGATGGTGTGGCCGAACAAGGCGCGGAAGTCCTCAAGCACCTGGGGCGCGAGCGGCGCCGAGCCCGAAACAAAAAGCTGCATATTCGTGGCCATGGCGCGCGCAGTCTCGGGCGGGGTGTCGAGCAGGCGCACGTAGATCGTAGGCACGCCGAAGAAGAGCGTGGGCTTGAAGTCAGCGAACTCCTGCGCGGCCTTTTGATGTTCGAATCGTTCGAGTAGCCTCATGCGGCACCCGGACGCCAACCAGCAGTGGAGGCCGTTGCCGAGCGCATGAACATGGAAGAGCGGAAGCGCCAGGAGGAACCGGTCCACTTCGGAGATCTGCCAGCAGAAATTCAGATTGATCGCGTTGGCCGCAAAGTTGTTATGCGTGAGAATCGCGCCTTTAGAGAGCCCGGTGGTCCCCGACGTATAGACGAGCGCGGCAGGGGCATCGCCGTCGAGCGCCGTGGGCGGGCGCGTCTTCAGCGCTTCACCCGACAGTTCAGACGGCTTCCAGACCGGCACTGGCACGGCAGGAAAGTCTTCCGCCATCGTCACGACGGCGCGCGGCTCCGCGTCGGCCACGATGTGCGTAATCTCTCGCTCGCGGTAGAGAATATTGATCGGCACAAAGACGATGCCGGCCTTGACGCAGGCGAGATAGAGGTCGATCAGTTCGAGCGAATTGACGAGATAGACGCAGAGCCGGTCACCTGCCGTGAGCCCCCGGCCGAGCAGAATGTGGGCGAGGCGATTCGAACGGATATCGATTTCACCGAACGTGTATTGCCTGCCCTGCCACTCCAAGCCGACGGTGGCGCGACGGCCGACCAGGGAGAGATCGAAAAGATGCGAGAGATTCATGTGATGGGCTGGATATAGAATGATAGTCGATCCCATGCGCTCGCCGATCGTCTTGTTCGCCTGTGCGGTTGCCGTAGCGGCACAACAGCCTGCGTTTGTTCGCGACGTGATGCCGTTGCTCGAGAAGGCCGAGTGCGCCGGGTGCCATCAACCCAATGGCGTAGCTTCCACCACACGGTTGGTGTTCCCGGAAAAGGACGCCGCAGCCGATGAAGTCGAAGGCTTCGGCGATGGGCTGCGCGCGCTGGTCGATACGCGCAAACCGGAAGATTCGTTACTGCTGGCCAAGCCGACGATGCGAGTGAAACATGGCGGCGGGCCGCGGATCAAGCCGGGATCGCCAGAAGAGGCCACGCTGCGGCGATGGGTAGATCACTTGGTCACAACCGCGCCGGTGGCCCGACGCACATATTCGCGCGCGGCAGGAGCGAAGACCGTGCTCCGGCGGCTGACCCATTCGCAGTACGACAACACCGTCCGCGATTTGCTGGGCGACCGCACATTTCCATCGCGCCAATTCCCGGTCGAAGATTTTATCGACGGCTTCAAGACTCAGTATCAGGGACAAAGTATTTCGCCGATCCTGGCCGATAACTACGCGGCGGCGGCGGAGAAGCTGGCGGCAAATTGGGAAGGGCGCGACCCAGGTCCGCAGTTCGTGCGCGACTTTGGCAAGCGCGCGTTTCGCCGGCCGTTGACGCCGGAAGAGTTGACGAGATACGGCGCGTTGTACCGTCAGGGCAAGGCGAAGTTGGCAATGGAGGCGATGCTGCAATCGCCGGCCTTTCTGTATCGCTCGGAAACTGCGGCTAAGCCGGAGTTGCGGCCTTACGTGCGGGCAGCGCGGCTCTCCTACGTGCTTTGGGATACGATGCCGGACGAGGCGCTCATCACGGCCGCCGAACGCGGCGCACTCGACACGCCTGCGGGGATCGAAGCGACGGCGCGGCGTATGCTGACGGACCCGCGCGCACGCCAAGCCGCAGACGAATTCATTGCGCAGTGGTTCCGGTTCGACTCGATCGTAACGATGGTGAAGGAGCGCCGGGCTTTCCCGCTATTCAACCGCGAACTGGCGCTGGCGATGACGGAAGAAACTCGCCGCCTCGCCGCGGATCTTATCTGGAACAATCGCAGCTTCATGGAGTTCTACACGGCGAATTACACGTTTCTGAATTCGGATCTCGCCGCGCTGTACAAGCTGCCGGCGCCGCCCGAGGAGTTTGCCAAGGTCGCGTTTCCAGATACGAGCGATCGGGGCGGCGGCGTGTTAGGGCACGGCTCATTCCTTTCGCTCACCGGCAAGCCGGCCGATACCTCGATCACCGCGCGCGGGTTATTCGTACGTGAACATATCCTCTGCCAACAGGTGCCGCAACCGCCGCCCGGCGTGAACACGAACCTTCCGGCAGCCGATGTGGTGGCGCTCACCAATCGCGACAAGCTACGCGTCCATCTGACGAATCCCTCTTGCGCCAGTTGCCACAATTTGATTGACCCGATCGGGTTTGGGCTGGAGAAATTCGACGGCTCCGGCGCGCGGCGCGAGAAGGCTCGGGTCGAGCTGCCGAAATACGATCGCAAGCAAGACAACAAAGTCGTCGAAGCCGAAATCGACAATTCGGGCTGGGTGACGGGCATCGAGAACTCCGAGTTTAAGTCGCCGAAAGAGCTGGGGCCGATACTGGCGGCGAATGCGCAATGCCAGGAGTGCGTCGTGAAGCAATATTTCCGCTTCGCAATGGGACGGCATGAGACGGCGGCAGACCGGCCCGTGATCGAGCGCGTGACGGCGCGCTTTCGCGAATCGGGTTTCCGGTTCCAAGATATGATAGTGGCGTTGGCCGGTTCGGTCGAGGAGCAAGGGAAACCATGAAAGCACTAAGCCGCAGGACGCTATTGAAGGGCATCGCCGCCGCACGGCCGGTGGCATTGGCGCTGCCGCCGCTGCAGGCGATGTTCAACTCCGCTGGCACGATGTATGCCGCCGAACAGGCGCCGATCGAGAGCCGCTTCGTTTTCTGGTTCAACGGCAACGGCATTCCCGAGAAGTATTGGATTCCCTCGGAGACCGGCTCGGATTTCGTACTCACGCCGTGCCTCGCGCCGCTGGCTTCGTTCCGCAAAGACATTCACGTCGTGACCGGCATCGACAGCCCCGCCGCGCGCATGCCAGGTCCGGGCAACGATCATCACCGCTCAATGAGTGCGCTGGTTTCCGGCACGCAATTCACCGGACGCGGCTCTGGCGGGGCTTCGTTCGATCAGGCGATTGCGGCGAAGATCGGCGCCAACTCACGGTTCCGCTCGCTAGAGATCGGCGTGTCGCAAGAGTCGTTCGGCGAAAGCGTCCAGCGCAACATGAGCTGGGCGGGCTATGATCGCCCGCTGCCGCCAGAGATGCTGCCGCACAAACTTTTCGACCGGTTGTTCGGACAACGCGAGCTTGGGTGGATCAATCGTAAGAAGAGCGTTTTGGATGCCGTGCGGCAGGATGCGGTGACGCTGAAAAAGCAGATCGGCGCGGCAGATCAGCAGCGCGTGAGTGAGCATCTCGATGCCGTGCGCGATCTTGAGCGCTCGATTTCCACGCTCCCGCCGCAATACTACAAAGTGGACGAGCCGCAGTACGATGGCGACATGAAGGATTGGCCACGCATCGCGAAGTTGCAGTCGGATCTATTGGTGCATGCATTCGCCACGCATCAGACGCGGGTGGCGTCGTACATGCTGACCAAGTGCCAGGGCCTTTCGCGGTTCCCGTGGCTTGGTTACACCGCGGCGCGGCATCACGACTATACACATCGGGATGGCCAGGCTCCGGGGGCCGACGGTCCCAACGGGCAGCGCATCATGCGCGATATTTGCCGGTGGCATGTGGAGGAGTTTGCGTATCTGCTGGGCAAGTTGCGGTCGGTTCGCGAGGGCAGCCAAACGCTGCTGGACCGGACTTGCTTGCTCTACATCCACGAGCACGCCGAAGCGAACGACCACAAGAACAACGGGCTGTCGATGATCGTCGCCGGGCATGTGGGTTCGTTGCGCACGGGCGTGCATACGCGGACTACGGGGACCATTGGCGATTTGTATTTGACGGTGGCCGATGATGTGTTGGGCGTAGGGTTGGAGCGCTTTCCGACGGCGTCGCGCAAGGTGAGTGAGTTGGTTCGTGCATCCGCTTAAACAGTCCGAATGTGGCCGCACATACCATTTCAAGTGTCCCTGCGCGGCTCTCGAGGGGTTGGTTTAGTTTGCCTCGGAATTGGATGCTGCGTCCACTGTGAACGCGCGCAGTCCACCGCTGGAGTCGCAGGAAATCGCGGACCTGCGGTCCAGGGTCCAGACTGCATTGACAACACACTCGTCGTGGCCCGGAAGCACTTCAATACAGCGGCCCGTCTCCGCTTCCCAAATCCGCACAGAGCGATCATGGGAAGCCGAGAGGATGTGGCGCTGATCGTGACTCCAAGCGACGGATCGAATTGTGTCCCTGTGCCCCTCAAACACCCGCAGGGATTCGCCGGTCTCCGAGTCCCAGAGGCGGATGTCTCTGGCGCATGAAAGGAAACGTCGCCGGTCGGAATGCCAGGCGAGACACTGCACATAGGCCCCCGCAATCGATCGCAAGCATTGTCCCGTACTGATTTTCCACAGCCTGATGGTATGGTCGCGCCCTCCTGACAGGATCCGAGTCTGGCTTGGGTCGAAAACAGCATGATAGACCCCGTCCCTATGGCCCTGGAATTCTTGCAGCATCTTGCCGGTCGCCAAATCCCAAAGCCGGATAGTTCCGTCCCCGGATCCAGAGAGGATTCGCTCTCGCGACTGGCTGAATTCCACCGAGCGGACGTAAGACCGATGACCAGATAAAACACGAAGACACTCACCTGATGCCACGTCCCAGAGGCGTACGCATCGATCGAAAGCACCCGAGGCCACCGACCGTTGATCCCCGGCCCAGGCGAGAGCCGCGACAGGTTCTTTGTGTCCGTTGAACACCTGAAGACAAGTTCCGGTCTCGATATTCCAAATATGAGCTTTGGGACTAGCCCCATCGCCTCCCGTCAATAGACGAGATCGATCCGGACTGAAGACCCCATACATCTCCTCCGTCTCAACCGGTAGCTGGAGAGCGAGGACTTGGTGGCTGACCATCTTTGTGATTTTCCCACGTAGGCACGCGGCGATGATTCTTCCCTGAACGGTGCAGCGTAGAGGAACTGGTCAGCCCTCTGGGCGGAGAGGATCATGTCGGCATCCAGCACCCCGTTACTGGCCGATGGCCGTCCCATCTTGCGGGCAGCCGCCCAAACTTCGGCGGCCTGCAGAATAAAAGCGCCGCTCTAGGCGAGCGAGGCAAGCCATTTTTTACGAGCTTCATTCTCAGGAGATATCTTTGGGTTCGTGATCATCCCCATCGGACCGGCGTCCAGGAGGACGGTCAGACTCATGGAAAGAGCTTGTAACCTTCGGGGCGATCCTCATCCAGCGCCTGACGGAGATAGGCAAAGGTCTCGCGCTGTTCATCTTCGTCTCCGCGCATCCACACGTCCAAGAGTCCAGAGAGAGCGACCGGGTCGATTTTTTCGCACCGGGACGATTGTATCCCAGTCCACCGGTTACGGCGCGCTAGGATGGAAGTCTACCCGTACATGACCGATCCAAAGAAAGCGCTTCCCGCGCACGTCCTCCTCCACGTTTCACAGGAAATCACGGTCTCGCTGAAGAGCCTGGTTGCCACCATCGAATTGCTCGATGAAGGCGGCACGGTGCCGTTCATCGCACGGTATCGCAAAGAGCAAACCGGCAATCTTGACGAGGTACAGATCCGCCTCATTGAAGACAAGCTCGGCTACTTTCGAGATCTTGAAGACCGGCGCGCGACGATTCTCGCTTCCATTGAAGAGCAAGGCAAGCTGAAACCGGAGTTGAAGGCCCGGATTGAGAAGACGCTGGACAAGAGCGAACTGGAAGATCTGTATCTGCCGTACAAGCCGAAGCGGCGCACCAAGGCGACCATCGCGCGCGAGAAAGGCCTGCAGCCTGTTGCGGACTATATCTGGAATCAGGAAGCGCAGGCGCTTTCGTTGCTGGAATTGGCGGCGGGATTCGTCGATGCCGAGAAGGGCGTGGCGAATGTGGAAGAGGCGCTGGAAGGCGCGCGGCATATCATCGCCGAGACGATCGGCGAGAACGCCGACTACCGCAAAGCGTTGCGCGAAATGATGATGAGCACCGGGGTTGTGGCGAGCCGCAAGATGGATTCCGGCGAGGATCCGGACGGCAAGTTCAAACTCTATTACGACGCGCGTGAACCGGCCAAGACGATTCCTTCGCATCGTATGCTGGCGATCCGGCGAGGCGAGAACGAAAACATTTTGTTCTTCACGATCGAGATGGACGCGGCGGCGGCCACGGCGGAGTTGTCGAGCAGGATTCATCGGACGGCGGGCGATTGGACGCCGCAACTGCAACTGGCGATCGACGATTGCTGGAAGCGGCTGCTCAATACGTCGATCCAGACCGATATTCGCCTGGAGTTGAAGCGGCGGGCGGATGAGGAAGCGATCAAGGTCTTCCGCGAGAATCTGCAGAATCTACTACTGGCCGCGCCGGCGGGGCGGCTGACGGTGTTGGCGCTCGATCCGGGGTTGCGCTCGGGCTGCAAGGTGGCGGTGATCGACGACACGGGCAAGTACCTGGAAGACACCATCATCTATCCGCACGAACCCCGGAAAGACAAAGCCGGCTCGGCGAAAACGCTGGAAGCTTTGATCGTTAAGTATGGCGTCAAAGCCATAGCGATTGGCAACGGCACGGCGTCGCGCGAGAGCGAATCATTCGTGCGGGAGATGTTATCGGCATCGAAAATCGAAGGCCTGTTTTGCGTGGTGGTGAGCGAGGCGGGCGCTTCGGTGTACTCAGCGTCGGACATTGCACGCCAGGAATTTCCGGGGCTCGACTTGACGGTGCGCGGTGCGATCTCGATCGGCCGCCGGTTGCAGGATCCGCTGTCAGAGTTGGTTAAAGTGGACGCGAAGGCGATCGGCGTGGGTCAGTATCAGCATGACGTCGATCAACGGCAGTTGCAGTTGTCGCTCGATTCGGTGGTGGAGAGTTGCGTGAATCGCGTGGGCGTCGATCTGAACACGGCGTCTTGGGCGTTGCTGCGTTACGTCGCGGGAATCAGCGAGCGCACGGCGCAGAAGATCGTCGAGTATCGCAACGAGCATGGACGCTTCAAGTCGCGAGTGCAGTTGAACGCGGTTTCCGGCATCGGTCCGAAGACGTTTGAACAGGCTGCGGGATTCCTGCGCATACGCGACGGTGAGAACCCGCTAGACGCGACGGCGGTGCATCCGGAGTCTTATGAAGCCGTCGGCCAGTTGGCCGCGAAGTTAGGCGTGCCGCCGAGTGAGTTGATTGGGCGCAAGGATCTGATCGACCAGCTTGAGAAGGAAGGCATGCAGCCGGCGGCAGTGGGCGTGTACACGTTCAAAGACATCGTGGAGGAATTGCGCAAACCGGGGCGCGACCCGCGCGATCAGTTTGTGGCGCCGAGCTTCCGCGACGACGTCAAAGAAATCGGCGACGTGCAGGTGGGCATGAAGCTGGAAGGCGTGGTGACGAACGTGACTAAGTTCGGCGCGTTTGTCGATATCGGCGTACACCAGGACGGGCTGGTCCACATCAGCGAGTTATCCAATCGCTATATCCAGGACGCGAGCGAAGCGGTGAAGGTGGGGCAGATCGTCAAGGTGCAGGTGTTGACGGTGGATGCGAAGGCCAAGCGCATCGCGCTTTCGATGAAGACGCTGATGGCTCCGGTGGGCGGGCCTCCGCGTACACCTGGGGCGCGGCCGGAGCGACGGCAACCGCCGCCCCAGCCGACGATGGAGGATAAGCTCTCGCAGCTTGCCTCTAAGTGGAAATCGCGATAGGACGGTACCGCTTTACCAAAGCACTTTGAGCCCGAGTTGCATGCGCCGTGCAGTAACTCGGGTGCTGGTGATGGCGCCGAAAGTGGCGGCCTGTGTGTTGAGATTGGCGCTACCGAACTGAGTGTGATTCAAGCTATTGAAAGTCTCCCAGCGGAACTGCGTGGTGAAGCGCTCGGTAACCTTGAAGTTCTTGAACATGCTCAGATCCCAGTTATTCAGACCTTTTTGCTGATAAGTGCTCCGGCCGGCATTGCCCACGACGCGAATGCGAGTGCCCTGGGCGTCGCGCGGAAAATCGAATGCAGCGGGGTTCCAGTAACGATCGGGCAGAGTACGGCCGGCGAAAGGATCGCCAATCACGTTCGGGATCGATTTCGAAAAGCTCCCGACCTGGATCCAATCGGAACCGAGATTGAGCGTCTGGAACTGTCCTTGCGCGAAGGTAAGGATGCCGTTGGTTTGCCAGCCGCCCACCAACAGGTCTGCAACTTTGCTCATGCCGCCTCCCATCCGCTTACCGCGCCCGAACGGCAATTCATAGGCAAAACTGGCGACGAAACGGTGGGGCACGTCGAAGGTGCTGCGGCCCTTATCCCACTTCTTGTACTCGCGCGAAATGGTCGAAAAATCATCCGTGGCGCCGAGATCGAGACTCTTCTGCCAGGTGTAGGAACCTAACAGATAGAGGCCTCGCGCGAAACGCCGTTCGACCTTGGCTGTAAGTGCGTTGTAACTGGACCAGCCTCCGTTGTAATTAAGCAACATGCCGGGTCCGAAGCCGGGAAACGGAATACGGTTGGCGATAGGGGTCGTGCCGTAAGGATCGATGTCGCCCGGGTTGAGATTGCGGCGCTGGGGCAGTTTGTTACCGCGGCTGCCGGCATACTAGGCCTCAATCAGCCAGTCCGAGCTCAAGGATTTCTGCAACCCAAAGCTCCACTGCATCACATAGGGCGTGCGATTGAGGCGGTCAAACGAGAACGGGCTGATGGCGGGCGAGGTGGCAAACGAGGGCAGCATGTCGCGCATGAACAGGTTCGGGGTGCGGATGTCGCCAACAAGTGTCTGCGCCTGGAAGAAGGGCGGGCCGTTCACTTTAAACTGCTCTTCGTTGAAGTTGTCGGTGGCGTAGAAGATGCCGGCGCCGCCGCGGACCACGAAGTTGTTAATGAACTTGGGATTCCAATTGAAGCCGAAGCGCGGGGCCCAGTTGTTGTAGTCGGGATCCACGATATCGGGGCGGACGCCTTGTCCGGCGAGCACTACCTTTCGTAACTCGGTACTGAAGAAGAGGCTGTGATTGTTGATCTCGACGGGCGACTGGGCGAATTCATAACGAAGCCCGAAGTTGATCGTGAAGTTCGGACGGATGCGCCAGTCGTCCTGCAGATACACTCCGTAAAAAGTGCTGCGCATGTCCTGCTGTCCATCGCCCACGGCGCCGCCGGCGGCGGAAGGGACGCCGAGCAGGAAGTCGGCGAGCCCGGTTCCCACGGTCGTTTGCAAACCGCTATAGCGGCCATCAAAAGTGAAGCTAGGGTTACCGCTGAAGTTAGTAACTTGGAAGTAGGCTTGACGGCTGATCTGGAACCCGGTGCGGAAATTATGTTTGCCACGAATGACGCTGAAGTTGTCGGTGAACTGCATGTTCTCATCCGTCGCGCCGATGGCCTGGGAAATCGAACCCACGGCACTAAACGAGCCGAGGTTGAAGGCAGGCACTCCGTAGACGATCGGCTGAGTGGCGATGTTCTTGAGATTGAAAATCTCCTTGGCGTAGTCCCTGGTGAAGGATGTCTCCGACAGGCGATAAGTGACGCTGCGATTAAATCCAAAGCGGAACTCGTTGAGCATCGTCGGGCTGACTGTGTGATTCCAAGTGGTGGTGACCAGCCGGTTCTTCAGCGGAAACCCTTCGCCGCCAAGCGGGCGAAGCGCCTTGATGTCGCGGTCTTCGTTGGAGTAAGAGAAGCTGCCGAAGATCATGTCACGGGTGGAAATCTGATGGTCGAGCCGGACGTTGTACTGATCCCAGTCATTAATCTGGCTGGGCGTGCCGACAGTGTTGAACGTTGGGAAATTGACCGCACCCGCAGGTACGTTCACGTTGGGGGCCGGGATGAATTGATGCGCCAGCTTGGTGGTGGGATCGATGCGATTGGCGGGAATGACGTTGTTGGGAAACGGCAGGCCGGAGCCTGGGTCGATCACATCGACGCAACGGCGAGCGGTGGCATTCGCCTGGCAGAGGCCAGAGCTGCGCGGCAGAATGCCGGTGCCGGCGCTATCGTCGGCCAGATTGCCGCCCAATTGCGCGAGCGATGGATAGAGCGCCGTGGCGGCGGCGCTGGAGCGTTGCCGTTGTCCCTCATAGTTGAAGAACCAGAAGGTGCGGTTCTTGCCGTCGTAGACTTTGGGGATGACGACGGGACCACCGACCGCCGTGCCGAAGTTGTGAAAGTTAAGCGGCGGATTGGCGCGGGCTGTCCTGTTCAGAAAAAAATCCGTCGCGTTCATTTCGCGATTCTGCCAGAAATCGAACACGCTGCCGTGCAAGCCATTCGTGCCACTGCGCAGGGTTGTGTTAATCACCGCCGAGCTTCGCCCAAACTCCGCGCCGAAGGTCGAGCGTTGGACTTTGAATTCCTGAATGGCTTCGATCGATGGCCGGATCCCGACGCTACCGAAGCGCGCGTTCCGGGTTTCGATACCATTCAGGAGGAAGCTGTTGTTGGATTCACGCCCGCCCGCAATCGAGAGCGTGGTGTCGCTGCGTCCGGTCCATGAAGTAGCGGGGAATTGCCGATACCGATCGGAACGGCGCCAGAAGTCAGGGCGGCCAATTGGAGGAAGTTGCGGCCGCTTAAGGGCAAGTTGACGATGGCGGCGTGGTCCATCACTTGCCCGATCGCCGCGCTTTCACTATTGAGGAGCGTCGCGGCGGCTGCCGATACAGTTACGGATTCGGTGAGTTGGCCGACCGCCATCTCAACGTTGACGCGCGCACGCTGGCCAACCTGGATGCGGATGTCGTTGACGGCTCGCGTTTGAAATCCGGCGGCTGTGGCTTCAAGCTTATACAGGCCGGGTTTGAGTTGAAGGAACAGACCGTTGCCGAGCGAATCGGTGGTCAATTCCTGGCGGACTTTGGTGTCGACGTCAGTCAGAATCAGCTTGGCTCCGGCCACTGAGGCGGAGGACGGGTCTGCGACGTTCACGACTAGATCGCCGGAAATCGATTGAGCGTTGGCCAGCGTCGACACGGCGACGGCAGCAACGAGCAAGGCGTTAGAACTGAAGCGGGCGTAGTCACGCATTGCGGAATTATAACCCAACCGGCGCCGCAATATCCGGCGGATAGCGTTCACAGATTCGCAGATTATTTTTCCCGCCCCTATTCGCTGGGCCAGCTTAGGTTTAGCCGCATTTACCCCCGTCGGGGTGACCCCGATTCGATCACACCGCATGTTACAACGTCGTGCGAGGGGGAACGAATATGGAACTCGTCACACCGCGCTTTGACAACCTGCAGAACGAACTCCGCCGTGAGCTCGATCCGAGAGGCGTTTTGGAAGAAGAGATTTTTCGGGCGGCCGTGGCTGCGGCCGTGAACCGCCGCTTGAGCTTCGGTTCGAACCAGTACAAACATGACCGTGCTTTTTTTGCGGCGTTACGCGAACTGCGGGCGGTGCAAGCGGGTCGCACACTCGGTCCGCGACCGTTTCGGCCAGCGGCCGCACGCGGGGCGAAATCCATAAAACTGCGGCCGGCCACGCTATTGATGTTCCCAACAGCCGCACCGCTAGCCGCTTAGTGAACCGTGGGCGCCGGAGCGTTTTCAGACCGGTCGCTAACGCTCCCGGCTCAGTTCCGAGCTTTGGGCTAGCGGCGGCTGACCTTGGTTGGCTCCACCGTCAGTGACAACGCCATCGCCGCCCAACTGGTCCCAGCAGCGCTAATCCATTGATCTTTGGCGTAAGGGAAGCCGCTATCGAAGTACGGCTGGAACGGCAGCGCGCGGGTCTTCACGTGCCATGATCCATCCGCCGCCTGGGTGCGCAGCAGATACTGCAAGCCCTTTTGATAGACAGCGTCATTCACCGGCAATTTGCCACCGAGATGCAACGCGTACAGCGCTTCGCCGGTTGCGTAAGCGTCCGAAGCCATGGTTGGCAATTGCGCCCAGCCGCCGTCGGGCCGTTGTGTCGAGATCAACCCCTTGGTGGCGCGCAGAATCGCAGCCGCAGAACCACCAGACCAAGCCAAGCCCAACACGCGGAACGAATGCTCTTGCGTCGTCCTGGGTTTGGCGGCGTCAAGCCAAGCCGCCGCGCTAGCCAGCCTCCGGGCGGTGTCGGCTTTTTCACGCGCCGGTCCGTAGACCCGCAGGATATTGGCCGCCATGGCCGTCGTGATGAAGTCATCGGAGGTCATGGGCGGACGGCTGTTGCCAGTGGTCTGCCAATATCCCTGTGGATTCTGCGCTGCCTTCACGTAGTGAACCGAGGCATCGGTGTATTCGTCGGCCGGGCGACTCCGCGCCGCAAATCCGAATAGCTCATAGCCAAGGCTACCGATGGCGGCGACGGTCATATCAATGGCGCGCTCAGGATACTTTTCAGCGAGGTCAAGCGAAAGCTCGGCAATCGACGCCGGTGCGGGGATGCCGCGGTCCCGCGCCATCGCGGCGGCGGCGGCGGGCAAGAACTGGTTGTGACAGGAATTGCAGCCGGCTTTCCTAACGAAGACCGGGCTCTGCTTTTCAAGGACGGCCAGAGCCTGCGTCACGGCGGCGGCGGGCGTGCGGAATTGCGAGTTCTCTTTGACCTTGGCTACGCCGCCACGCTGGCGAATTTCTTCGGGCACACCGAGCAGCCGGGCCACTTCGGTATCGCCACGTTTGCCCGCGAGCGTCAACGGCGTTTCGTCTTCTTCCCCTTTGAGATTGGTCTCGGCCCCCTTGGCCAACAGCATGCGTACGATACCTGCGGGCATCGTCTCCGAGTAAGCGGCGTACATCAGCGGCGAGTAACCGCGCTCGTCGCGCACGTTCACTTCGGCGCCTTTGTCGAGCAGCATCTTCGCGATATCCTCGGATCCGAAAGTCGCAGCCATCGCCAGCGAGGTCTGGTTGCGCTTGGTCCTGGCATTCACGTCCGCGCCATTGGCAAGCAGCAGCGCCACGGCCTCGGCGTTCCGGCTGGCGGCGGCATCCATCAGCGCCACCGACCCGGTGCCGCTATGAAGGTTCACCTTCGCCTTCTTCTGAATCAGCATGCGGATCATGCCCGCTTCCCCGCCCGCTGCGGCGGCCATCAGCGGTGTGCGGCCGTTGGTGGTGGCCAGATTCGGATCGGCCCCTTTTTCCAGCAGCAGCTCAAGCACGGCAGTGGAGTGATGCTGCGAGGCGGCCTGATACAGCGCAGTGCGGCCATCGTGGGCCTGGGCATTGACGCCGGCTCCCCGCTCCAGCAACAGACTCACCTTCTCACGGCTGGCGAACGCCCAGTGCAGCGGTTGCTGGCCGAAACGATTCTCAGCTTTGACATCGGCGCCGGCGTCGAGCAGCACCTTCAAAATCGCAGGCGTCGCGTAGGCGGCAGCATGATGAAGCGCCGTCGAACCGCCCGCATCTTGACCCTTGGCCAGTGCAGGATCAGCCAGCAACATCGTCTCGACCGCATGCAAGTTCAAGCTCTTGACCGCCCCGATCAATTCAGTCACTTTAGGGTCAGCCACCTTCGGCTTCTCTTCCTTCAATTCGGCGTCGCCGAAATCGGCGCCCTGATCGATCCAAGCGCGCAACATCGCAATCTCAGTGGTTTCGAGCGCGCCGGTGGGCGGCATCTGCATGCCTCCGTCGCCGTTGACCAGGCGCAAAATCAATTTGCTTTCGGCACTCTTGCCTTGCACAATGACCGGGCCATAGTCGCCACCCCGCAAGGCGTTTTGCCGTTTGTCGAGACGCAAGCCCGATTGCTGTTGTTTCGGGCCGTGGCATCCGGAACACTTAGCGGCGAGCAACGGCCGCACGTGACGGTCGAAGTCCACCTTCATGGCGGCCGGGGCAGGCAGTTTCGATTCGGCGGCCCAGCCTGACAGGCCGAAGGCCAGTAGGACGGTACAAGCGGACAAAGCGCGCGTCTTCATCGGTCAATGCTCCTATAAAAAATGCTGCCGTGAGTATATCGCGATTGCGCGCAGTTATTTTGCCGGGCTTCGACCCGCGCCCCACGGTTGGGGATTGAGAATCGGCCGGGCCTTCTCACGGCTGCGCGTAACGAAAGCCGACACCGTTCCCGATTGAACGCCCATGGCCTCTCCGATTTCGGCATATGTGAAGCCGGCTGCGCGCAGGCGCAGACAGGCAAGTTCTCTGGGCGTCACGATCTTCGCGATCGATTCCCACAACGGGCTGATTCGGCTTCCTCAAACCCAGCGCCGCCGATCGTGGCCTGCGGCTGGTACCTTTCGCCAGTGGCCGCCGCATCGAACTCTTCCAACCGCTTGCCTCGCCGATGCCGATCGTTGAGGCAATTCCTGATAACTGTAATCAGCCAAGCTTTGGGTTGACCCACGTCCGCGCCAGACCGGCGCAGTTCGAAGTACCGGATGAAGGCGTCCTGGACAGCGTCGCGGCCAGCCTCCGGGTCGCGGGCATAAGAGCTCGCATACCTCACCAGAGGGGCGGAGTGTTCTTCGTACAGCGCATTGAGTTCGGCATCGAGCGAGGAAAAAACCGCGGAATCGGCGGCAGATATAGTGCGGGCCATGGCACGGGAAAGCGTAGCGAGAGTATACTCTTCGTCCAGGCGAAGCTCGAGGGGTGCGAGCGCCGGAGGGGCACGAACCTTCATTACTTTCGACATCGACCTTCGAAGCGGCAATATTTAGCCAGAACACCTAAGTAGGACACCGGACTGGCCTGCGAAATGAACCTAGTGGGGAGTACCTTGTCAGGAAATGGGCTAGCTGGGACGTCCTATCTGGCAGACACGGAGTCTGAAAATGAAAAAGCTGTCTAAGTCCACACTTCAGCGCCGGCGGCGGCGGGGTTCGTATTTCGTCGAGTTCTCGCTGGCCTTCTGGCCGCTGTTCGTATTGATGCTCGGTATCGTCGATATCGCTATGCCAATCTTCTTGCGCAGCGCGTTCACTAACGCCACGCGAGAAGGGGTGCGCTACGGAACCACCTTCCGAACCATGAGTCCGTACAACCACACGGACTCGATCAAACGGATCGTGATTCAGAACAGCGCCGGATTTCTGGAGCAGAGCACGGTTGGCATGAACAAGGTCGAGATCAAATTCTACAACCCCACGACCTTTGTGGAGGTCACCGGCGGGGTGAAGAATGCGGACGGCAACATTATCGAAGTGGCGATCGTGAACCACAGTTGGAGTTGGATCCTGCCGATTTGGGGTTCGGCGGGCCCGATCTCGTTCAATATCCGGTCAGCCGATCGGTTGGAGACTCTGCCGAGAAACGTTACGAGGCCGGTGGCGCCATGAGGATAGGCAAAATGCAGAAGGATACTGAAGCGCGTTCGACTCGGATGTTCCGGCGCTTGCGAGCCAAGCGCCAGCGAGGCAACGCCATTATCGAGCTTGCGCTGCTAGGTTTGCCGATGGTAGGGATGCTGATGGGCACGGTGGTGGTTGGCCTTAATATAGGCCGAAGCATCCAGACCGCCCAAGTCAACCGCGATGCAGGCTCAATGTATGTGCGCGGAGTCGACTTCTCGGCTACGTTTAACCGAAACATTCTGATCCGGTTGGGGCAGGGCCTGGGGTTGGCGAACACGGGCGGACTAGGCATCGTCTACCTTTCGAAGATTACCTGGATTCCGGCATCCAAGTGTGTGGCGCTGGGAAATCCAACCGGCTGCAACTCCAACACTCATGTGATCGTGCAGCGATTGACGATCGGCGACCCTTCCTTGCGCGCCAGTTCCATTGGCGCTCCGGCGTCTCTCTTGATCCAACCCGATGGCTCAGTTCTCAATTACTTTACCGACGATTCGGCCATCGCGACGTTCCCATACATGCAACTGACCGAGAACGAGTACGCGTTCGTGGCCGAGACCTATTTCGATTCGCCCGATTTCGACTTGCCTGGCTTCCAGGAAAACACGGGCGTCTATAACATCTCAGTGTATTAAGAGGAAGACCGCCAATGCAGCGCAATTTATCCGCAAAAAAACGTAAGGGTGTCGTGCTGATGATCATGGCGTGCGCGCTCATGTTCATCGTCATCCCCGCCGTAGGCTTGGCTATCGACGGAGCCGTGGTGTATTCGGTACGGGCGATGTTGCAGTCAGCCACCGACGCCGCGGCTGTGTCGGCGGTGCAAGCGTACAGCCGCGGGCTTTCGCCGACCGCTCAACAAGACATGGCGAAGACTACGGCTAAGCGCTACTTCCGGGCGAATATCAACGCGGCGTGGGTTCCACTGACGGCTCCCGATCCGGTGGTAACCTTTCCCGCGTCGCCTCAACCACGTACGCTGGTTGTCAATGTCGCTTCCACGGCGGCCGCCCCCACTTACTTCATGAAGATGATTGGCGTCAACAGCGTCAGCGTTTCGGCGATGGCCGAGACGAGCCGGCGCGAAGTGAAGATCATAATGGTCCTTGACCGGTCCGGCTCATTGGCCAACAGCGGTTCCTGCGACGATCTCCGCGTAGCGGCTAACGGATTCACCGACGCTTTCGTCGATGGCCGCGATCAACTGGGCCTGATCACATTCGGCACTTCCTATCGGACCGACTTTCCGATCGCGACGAACTTCAAGACGACTTCGGGCACCACCTTGCCGTCGATGATCAACAACATCAACTGCATCGGCGGCACCAATTCGGCGGCCGCATACTGGACGGGGTATCAGGCTTTGATCGCGAATCCCGAGGCCGGTGTATTGAATGTGTTGCTGTTCTTCACGGACGGGCAACCGAACACGGTGCATGTGACGAATATGGAAGTGCAGGGCGGCTATTGTTCGAGTACCGCTGCCAAGGCAGGTGTCATCGCGCCTTCGTCCAACGGAGCCTCCGTACTCGGCATCTACCGCGCCGATCCGACGGGTGCGCCGCCGGTCACCAGCGATCAGCGCTTCATCTCCGGCAGCGATGGATGCAGATACTACACCAATGGCGCCCAGAATGTGCCCACCGATATCGTCGCGCTCACCCGGGCTAACGTTGGCATGACCGACAATCAGATAGACATCTTCGGCAACTCGCTGCTGGGCTACAAACCCGTTAACCAGAATAGCGGTCGCATCCGCATCGACCAGAATTCAACCATCGTTAATGCCGGAATCAATGCCTTGGATAGCGCCGCCCGCCGGGCGCGCAATGACGCCAACAGCCGCGGCCTGGAATTGATCACCTTCGCCATCGGGCTTAGCAACACGATTGGCTCCGCCGAAGATGAATTGATGAATCGAGTGGCGAATACGGGTGCGAGCACGGCTTTCCAAGCCGATCGCCCGGCAGGGATGTACGTGCGCGCTGACAACGAATCGCAATTGGACGAGGCCTTCGGGCATTTGGCTTCGGACATCATGCGGGTCGCTCAGTAAAGGCTGGAGTATCATAGTCGGCGCGTGAACAGCCGAGCCTTCGCAACACCGCTGCTATTCGTCCTGGTTTCGGCCGCTACTTCGGGAGCGGCCGATTACTTTCCACCACCCGATTCGTCCGGCGGATGGCGGTCTCTTTCCGACCCGGCTCAGATCCGAAAGGTGACCGGTCTGGACAAGGCCAAGCTTGACGCCGCCTTCGATTACACTCAGCAAACCAGCCAGCATGGCGGTCTGCTGGTGGTGCGTCGCGGTCACCTGGTCTACGAGCGCTACGTCGGGCGGGGTCATCGCGAAGCGCTGCCTGAGTTGGCTTCCTGCGGAAAGGCGTTCACCAGTCTCGCCACCGGAATCATGCTGAAGGAGAAAGCGGCTCTGATTCCGGACGGGCTTGACCAGAAAGTATTTACGCCGGATTTCTTGCCTGGGCTGACACTGCCACTGGACGATCCCCGCAAGTCTGACATCACGCTCGGGCAAGTTCTATCGATGTCGGCCGGCATTCGCGGCACGAACCCGGTTTACGTGAAGGGCGTTCGTCAGGTTTGGGAGAAACCCACCGAGGACAACGGTCCGTACTCGACGACGGACGGCTTTGCGTTGCGGCAATCGCTGTGGTGCGCGCCAGGTGAATGTTATTCGTACGCCACGTCGTCCAGCCACCTGGCCGCGATGATCGTGCGTAAGCTGACTGGCATGGAGATGGAAGATTACCTGCGGCTGCGGCTGACGACGCCGCTGGGCTTCGGCCCCTGGGGCTATGCGATGTACCGGCCGAAGCTCAAGGGCGGGATCGACGCCAACGGCCGCATGTTCCACACGCCGGGCGGCGGCAGTATCGCGGTGCGCTCGACCGATATGTTGCGCTTCGGCTATCTGATGCTGCACGAGGGCAAGTGGGGTAAGACACAGGTTGTGCCGGCCGAGTTCGCGCGCCTGTGTGGCCGCATGGTTAAATACAATCCGCACTACACGCACAGCTTCAACTTCAATATGAATGAAGATGGCCACGTCGAGGGCGTACCGCGAGACGCTTACTGGAAGGGCGGCGCCGGCGGGTATGCGATTTATGTCGTCCCGTCGCTCGATCTGGTGGTTTATAAGATGGGTGGCAACGAAGGGCAATACAGCCCGGAGTTAACCCGCCTGCCCGTGAAGTACACCTACGACGGCTCACGCGCCGATTGGAAGGCGGGCGATCCGAAAGCGATCGGCGACGCTACGAACCGGACGCTGCAGATGGTGGTCGCAGCGATCGCCGCCCAATAACAAGAGCTCGGGCTTCTTACTCGACCAGGTAAGTTACCGTCGCGCTAACGGTTGCGGTTAAACCGGCCTTGACTACCGCAGGCGTCGTGATCGAAGAAACCTTGCCGAGTTTGGCCCCCATCGCCGTTGCGAGCACACCCGCTTGCGCCTTCGCCTTTTCCAACAGCCAAGGCAGCGCTTGTTCGAGCGCCTTGGCATCGTCGTCAAGCGCCGTGTATGAAGTGCTCCACGCAACGGCTTGGGTATTGGAATTCGCCAAGGCGCGGCTGACGGCGATCAACTTGTCGCGCGTCGCGGCAAACTCAGCCGCCGGCACGTTGACCACGAAATCGTATTGGGTCAGGACGAAGCCCTGGTTGAGGGAAACGGAGATGTCGCGCAGGGTGGCAACCGAAGCGCCGGCGCCGCCCAGCGCTCCGAGGGCTGTGTCGACGGTCGAGTTCAGACTCGTATCGACGAACTGCATCTGAAAAACCGCGGTTCCTACGGCGGCTGGCTGCCTGACCGAAACCGCCGTCGAGACGGTATTGGGTTGTTGCGCCAGTAGGGTGAACGAAGCCAAGAGAAGAAGGATTGAGCGCATAGATAGACTCCTACCTCGCATGGTAGCGCGCAGCTACTTGGCTTTCTCTTCGATAACGCCGAGATCCTTCAGAACCTTGGGATCCGCTTCTTCCATCGCCACCAGCGAGTGGCAGGCGTTGCAATCCTGCGTGGCCTTGGCCCCATCATGGCAACGGAAGCAGCCGTCTTTATCTCCGGGGTGTCCGAGATGATTCGGATAAGCTCCCCAGGTGATTTTCATGTCCGGAAAAATATTGCGGTCAAAGATCGCGCGGACCTGCGCGGCCGATGTTTCCGCCGCGCGGCCTTGGGCAGCATAAGCGGCAACGAATTGGCGTTGCGCTTCAGGGCCGGTCGACGCGGTGCGAAGTGCGGCTACGGCATTCTTGTGGGCAAAGGGAAGCTTGCGATCGATAGAGGCGGCGGTGATCGCGCGATCAACCGCATCTTCGGGATTTTCAAAGCTGTGCGCGGGGCGGTTGTGGCAGATGCGGCAGGATCCATTGGATAGCTCAGCCTTCTTGCCGCCGAAGTGCGCCTTGTGAATGGCTCCGACACGCACCATCAATACCGAGTACTTGGGGGTGCTGGACTCGTCATCCTGGTAACGCTGAAATACACGCAGCTTCTCACCCTGCATGGCGGAGCGGGCGTGGCATCCTTCGCAGGTTTCCTTGACTGAAGGAAGCTCTTCGTGAGTGGGCGGCGGAATGGGCCGATGGTAGGAGCCGGCGAGGAAACCGATCGCTTGGCGCAAGCCATTCATCTTCGCCTTGATCAGCCCTTCGGCTCCAGCGCCGATATGGCATTTTACGCAGGGCACCTGAGAGTGGGGAGAGTTCGAATATGCCACGAATTCCGGTTGCATCGGGGTATGGCAGGTCTGACCGCAGAAGGCGACGCTGTCCATATACTCGACGGCGCGATAACCAGTCTGACTGGCGATCACGAGGTTCACGACGGTGGTGAGAGCGAGGAAACCCAGCAGCCGCCGCGGATCAATCGGGGCCGACGTGCGTCCAGACCGGCGCTGGCGCCACAATCCGACCGGGATTAGGAGCAATCCCAATAGGAGAAGCAACGGAAGCAGGCCGAGGGTCAGAATCCCGAGGTATGGATTCGACCCACCGGCCGCCAGCAGGAACAGCCAGAATATCGCGGCCGATGTCGTCAGCACGACACCAAACTGGCTGATCCTGTTTTGTGTGAGGTAGGCCAGCGGACGGGCCAGAAATTCCGTCACCGACTCATCGGTCCGATCCACTGCTGATAGACAACCCAACCTATCAACGCAAGACCGTAGGCAGCCGCCACTATCGTGAGGGTTTTGCCGACCCGGTCAATCGATTTGATTTTGCCAATGAGCGCAAACTGGTCCTTGACCAGGCCAGTCTGTCCCTCGCTCAGATGGAGCGAATCATCCTCGTGAAGGTCTATCACCTGCCGCCAAGCGGCCAGCGCCAGAATTGCGACGGCCATCGCCGCCCAAACAACGATGAACGGTGTCATGACAACTACTCCTTTTTACATTCGGTGAGCGATTTCTTTTCGCCGTAGCATTTGCCGGTCGCGTTCAGCTCTTTCGACTTGATCGAAACGTGACAAGTCACGCAACCGGTCTTTTCCTTCTTGCTGTATTCCGGCTTGGCGGACGCCGGAGCCATGGTCAACATGATCCCCGTGCAAGCCACTGCCGCCGAGATCGCAAATCTGAGTCTTTTGTTCAATCGACCCTCCCATCCATGTATAGTGCAAGCGAGTTGCCACGCCTAAAGCGGTTTGAGAATTCACTTAAAGTAACGCTTGCTTACGCGCGTGCCTCTGAATTGGCTATTTCAGCGAGGCAATCAGCGCGAAAGTCCACAGGTGTGCGCGAAATCCCTCAAGTCCGGTTTGCCCGGGGCGCTGGGGACCGGCATCGAAAAAGAAACCAGGTTCAGCATAGCCGTGGTAACGCCACTCGGCTTTCGCCGACAGCCGGGGTGTCAGAGGCGCGACGATGCGGCCGGTTGGTTCGTAAAACCGTGTGGGCCGGGTGCCGCTGGCGATGAAGGCCGAGCCGCCGGCGCCGAGACGAAGCCGTTTGTGACCAAACTCGGTCATCGCGGTCACGGTGTGGCTACGCTCAAGGTAGATGCTGCGCGCCTGTGTGAACGACTGCGGAATGAGGTAGGGAATGCCGCTGGACGTGGTGGCGCGCGTATAGCCACCCCAAACGCTGACGCGCTCGCCCTTGGGCAGCCATGACAGAGTCGCACCGGTCGAACGGCTTAGCCAGTCGTAACGCCCAAGTGGAGAGGGGTTTGAATTGTCGAAAACGGACCAGTGCCCGGCCAGCGACAGAGTCTTGACAGGTTGGAGTCGCGCCTGCCCGCGCAGCCGCAAGTAGTCGCGCGCGCTGGTGCGGAAGAACGCTTCGCTCGACCGGCCGATTTCTGCGTCGGCATTGGCCACGAAGCCGCGCCCCGCCTGATAACGCACGCCCGCGAGGCCGACGTTCCGCCGTAGTTGCGAGTCTGGCGGGCCACCCAGCTTGGGCAGGCGCGCCGAGGCGTCGGCCCATTCATAACGATGGCCGCCGCGAACCGTGAGGCCACGCGCGACGTCGAAGAAGCCTTCGAGTTGTTGGCGGCTCCAGTTCCAGCGCAGCGGATCGAAGGAGTTGTTGAGACGATCGGTCAGCCACGACTCGACAATCCGCACGCGCTCATGCGGGCGGAGTTCTGCCGAGAGCCAGCCACTGGTATGTGGCAATCGGCTGTTTGAAACAAAAGCGCCGTTCTGCGTGCCAACGAGCCGCCCCGCAGCTTGTTCGGTGTAGTTGACATCGTTCGAGGGCCGGCTGTACAGATAGCTGCCGGTTATGTCGAGCCAGCGTGTGGGATTGGCGCCGCCTACTGCTTTGCTGTAGTAACCCGTGCCTCGAATACGGTAGCGGAGATCGAGCGAGTCCAGTTGAAGCGGCGGTCCACCAAGGTAGGGCGCGGTGATGTTGCCGGGGTTGCGCCGGGTTTCGGTCCAAGAGTCGTCCTGCCGGAAGCGCAAGCCGCCTTGTTCAATGGTGGCGTGGGCACGGCGGGCCGTCAGGCGGACGCCGGCGCGGATCAAGTCAGTGCGATCCTCCAGCCGTCCAGCCACCGGATACTCATTGCCCGGGAGCACGAAATTGGCGAGACCCGAACCCAGCCCCGAGCCGGCCGACCAGGCGATGAATGGACTGATGGCCGCTCTGGGTTTGAACTCGAATTCCAAGTCGCCGGTGCGCCGTTTGACGTCGAGAGCTTGCTCACCCAAGGCGAAGGAGGGGAGCCGGTTGAACTGCGCGAGGTTCTTGTAGGAAGCCGTGAGCCGATACCAGTTGGCGCGGCTCATGTCGAAGTTGACCGAGTTGTAGGGTTCGCCGCCCCAGGAATCGGCGCGTAGCGAGAGCCGGTCAAACAGCTTGCCTTCCGGGCGCGGGGCGAAGAAATCGACGTGAAACAGCTTGGGCCCTTCGCCGAGATTGACGATCGAGCGGTAGGCGTCAAACGAACCAGCCGGGCCACTCACGCCACGATAGCCAAACTCGACGCTGCCTTGCGGGCGCTCTTCTTGTTGGGCCACGAGGTCAAGGCGGGCTGCTGCGAGGAAGACGGGCAATAGTCTCATCGCAGCAGCGCCTTGCTCACGTGGGAGCCGTGAACCTTGGTATGACACACACTGCAATTCCGGTACCGCGCGCTGCGCAGGTCATGAAAAGCAGGGGGCGCGCCGCCCAATGTTGCGCGCGCGGAGCCGATGCCGGAGTGGCACTCCAGGCACAACTGCCGGACTTCAGGGCGCGTCAACATGCGGGGATTGGTGGAGCCGTGTGGCTCATGACAGGCTGTGCACCCTTCCAGCCGGACGGGCGCGTGTTCAAAGGCGAACGGCCCGCGTTTGTCTGAATGGCAACTCAGGCAGCCCGTCTCATTGAATTGCACTTTGGCCACGCGCGAGAGCGGCTGCCCATGCGGGTTGTGACAACTGACGCAGGACATCGCTCCGCCTTGCGTGACCGGATGACGATGAGGTTTTTGGAACTCCGCCCAGGCGCCGGTGTGGCAGGCGCTGCACTGGCGGTTGACGTCGGCGGCGGCGCGCTTCGGGCGATCGTCATGATGCACCGAATGGCAGGCGAGGCAGGAAGTCTGGCTGCGGGCATGCCCGCTTTGAATGCGACCCTGATGCGTACGGTCATTCCGGTGGCACGACAAGCAGATGTCCTCAGAAGCTTTGGGCTTCAGTTCTTGCGGATTGGTGACATCCTTCGCTTCGGCGGACTCCTGATGTTTTTCAAAGCCCGCGTGACACGAGGCGCAATTCTGCTGCGCGTGGCGTTTCCCCGGAAACGCCTTTAGTACTTCTTCGTGGCAAGCCTGGCAGATTTCGACGTCAGCCTTGGGTGCGTCGGCCGCCAAGGCCACGGCAGCGGTTAGCGCCAGGATGAGCCATGGCGCGCTAGCGTGCATGCGCCCGGCTCACCGCAAAGTCCGCGTTCGGACCATGGCAGACGGCACAGCTTTCGCCTACGGCGTTGGTGTTGGCCACGGCATGTGCGGCGGCGGCGCGCGTGTCATGGCAGCCGGTGCAGGCCGCCATGGTTGGACCCATCGGACTGACGAAAGCCCGAGGATCGATTACGTTCGCGTTGGTCTCACGGAGCGGAAGATTCTCAGACCCATTGACGTGACAAGTTGAGCAATTGCGCCGATCGCCGGGGAACAGCACTTCGTCATAGTCGTGCCGCACGTTCCCGTTGCCGTATACCGCGAACTCGCGCGTCAATTCCTCACCCGAGTGAATGCGGTGAATCATCAAGCCGAATTGGATGCCTTGCGCCGCGCCAGCCGCCGCCGGGCGCCGGGCCACATCGGTGTTGGCGGGATTGTGGCAAAGCACGCACTGCTCGATGTTGTTGCGGTTGCCGCCGTGGAGCGAAAGATCGCTGTGGCAGTTATTGCATTTGGCGAGCGCGACTACGGTCCGGCGCGGGACAACCGGCGATCCATCCACAGAGAAATGGATCACGCGGTTGTCCCCCGCGTCTCGCGCGACAGTCGCCTTCGTGGTGCCGGGCAATAGCGTCACGTTGCGATAGCCCTCAATCCCGACGGTAAACGAACCCTTGGTTCCAGCAGGAATGGGTTGCTGGAAGGTCCAAACAGAATTGCCGTCGGAACCCGTCTGAGCTTGACGCGCGTCCTCGGACACATAGGTTTGATAGTCGGTCGTCGGCCCGGCGAGCACCAGCGCCAGACGCGTCATCTCGGTGAGAGGGATCGTCTTGCCGTCTTTGTCTTTGACGTTGAAGATCACCGTGGGGCGTTTGCCAGCCGCGCCGTCTTCGACCCGCACCAGTTCAAGCTTCGTCCCTGGCAGACTGGCCGAATCGACCGGGTTCATGTGTGCGCCGAGGATCGACACGTCGAAATCCACCTCACCCTTGGGGATGTGGCAAGTCGAGCATTGATTGTCGGACACCTGCGGCAGATTCGCGTGACCCGCACCGGTGGCGAAGTTGGCGTTCTCATGGCAGGCGCCGCAAGCAGCTCGGTTAGGTTTGAGCCAGGCCCCGGGTCCGTTAGGGATGTCGGCGGTAACAGACCCGGATTCATGACATGCCTGGCAGTTCCGGACACCGGCGGGGAAGCCGACGCCCGAAAAATCGAAAGGGGTTTGATTGAAACCGATGATTTGATACTTCCCGCCGGCGACAACGCTCGGCAGTTCCTTGCCCATGTGGATCTTGTGGACCATGACGGGCATGTCGACGGTATTGCCCGTGTCAGGATCGGTAGTCTGCGGGGTGTGGCATACCACGCAGAGCTCCACTTTTCTGCGAGCGCCGCCATGCGCGCTCAACGGGTCATGGCATTTATTGCAGGTGGTGGTCTTCGTAATGTTGCGAACATTCACCACGGCGCCGCCCGCCGGCACGAAGTTGAATACTTCATCCGAGTACTGGCTGCCGAGCTCAAACTCGGTCAGGTTGCGGGTGGAATAGGCGCCGATCGTATGGGTGGCAGACCGGTCGTACCCCTGTGGAGCCGTCGCGCGGAACGTGTAGCGATATTCGCCGTCGGCTAGTTTTTCAAATGTTCCGCCCGCGTCCGCTGCGGCTTGAGTGGCCGATTTGTTGGTGATCGGACTGGTCTGGACGCGCGTGATGTAGGAGGTGTACTGCGTTTGGCCCGCCGGAATCACACCTACGACAAAGCTGATGGCTATAGGGCCGGGCGTAACGATGCCTTCACGGTCAAGCGGCTGATTTTGTGGATCGGCGATGCGAACACGCGCGCGGATGACACCGCTGGTTTCGATCTGAGCGTCCAGGATTTTGAGCACCAAGCCCGGACGAATGAAGTTGGCCTCACGGTCACTCAAGTAGAATGCGCGATCTGCCGCACTCCACTTGGGCACGCCATACCCAGTGAGGACCGCCGCACCCACTGCCACCAATGCAATACCGATCACTCCAACTCTCATTCGCATTCCTGTTGCACTCCGATCGCCAAACGATCAAACACTCAGCACCGGACAGGGGGACTGCCGGATCAAGGCATGGGCGTTGGTGCGCAAACGCCCAAATGTGCCTTGAGAGTGACCGCGGCCGATCACGAGCAGGTCAGCATGATGACGCCGGATTCCTTCGATGACGGCACGGAGCGCCGGGCCTCCGACGATCTCGAAGGGCGCATTGACTTCGGCTTCGCGCGCCACGCGTTGAAAACTCTCCTCTTGGAATCGGCGGACCTCAGGCCAATCCTCCTCGGTTCCGTGAATGATCTGCAGGCGAGCCCCGTATTCCTTGGCCATGCGGGCAGCCCAGCGAAGGACGCCCGCCGAGGCCGGCGCCAGATCCAGAGCACACAAGACGGATTGATAGTCCGCTCGGGGCGGCGTTCCGGTGGAGATGTGGGCTTCGGTCCAGACAGGGCACACCGCGTCATGCAGCACGCGTTGGGTGACCGAGCCGAGCAGCAGGGAACGAAAAGGGCTGAGCCCGCGCGTCGGCATGGCGATCAAATCCATCCCGCGTTCACGCGCATACTCGACAATCGAGTGCGCCGCCCCACCTTCCGCCACGGCGCGATGGGTCTTCACCTCTTTTAGCTCGTCGACCAAGTAGCGATCCAGTTTTGCCACTTCATGCCGGTGTATAGAGGGAACATCAACCAGATTGAGGTAGGCCTGCCAATCCGCGTAAGCGCCCGAAGGCATGTCGAGTGCGTGCAGTAACGTAACCTCTGCGTGAAATCGCGCAGCCATGGCTGCCACACTTCGGGCGACTTCCCGGCAATGGTCCGTAAAATCGACGGGGAAGAGAATATTCTCGATACGCTCCATGTTTTTCCCAGTTCAGTAAGCATTTAACTGGCCGACCGATGGTCCCTCGCTTGCACTACCCTGGTCGATGCAACACGGAATGCACGCCTTGGCGATGATCGACGACGACGAAGTCTACGCGGGGCTTCGGCGCGTGATGGACCACTCGAATTGGCAGTTGCACCGCGCCGGGAGCCTGGAAGAAGTGGGCCGTCTGCTGGAGGACGCGCAATTGCGGGGACAGCTTGCCGTTGCGCTGTATGGGTGCAAAGCAGGCAGCCTGGGTTGGCGCGACCTACTCGCCCGGTTGACCAAGTCTGGATCTGGCGCGAGCGTGGTTGTCGTGGACCGTCAAGCGGGCGACGAACTCTGGAAAGACGTGCTGAGTGGAGGCGGGTTTGAGGTGTTGCGCTTTCCGCCTGACCCGCACGAACTATTTCGCGTGGTGACGCAAGCGTGGCGGCGGTGGCGGGAGGCGCAGACCCAATCAGTTCCCGTCTAGTTCCACCACGGCGTAGGGGCCCATTTCAGGAACCGTAAACTCAGTTGCGTCTGCCGTCACCACAACGTCTTCAGCTGCGGCGCCGGGAAAGCCGAAGGCGCTGAGCGCTACGTTGGGATACGAACCACGGATCCTGACACGTATGCCGGCAATGCTGCTGCTACCGTAGTTCAACAGGTGAACGCGTGCGCGCGCGCCGCCGAGATACACGCGGCCAATCACCACTTCAGCACCGTAGATTCGCAATAGCCGCTTCGGATCGGTCAGCATCTTCCGCGCTTTGCCGGCGACTGCTACGGGATTCGCGGCTTCCGCTTCTGGAAACTCTGGCGACCCGATTCGCACATTGAGATCAGCCGTGGGATCGGGAGCACTGACGAGGCGCGCCAGCAGATTCCAGCGCACCATGAGATTGAGCACTTCGGGAATATGTTTGGAGCCGTTGTCGAGGACGGCGATGTTGGCGGCTGGTTTAAGCGCCGCCGCATCGGGAAGGGCTCGGAGGAAAGCGAGCAGGGAGGTGACGGGCTTGAGATCCTCGAAGGCAATCCCAAGCCGCGCCTCCACGTCGAAAGCGAAAGCTTCGGCCGCCGCCAATACTCCCTTTCCTTTAGGAATTTGGTCGTAAAGATACTTGACGCCGGGCCGCGCACTTAGGAATCGCCAGCCGTTCGAATCGACCCACGGCGCGCGTGTTGCTGATGCGGTGCCTGCGCCCCGGACACCGATCGTCACACCCGGCGCCGGAATTCTTTGCAGCGAAGGGTCCAAACTGGGCAGGTTCGCGCACGGATCCGGACTCTCGAACGCGGGCATTCCAGCGACGCAAGGAATGGCCGCGAGCAACAGGAGCAGCATCAGACTTCGATCCTCTGCAGTTTAATTTTCTTGATGTCGTAAACGCCAAGCCCATACTTCCTGGCGGCGTATTCGATGTGTCCGGGTTCGCGCAGGAACCGGTCGATATTCGGATCGTCGGAATAGGACGATCCGCCCTTGACATGTTTCATGTCGTGATGCCACACGCTGACGGCGCCTTCCGCCTTCCGCTTGCCGTCGATGATGTCGATCAGCAGCCGGTCCATCGCCACCGGGTCGGTGCCGAACATCAGTTCCTTGGGATAAAAGCGGAATTTCTTGCTGGGCGAAAACGGGCCGCCGTGCCATACGCCCCGGATGCCGTCCATGATGTTCAGCACGGTGCGCGAACGAATCGGCTCGACGGCCGCCAGCGCGCCAATGAAACTCAGGGTGTGAGTCTTCACGTTCCGGTGCGAGCGGGCGACGTTGCCAAAGCTGCCGTACGCGATGTTTTTCAGACAACCGGTCACGCCCGACGCGCCGTGGTCTTTCATGTTCGGCACGTTGACGATCTTGGTGAGCTTCTGGGTGATGAGCGCAACCATGTTGGACCGCGTGTCTTCTTCGCCGAAGAAGTTGCATTCGACGTAAGTCTTGGGATCGAGCGCGCGGCCCGCCAAGTGGAGTTGCACGCCCTGCGGCAGATATTTTTCGTAACCGCCTCGTTGCAACTGGCTCCGCTCCCAGACGTAGATTTGCTCGGCCTTCACTCCTACTGCGATTAGGTTGCGCGCGATTTCGGCGACGACATCGGGCGTCGACATCGCGCCCGGCGCGCCGGAGCAATTCACCTTGATTCCCACGACGTCCGCCGGCACGAAAAACTTTCGCCAGGCTTCGGCGTCGGACTTGACTCCGGTGAGCGCCTGCATACCGCGCGAGATCATCCGCTTCACTGTGGGTGCATCCACCAATTCGGTTTCCGTGTCGATCACCTTGCCCGCATGCACGGAGACGACTTGTCCGGGATAAAGTCCGGGCATCCCAGGCTGAGCCGCAGGCTTGAACGCCGTGACGGTTTCGTATTCCGGGATCGCGTCTTCGGCGGCAAAGGCGACGGCCCCCGCCGCCACGCTGGATGCTTGGACGAATGTCCTGCGCTGCATGGATAGCCCTCCGTTACTGCTTTCTAGCCGGGCGAGGCGGGGTGGCAAAACCGTCCCACCGCGGATCGCCAAAGCGCGCGCCGGGCGCTACCTTATCCCACGATTCCCGCGTGAGGCCGTTCAAATCGTAGACCACGCGACCGCTCCGCAACGTCATTTCGCAACTCAACTTTTGCGGGCCATCCATGCGAGCGCCGTCCTGATCGACAAAGCCGAATTTGCCTTTTTCCAGGCGCAGCACGGCGATGTCGGCAATCGCCCCGGTTGAGAGGTGGCCCAGTTCTTCATGTTGAATCTCGCGGGCCGGATTCCAGGTGGACCGCAAAATCACGTCGTCCAGACTCATGCCCATGGCCATGATTTTGCTCATGACGTTCAGCATGTCTTTCATGCCCGCGTTCATGCTGCCGATATGCAGGTCGGTCGAAATCGAATTTGGATAGAAGCCTTCCTTGAAAGCTTGCACGGCGGTGCGATAGACGAAGCTGCCTCCGCCGTGGCCGACGTCGAAAATCACGCCGCGCTTCTGGGCCGGGAAAAGCGCTGGGTTCAGTTTGCCGTCGATCAATTCACCGCGCGCGCCTCCAAAGCAGTGCGTGAAGATATCGCCTGGGCGGAACTTGGTAGTGACCAGTTCGGCGAGCGATCGTTCCGGATAAGCCCGCCCGAAATCCACCATCACTGGAATTTTCGCCGCTTTGCCGGCTTCGATAGCCTGGTCCACCGGTTTCCATTGTGGGCCTTCGAAGTGGGCCGTTTTGACGCCGACGATCAGGCCCTTGTACTTCATCGCCATCTCAGCGGTCGGTTTGGCGTCCATGTCATCCATGTTTTGTTCGAAACGTCCACCGCGCATTCCGTTGCCAACGATGTTCAGGAAGGCGAGGATCCGGGTCTTGGAACGGTCGATCACACGATCCTTGAAATCTTCGAAGTTGCGCCAGCCAGAGCTGCCAGCGTCGGCGACCGTGGTCACGCCTACGCGCGTGGTGAAGCCATCGGGATAGATGCTACTGTCGCCGGCATAGGAGCTTTTTTCGCCTGTACCTGTGTAGACGTGAACGTGAATATCGATCAAGCCAGGCGAGACGTACATGCCCGCGACATCCACGGTCTTCAACGCACGCGCGGCTAGGACGTTGGCCGCGACGAGAGCGATCTTGCCGTCCTTGATCGCAACATCGCGAACGGCGCTGAGGCGGTTCTTGCCGTCAATGACGTGGCCGCCTTTCAGGAGCAAGTCAAATTCCTGCGCATGAGCAAACCCGGTGAGGGCGCTGCCGACGACGAGAAGTGTTCGAAACGTTTTGGCTACCATCTGTTTGAAACGCCAGTATACCCCTCCCAGCAGCCTAGGCGCGGGACCCCTCTGGCACTCGCCCGGCCAGTTTGATAGGCTTGTCGCACGGATTCTATGCGTTGGATTCTACTGATCTTTACCGGCGCGTCTTTGTTGGCGCAGCCGACGGCGGAGTTCTTCGAGCGGCGAATCCGCCCGGTGCTGGCCGAGAAGTGTTACACCTGCCACAGCGCCAGGAATGCCTTGAGCAACCTCGCGCTCGACAGCCGCGAAGGCGCGGCGCGCGGGGGCAAGCGTGGCACCTTACTAGTGTCAGGCGACCCGAATTCGAGCCTCATCATCCGCGCGCTCTCATATCGAGATCCACAACTGAAGATGCCGCCTACTGGGCAGTTGCCTGAAGCGGTGGTGGCGGATTTTCGCGAATGGATCCGGCAAGGAGGCTCGTATCCCGTTCCTTCCGCCGGCGGGAACACTGCGCCGAAGCACTGGTCGTTTCAGCCGATCCGTGATCCTGCGCCGCCTCTGAACGTAGGCCGCATGGCGCCGCCGAAACATCCGATCGACGCGTTCCTTGCGGCCAAACGCACGCTGCCGACAGCTGGGCCAGCCTCCAGGCGCGACTTGCTGCGCCGGGCAACTTTCGATCTCACGGGACTTCCGCCGGCCCCTCCGGAAATCGCTGCCTTCCTGCGTGACGACTCACCGGACGCCTTCAGGAACGTAGTCGAGCGCCTATTGGCATCGCCGCATTATGGAGAGCGATGGGGGCGGCATTGGCTCGACGTCGTGCGCTTCGCCGAAACCAACGGTCACGAGTTCGACTTCTACAAGTACGAAGCCTGGCGATATCGCGATTACGTCATTCGCGCATTTAACCAGGACGTTCCCTATGACCGATTCGTGGCCGAGCATATCGCAGGCGACCTGCTCCCTGCGCCGCGCCTGGCGCCTGATCGCGCGCACTGGGACTCGCCAATCGGGAGCGGGTTCCTGGGTTTGCAGGAAGAACGCAACGGCGCGACGGACCTCGAAGAAGTGCGCGCCGAAATGCGCGACTCCAAAATCGATGTGTTTGGCAAGGCGTTCCTGGGCCTGACGATCGCCTGCGCCCGCTGCCACGATCATAAGTTCGATCCCATCGCAACGGCAGACTACTATGCGCTCGGCGGGATCTTCGACAGCACGCGCACCACCCTGGGATCGATCGAATCGCCCGAACTCGCAAGTAGCACCGAGGCGATCGTCGCATCAGCCGCGCGGCCGGTGGCGAAGCGGTTCCCAGCGGTCATGGCGCTGCGGCCTACCGACGAGCTTTTCGAAGACTTCGAAGACCCGGATCTGCCCCGTTGGTACCGGTCCGGCTCGGCGTTCCGCGGCCAACAACCTGGCCTCCTGGATTCGTCGCGGCAGGTATCGGACAAGCTGACGGGCATTCTTGTTTCACGCAGCTTCATGCCGGTGAAGAAGTACATTCACGTGCGCTTGTCGGGCACGAAGTTCAATCCCGTTCGTGAAGAACCGTCGATGCTGGCCTTGACCGTTTTCGCCGCCGGCCGCTATCCCAAGGGCGTGGCGGGCGATGGAGATCGGACGCTTCGTTGGAAAACCATCACGCTCAAGGAAGAGATCAATCAGACCTGCCACCTGGAGATCGCCGACCGCCGCCGGGATGGCCACCTCGTTGTCGATGCCGTCGTTTTTTCGGACGAAAAGCAACCACCGGAGACAGCCAGTGAGTCGCTCGCTCCAGTTGCCACGGCGGACCTGCCATTGCCGGAGGAGCCTTTCGGCCGCGTTTCGTATGAGGATACGCCCCACAACCTGCGCCTCCATATCCGCGGCAGCCACTTGAGCCTAGGCGAGGAGATTCCACGCGCGCTCTTGCCGCTGGCGGGAGTTAATAACCCTATTGAGGGAAGCGGCCGGATGGCATTGGCGGAATCGCTGGGCAGCCGCTCCAATCCGCTGGTCGCGCGCGTGATGGTGAATCGGATCTGGAAACATCATTTTGGCGAAGGATTGGTGACGACGGTAGACAATTTCGGCCGCATGGGTGAACGTCCCTCACATCCGGAGTTGCTCGATTGGCTTGCCAGCCGGTTCATCGAGTCGGGCTGGTCGGTCAAGGCGATGCATCGGCTCATTCTGGACAGCGCCGCTTACCGGCTATCAAGCTCGGCGCCCGCCGGCGCGCAGGAGCGGGATCCGCGCAATCGTCAGCTTTCGCACATGCCCGTGAGGCGGCTCGACGCCGAATCGATCCGCGACGCGATCCTGGCCGTTTCGGGTTCGCTGGATCGCTCCGTCTCCGGCCCCTCGATTACGCCGCATATCAGCGCGTGGCAGGACGGTCGAGGCAAGCCCACCTCCGGTCCGCTCGATGGCCGCGCTCGACGCAGCGTCTATTTGGAAGTACGCCGCAATTTCCTGACGCCGATGCTGCTCGCTTTCGACTATCCTCTTCCCACCACCACCGTGGGCCGGCGCATGGTGTCGTCCGTTCCCTCCCAGGCGCTCGTGATGATGAACAACGAATTTGTCGCAAGCGAAGCGGAGAAGTGGGCGATGCGCGCCGAAGCCGAGTTTCACGACCCTGGCGAGCGGCTCACGGCCATGTTCATCCGCGCCTTTTCGCGCCCACCCGAGGCAGCCGAGCGCCGCCGTATCGAAGCCTTTCTGCAACAGGCAAAGGGCACGTGGGCCGAACTGGCGCATGTTCTGATCAACCGGAAAGAGTTCATTTTCCTGAGGTAATCACGTGTCAACCCGCCGCGATTTTTTAGTTCGCCATGCCCACGGATTCGGCGCCATGGCTCTAGGCGCTTTGCACGCCGCCGAAAGCACGGACCCGCTGCGCGTGCGCCCACCGCATCACACTCCCCGGGCCAAGAGCGTGATTTTTCTATTCATGGATGGCGGAGTGTCGCATGTCGACTCGTTTGATCCAAAGCCGCGCCTTGCCGCTGAGCGGGGGCAAAAGATTCCGGTGGCGCGTCCGAAACACGTGCGCGCCGAGAGCCCGCTGTTGTGGCCGTCGCCGTTCGAGTTCCGCCAGTATGGCCAAGCCGGCGCCCATGTGTCGACGTTGTTCCCGCACATGGCCGAGTGCGTGGATGACATGACGATCATCCGGTCGATGGTGGCGGATCATTCCGAACACACCGCCGCCAACTATTTCATGCATTCCGGTTCGGGGCTCCAAGGGCGTCCCAGTATGGGCGCATGGTTGAGCTACGGGTTAGGGAGCGCATCGCGTAACTTGCCAGGCTACATCGTGCTCGACACCGGGATGATTCCGCCGGGCGGCATGGATATCTTCAGCAGCGGGTTTCTACCCGCGAGTTATCAGGGATCGATGTTCCGCCGCGGCCAGCAACCGGTGGCCGACGTTGCTTCTCGCGAAGCCGATCCTTCGCGGCAGCGCGCCAAGCTCGATCTGATTCGAGACCTCGACCACGTGAGCGCCCAACGCTACGGCGCGGTGTCGGAAATGGACGCCGCCATTGCCAACTACGAACTCGCCTTCCGGATGCAATCAGCCGTACCGGATCTGGCCGACATTTCGCGCGAAACCGAGGCCACGCGGAAGCTCTACGGGATGGATGAAAAGGACACGCAAGAGTACGGCCTCGCGTGTCTGCTAGCGCGCAGGCTGGTGGAAAGAGGCGTTCGTTTCATCGAAGTGCTCTCGCCGCCGCGGGACGGCGCAGACCGCTGGGACCAGCATGCCGCGCTGCAGCATGGCCATTCGATGAACGCGAAAGCCACCGACAAAGCGGTGGCGGGGTTGCTGCGCGATTTGAAAGCGCGGGGCTTGTTGAACGACACACTGGTGGTCTGGGGCGGAGAATTCGGGCGCAGTCCGACGGCGCAAGGAACTGGCCAAGCCATCGGCCGCGATCATCATCCGTATGCCTTTACCATGTGGATGGCCGGCGGCGGAACGCGCGCAGGGTTGATCTACGGAGCGACCGACGAGTATGGTTACTACGTGACCGAGGGCCGCGTGCATGTTCATGACTTACATGCGACCATCCTGCATCTAATGGGGGTCGATCACAAACTGCTTACGTTTCCGTTTGGCGGGCGGGAGATGCGGCTGACGGATGTGCACGGCGAGGTTGTTAGGGCGGTGCTGGCGTAACTAGCCCATCGAGCTTGGCCTCCTCACTTGAGTGGATCTGATGGGAAGCCGGTAGATTCTTCGGCGTCGAGGTTAATTCTGGTGGCGACCGAATAACACAAAGATAAAGGTCGGAGATTTATTGTGCGTCAACGAGCATCGGACGAACTGACCAAGCACCGCAGGTCCGCTGAAGAGCGCGTTCGGCGCGTGAAGCGAGCACGTGCCATCCTATCTGACCACCACGGCGTCTGGTGTGCTTGGTGTCTGCAGTACATTGTGCCTGAGCACGCGTTTGAATTTCACCACATTCTTGGTAGGAAAGATGAAATCCGTGAGAAATTCGGCTTCGAACCGTGGGTAGTTCCTGTTCACTCTCCTTCGAATTCGTGTCATCGGCGAGGCATCCAGGACTATTCTGATGAGGCGGGACGGGCGCTGTTGGATGCAGTGGCCAAGTCGCCAAACCAGTCAGAAGAATTTGAGTTTTTGTGCAAGCGCGCGTTTTATCTTGGTTATTTCCCAGCCAGCTTTTTACTCCGACGTGTTGAGTTTCTCAACCCCAATGCCGACCCACCGGTTGCGCGGCGAAACTTGCATATTGCCTTGATCGCGGCTTCTGCGTGTAGCTTCGGACGCCCCTTTGTCGAGAGCCTTAAGAACCGCCCTGAGTTCACGGCTTTGGGTCTTGATCGGGACGCCGAAACACGACTGTATTTTGCCTCTGCCTATACCAATACCGAGGATTTTCTCATAGCCCGTAGTTTGCTTAACGAACTGGCCTCCAAGCTTCCTCGTGTGTATCCATCCTCAAGCCCAGCCTACAGCAAACTTCTGCGGCAAACCGCAATCACTAGTCCGACGGTAAAGGGGGCTTCCGAAGCGATGGCCTGGGCCCACGACTCTTCCGATCGGCAATACCACCTCCGCACGTCAAGGTTGGCGCTTGCACTGGCATACGAGAATCAGCGTGACTACGGTTCGGCACGTGCGCAAGCTGACGAACTCGGTTTAGACTTTGAGTTGGGAGACGTGTCTTGGTGGCACTACGTCGGGCAGGCCTTCCTCAAGGCTCGATCGGCTTTCCTGAGCGAGCAACCTCTTTACCTGACGCAAGAATTTAGGCCGGCACTGAAAGCATTGATCCGCGCCCAGTATGCGGGAGCAGTATTCGACTTCGCCGGCATGCCCGTGCCCGACTTCAGAATGGCTGGCGAACCTGAACTGGTTAGCATGACGCCTACTGAGTTCGTCCACTGGATTGGTAATAGGTTCAAGCTATCGAGAGAGGCGATGACGGAGCTCAGAATCGAAGCCATATTCGACAATCGGCCTAATTCTTGCGTGGCGACATCGCCGGAGGGCTTTCAGGATAAGGTCCTCAGAACGATAAGGCTAAGAGATAGTTAAGGTGAATTGAGGGGGTCCAGCGTTGACGCGATGTACGGCATTGCCGTATAGTGATTCTTGATCGCCGAGATCGTCAGCCTGCCGGGGTATGAATCACAAGTATCGGCGCTCCTTAGCGAAGAAGAGCGAGTGGCGGTGGAGTACTTCATTGCCTGTGCGCCTGGGAATCATCCGGTCCATACTGGGATCAGGCGGCTTTCGCAAGCTTCGCTGGGCTCGACGAGGCAAGGGGAAGAGTGGCGGATTTCGAGCGATCTACTTCCTGGTCGCCGAACCAGGGTGCATTTACGTGGCTGCGATCTACGCAAAGTCCCGCCAAGAGAACCTTTCGGCGTCCGACCGGAACGTTTTGGCGAAACTGGCGGCTCAAATCAAGACAGCTTCAAAGGGAGGGCGATGACCATGAGTGTTCGTGCTTTAAAAACCAGTAGTCAGAGAAGGACCAAGCTCGGTTTAGGCCTGGAGGAAAGCGCCAAACAAATACTGGCTCACTTGAAGGGTGAGACCCAGCTTCGAACAAGGTCTATTGTCCTGCCAAGCGAGGTCGATGTGCGGCGTATCCGGACCAAAGCTGGCATGTCGCAAGCTGAGTTCGCTCAAGCGTTTTGCATCAATCCACGAACGCTTCAGGAGTGGGAGCAGGGGCGTAGAAAGCCCGATGCGACAACTCGCGCGTACCTCGCGGTTATCGCCAAGAATCGCGAGGCCGTACTTGACGCGTTAGCTTCGCGATCTCACTCCGCCATCCCGAACGCGTAAACAATACTCCCGTTGACGATCGCCACGTACTGTTTATTATCGAAGGCATAAGTCATCGGCGAAGTATGTAGCGAGTCATTGAAGGGATAACTCCAGAGCCGTTTCCCGGTCGCGGCATCCGCCGCCGCCAGAGCCCCGCCATCGTCGCCGAAAATCACTAAGCCGCCCGCCGTCGAAAGCGTGCCCGTCCAAGTATCGCCGGGGCCATCCTGCGGGAGTTCCCAAGCCACTTTACCCGTCTCGATATTAAAGGCGCGCAAAATCTTTTGAGGCTTGTCGTTGGGATCGCGCCGGCCGCCGCCGCCCCGATAACCTTGGCCCGCCTTCCAAACGCCCGAGGGACGCTTGGTATAGACGGCGCATCGCTCAAGAGTATTTACATAAAACAGCTTTGTAACTGGGCTATAAGATGTCGAGAAGAAGTTAGCCGCGCCTTCGACGGCCGGACAAATCAAAGAGCCTTCCACCGTTGGAACCTGATTCGGGTTCATCACGGGCCGCCCGTCCGGCGCAATCTCTTTCGCCCACGTGAGCTTTTTCACCATCGGGGACGCCAATAGCATCTTGCCGGTCAAGCGATCAAGCACATAGAGGAAGCCATTGCGATTGGCCTGTAACAGCAACTTACGTGGCTGCCCTTTATACTGGGCGTCAACCAGCACCAAAGGCTGCACGGCATCCCAATCCCATTCGTCATGGGGCCGTCGCCTGGAAGTACCATTTCATCTTGCCAGTCGCGACGTCAAGCGCCAGAATCGCGCACGTATAAAGGTTGTCGCCCTTGCGATTATCCCCGTTGAAATCAGGCCCGGCGTTGCCCGTAGGCCAATAGATCGTCTTCGACTCCGGATCGTAACTGCCGGTCAGCCAAGTGGGTCCGCCACCATGGTCGATATCGGGGCCCTGCCACGTCTCAGAACCCGGCTCGCCGCGCGCCGGAACGGTCCAGGTGCGCCAGACCTCTTTGCCGGTTTGCTGATCGTAAGCGGCGAGGAATCCGCGCACGCCCTGCTCGCCGCCCGCCGTACCGGCCACGACGAGATTCTCGACCGCCAGGAGCGAACCGGTAGCGTTGTAATTCGCTCGGAAATCGGCCATCTCGGTGTCCCATAGCACCTTGCCAGTGTGCCGGTCGAGCGCGATCAAATGCGCGTGATCGGTCTGCATGAAGACCTTGTCGCCCGCCACCGAAACACTGCGGTTATTCCCCGGCGAACGGGCGTTGCCCACCAAGCCTTGCGTCGCCGGTTTCGTGTAATCCCAGAGGCGCGCGCCCGTGACCGCATCCAACGCGATCACCGTGTTCGTATTTGTGACATACATCACGCCGTCATGAACTTGTGGCGTACCTTGCAGGCGGCCCGCGTTCGGCACCGAGTAGACCCACTTCACCGCCATTTTGGCTACGTTACCGGGATGGATCTGCGTCAGCGACGAGTAACGATTGCCGCTGAGTTGACCATGCATGCTCGGCCAATCCGATTGTGACGTTACGCGGCGGTAAGTCTCGCCGGCAGCCTTACGTAACAAGTGAATGTGCTGGTCGTCCGTCCGCAATTGCAGATCCCGCCCAGTGGGCGCTACGGCGAGGCCTGAAAGCTCACTGCCATCGACAAGCCGGATCGTCTGCCGGACGGGAGCGAATCCCCGGCGGCGGGGCGCCCGCAGCGTACGAGCAAACTGCACTAACGCCTGAATCTCTGCCTCCGGCAGTTGTTTGAAGGGGGGCATTCCTTTGCGAGGCACGCCATCGCGAATGATCGACGCCAGTTCGTCGTCGGTCTTGGTAGCCAGACTCGTCAGGATCGAAGGGGCATGTTCGCCGCCGTTGCCGTCGGTTCCATGACAAACCGTGCAACGCGATTGAAATGAGCTTCGGCCATCCGGGGCCTGCGCCCAAGCGATCGCCAACATGGCGGGAATTCCGGCAGCCCGTACAATACGCATCCTAATGATTGAAACCTCCGGAAATGAGTATACACGGCGTCGCGGGCCTTCTATTTACAGAATTCTTACGTCTCGCTCACTACTTCCCTTAGGATAGGCCTTACTCTGGTAAAGAGCCAACCAACCCACCAAGGCCGGTTGGGCAGAGGGCCTGGAGAATCTGGGCCTCAATGATTCTCAATGTTGGAGGACTGTAGATGACTATAAATCAGAAGCTTTCGGTTGCCGTTCTGGCGGCGGCCGCGGCGATGTCACCCGCCAGCGCGGCCGTGATCACGTATAGTGCCAATGGGGCTAACTCTGCCGCCATTTTGGGGACGGTGAACCAATTCCGCACCGATATCGGCGGCGCCAATAACGGCGTGGGCGGCACGTTCGCGACCGGGCGCCGGGAGATCAACTGGGACGCGGTGCCAGACGCATTCTCTTCGCCGAACAACCTGCCGGGCAATTTCTTCAACGCTAACTCGCCTCGCGGCGTTGTGATGACCCCGCTCGCGGGCGGCACTGGCTTTGCACTCAGCGCCGACTCTAGTAACCCCTCGACGACCCCCGTACTCTTCGGCAATCTAGGCGCCGGCTATGGCACCGAGTTCCAGACGTTTTCGGCTGAGCGCCTCTTCACCGTTCTGGGCAGCAATCAGTTCCAGATCGATTTCTTCCTGCCCGGCACGACGACACAAGCCCTGGTCACCGCGTTTGGCGTGATCTTCTCCGATATCGATCTGGCTGGCAACGGCACTAATTTCCAGGCGTTCGATCTCCAAGGCAACTCCCTTGGCGTTGTGGCCGCCGCAGCGGATCCGAGCGGTTTATCCTTTGCCGGTCTTCGCGTCGATGGGGCCACAGCCCGCATCGCGCGCATCGTGATCACGACAGGCAACACCAATCTGGGCGGGGTCGATTCCGGCCTATCCGACGTGGTGGTCATGGATGACTTCATCTATGGCGAACCGGCAGCGGTGCCTGAGCCGAGCACCTTGCTCCTTTCGGGGTTGGGACTCTTGGCCGCCGCCCGCATCAAGCGGCGGCGCCAGTAGGTCTGGTTTCAGTAGCCATTCCGGGCCCGAGGTTATCGCCTTGGGCTCGGTGGCTTGCGAGGATGTTTTACTATGAAGGGGGACCTTTTGGCCTTCGCGTTAGCCAATGGTCAAAGGTCGCTGCTTCCAATCTGCAAAACAGGTGGGTTTCGTGCATTTTCGAGTCCTCTCTCGCTTTGGAACGCCAACCAATCCGAAGTCGTGCGCGTGTCTGCACACCGACGACTGGGATGACTTTAGCTACAAGACGCTCTATCAATTGGCTGTGTATGACGAGGATGGGTTACGACATCGCATCGGTAACGTGAAAATTGGCCAATTCTCTATGAGTGGATTTCGGATATCGATTCCCCCTCAGTTTGAACAACTGGATGAACGCTATTTTTCCCTAGGGGGCGACGAGAGCTATTACGAGGGGCTTAACAAGCTTGGCGCGGCGACACGGGACCGAATTCTTGAAGGCCTGCGAGACTTATCGCTAGACAAGAATCTGTTTGAACGAGCACTGAAGGAAAAAGTGACCGGTGTCTCACTCCTCAGATCAATACGCCGACGACCGTCACGGGGCAATATGCACGGCTGGCTCGGGGTGGCGCTCGACTTTCTAATTACAACTTCTCTTACCTGATACCGAAGTTTACCGGTTCGAAGTTGAAGCCGGTTTCCCTTTCGTTCTCCGTTACGCCGGAATCCCATCCGCCCACGAACATTCATGTCATCATCGGGCGAAATGGCGTGGGAAAGAGTCATCTTCTCCATCACATGGCTAGATCTCTCGTAGAAGAAGATACTGATTCTGATGAAGTCGGAAGCTTTGAGGGGGATTCCGAGTCACCCGTCACGGACAAAATGTTCGCCAACCTAGTTTCCGTCACGTTCAGTGCCTTTGATCGCTTCGAACCTCTGCCTAGCCGTCGCGACAAGTCCAAAGGAGTCCAGTACGCTTACATCGGGCTCAAACGCAAAGGTCTCACGGAAGACGGTAAGCCGCTCCCACCCAAGTCGCCCGCGCAACTGTCGTCGGAATTTGGCAGAAGTATAACCATCTGCCGTCAGGGAGCTAGGCTGAGCAGATGGAGAAGAGCCTTGGAGACGTTGAAAGCCGATCCAGTCTTCCAAGATGCGGCAGTGACGGCTCTTGCCGACGAACACGTCGACGATGCCGAGTTGAAGGACAAGTCACGCAAACTGTTTGAAAATTTAAGCTCCGGTCATAAGATAGTCCTCACGACCCTAACCAAGTTGGTGGAGACCGTAGAAGAAAAGACCCTCGTGCTGCTGGACGAACCAGAGGCCCATCTTCATCCTCCGCTGCTGGCCGCCCTCATTAGGGCGCTATCCGACCTTCTCACCAATCGAAACGGTGTGGCTATTATCGCCACTCATTCTCCAGTCGTCCTCCAGGAAGTTCCGCGAAGTTGCGTTTGGAAGGTCCGACGCAGTGGAAAAAAGACCGTCGTAGAAAGGCCGGACGTGGAGACTTTCGGCGAGAACGTCGGTATCTTAACACGCGAGATCTTTGGACTTGAGGTCACGGCATCGGGCTTCCACAACATGCTGCGAGAGGCGGTGGAAGAGTACCAGAACTTTGATCTCGTAATTGATCGTTTTGGCGGCGAACTTGGTGGCGAGGCGAGAGCGATCGTGCGGGCATTGCTCGGGGCCCGACGTCGCGGTTAATCTCGAATGTGGGACCTGAATCGGCCTGCCTTCTCCGCACGTGACACTTTTTCCATATGTGTCAGTCGCATCCGCGATCCAGTACTCAAGGCGAGGATGAACGCCGTGGCTTTGTTCGTGGAGCAGGCTTCTGACGAATATGAGACAGCGGCCCGCGTCTCGTCACTTCACAGGATCGTCTCCAGTCAGGTAGTTGGCGGTGACATAACAAAAGACGAGATTGAGCGCCTCTACACCGACAGAATGGCCAAGAAAGGCGCGCCTGGCCGATACATCTACGACGAGATTTTCGCGGCCCCACCTCAGGGCCGATGCCCCCTCTGCGGTCAAAGAACAGTCAAGACGCTGGATCATCATCTGCCAAAGGCTCACTATCCTGCGCTTGCCGTCGCACCGCTCAACTTGGTACCTGCATGCCATGACTGCAATAAAGCTAAGCTTGACTTCGTTCCACGGGCAGCTGGCGAAGTGTCTCTCAATCCATATTTTGACCTGATCGACAACAGACGTTGGCTCAGAGCCAGCGTTATCGAGACGCGTCCCGCTGCCCTTCAGTT
This sequence comes from Acidobacteriota bacterium, assembly GCA_043755595.1. GTDB lineage: Bacteria > Acidobacteriota > Terriglobia > Bryobacterales > Bryobacteraceae > VFZP01. The sequence continues at coordinate 21,870 of JAYUSQ010000059.1, read as the reverse complement.
TCGCGTCGACTCGCCACCCCAATGGGATCCAATTCTGCAGCTGCGTGTTGATAACCATTTTCTACGACTGGGCCTTGGCGAACTCTACGCGTCCGAATCGGCGGAAGAATTTTTGAATATTCGACATCAACTAGTCGACATCCTAGCTGTGGACGGGGCGATAGGCATTCGGACAGAACTCGACAGCCGAGCCACCAGTGCTGCCCATGGAAGGCGGAACGGTTGGCGGACCGCCGCTTATGAAGCTTGGGCTGCAAGTGACTGGTTCTGCCACGGAGGTTTTGCCTAGGTAGTGCGTTAGGCCCGGAAGCATGTCGGGCCGACTGGATGGCTCGGGAACAATAGTTTTCCAAGTACGGGCGCTTCGCTGTGAACATCGGGGGAATTGGGTCCGCCGCCCAACGCTGGGTTGATTTCCTTCGAGTTGGAAGGCGAAAAGACGGGGTACCGGTTCGCGATCGTGGCGGCGGTGGATGGCTATGCGGTTACCGCGCGGCCGTGGCCCCCGCAAGCGTCGGCTCGTAGCTTCTACTCCGATTCGTCGTTGGTAATCCGCTATGCCTCGGGCCGAGGGGAGGCGACACCGGAAAGCACTGAATTTGGCTCCGCCCGCTGACCAAACGAGGCCCTCCACGTTTACCCCACCGCGAGCGTCATAGGATAGTAGTAGCTAAAAATATGCGCTCGCTTCGCCGCCGTTCCCTATCCTCCGCCGCCCGCCGCGGCTTCTCCTTGATGGAGCTCTTGATTGTGGTTGCGATCCTGTTGATCATCGGCGCGATCGCTGTGCCGCGCCTCAACACAGCGCGTATGCAATCGCAGGAGATGGCGGCCGTCCGTCAAATCCAGACCATTCACCAGGGCCAGACGATGTACTTCTCGCAGTTCGGCAAATACGCCCAGACGCTGCAGGAACTCGGGCCGCCGACATCGGGTCAGCCCGGTCCCAGTGGCGCGGATATTATTCCGGGCGACCTGGCAGCGGGCCAAAAGACGGGATATATGTTTATCATGTTGCCCGCTCCTACCGGCTATATGGTGCAGGCGAACCCCGCTTCCTATAACAGTACGGGACGGCGCACGTTCTTCTCCGACCAAAGCCTGGTGATCCGCGAGAACTGGGGCGCGGAACCCGCCACGCCTACCAGCAAGGAAATTAAATAACCCCGGGGAGCGTGATCGTCACATTGAGGCCTGGATATTTGTTCACGGCGTCGATGGAGCCGCTGTGTAATTCAACCGCGCGCCGCGCGATCGATAGGCCCAAGCCATAGCCTTTGCCAGCATCCGGGCCGGTTTGCGCCACGCGGTAGAAAGCATCGAAGAGATGCGGTAGCGCTTCAGGGGGAACGCCGGGGCCGCGGTCCAGGATGTCGACGCGGACTCGCCCGCCGAGGGTGCTTAATCCCACCAACACGGCCTCGCCAGGTGGCGAATAACGCACCGCATTCCGGAGGGAGTTTTCAATCGCGCGGCGCAGCAGTTCCGCGTTTCCCCTGACGGTCACCGCGGCGGATGAATTGAACTCGATGCGGCAGCCACGCTCCGTGGCGTCCACTCGGCAGTCTTCGACAATCTCTTCGGTCAACTCGTCCAATCGCAAGGGCTCAAACGCAACTGCCGCAGGATTCGCCTCGCCCCGCGTGACCTCCAGGAGCCCCGCCACCATGGAATTCAGGCGATCGGCTTCGCGCTGAATCCGGTCAAGCGCCGCGTCGCGATTGTCGCCCGATCGCGCCAGTTCCACGGCGAGACCCAGGCGCGTAAGCGGCGAGCGAAGTTCATGCGAAAGATCGGTGAGCAGGCGGCGCTGCGAATCGACCAAAATTTCAATGCGGCCAGCCATGCTATTAAACGCACGCCCCAGTTGCCCAATCTCATCTTGCCGCGCCGTACTCACGCGCGCCGCCATCTCGCCCGATCCAAAGCGATCCACCACATCGCGCAATTCACACAGCGGTTTGGTCAGATGATGGGCCAACCACAAGCTCAGCAGCCCCACCGAACCGAAGACCCACAGGTGCGACGGAAGCGACAAGGGCCTGCGGCGCTGTCCGCCGCCAAATTGCCGGTGTAGAAACCAGTAGCGGCCGTCGGACGAGACAAATCCGTTGATCAGCCGTCCGTCCCACAATACGGGTGCTCCCGGCGGCATGAACGGCCGGTCTTCCTTCAAACGCGCGATCACGCCGGCATAGCTGTCGCCCGTCACCAAGTCGATTCCGTTTGTGTCGGTCAATACGCCACTGAAGTTGGCACGCGAACGGACCCATTCCTGATGTTTCACCAGTTCCGGTTTGCCGCCCTGTTCATAGGCGCGGCGCGCCAACTCAAACTCGAGTTGCGCCACGCGGCGAAACGGCGGTAGAGATTGTTCGGCGCGCGTCCAATTCAACGACGTCACCCACAACAGCCCGAATCCGGTGACCGCCACGGTGACCAGGAACCACGCCAGCACTTTCAGGTAGAGGCTCTTCATGCCGCCGAGTCCTCGCTCCGCCCCTTGAGAAACTGATAGCCGACGCCTCGGACGGTCTTGATAATCTCGCGGTCCGCTTCCAGCTTCTTACGCAGGTGCGCGACATGAACATCGATGGCGCGGTCAAACGGCGTGGACTTGCGCTGATACAGATGCTCCATCACGTCGTCGCGCGATAATACACGCCCGGCGGCGCGCATCAGCGCTTGCAGGATTTCGAATTCTATCGTCGTAAACTCGATCGCGCGCCCGTCGCAAGTGACTTCGCGCGTCGCAGGATCGAGCGTGACGCCGTTTACCGCGAGCGGAGCGGTGGTGGCGGGTTTGGCTTCAGCGCGTCGCAGGATGGCGCGAATCCGGGCCGCCAGTTCGCGCGGGTTAAACGGTTTGGGCAGGTAATCGTCGGCTCCGAGTTCGAGCCCGATGATGCGGTCCACATCCTCGCCGCGCGCCGTCAACATGAGCACCGGCACCCGGCTCTTCTCCCGTAACTTGCGCAGCACCGAGAATCCATCCACGCCCGGCAACATGACGTCGAGCACCACCAGATCGCGCGGCGGCGTGGCCAAGGCGGCGGCCAAGCCTCTTTCGCCATCGTGCGCAAATGCGACGTCGAATCCTTCGCGGCGTAGAAATTCCCCGAGCAACGAAGCCAGTTCGGCATCGTCGTCAATCACCAGAATTCGCGCATTCCCCTCTGACACGGCCCCAATGTAACACGCAAGTTGAGCGGGTCTCTGTAAATGTTTGCAAATGCCGCTTTGCACACTTTTACGCCAGGCACATATCAGCTTGACGTTGGAACCTTAACTTGGACTCAGGAGGTTTAAGCAACCATGATTAACAACTTGACGACAAAGATAGTGATTTGGGGCGCGGCGGCCACGATCGCCCTCGGCGGTTTCGCCGCAGTGGCGCATGCCCAGGGTCCCGGTGGCCGGGCCGACCGTGGTGGATTCGGACACGGGCTGTTGGGCGGAATGATTGGCCATGCTCTGAATCTGACCGACGCGCAGAAGGAACAAATCAAAGCGATCACGGCGAGCGCGTTTGAAAATAATCAGGCGCTCATAACGCAACTCAAGGCAGCGCACGAGACCGAACGGGCTGCGATCGCAGCCGGCAAGTCAGATGCCGAACTCGCTCAACTGGCGCAAAGCTATGCGCCGCTCCACACGCAACTCCACGCCACCCGCTTGCAGACCGAAGCGAAGATCTACAAGGTGCTGACGCCGGAACAGCGGGCCAAGGCAGACGAGATCCGTGGCAAAATGCGCGACCATATCGGCGGCGCGATGGGGCAGAGATTTGGCCATCGCCGCCCGGCGGTTCAGTAACGGGCTGAGCTATTTTTTAGCCGACCACTTGGCAAACATTCCGGCGATACCAGCCGCTTCGGTATCGCCGGAATGAATCACGACACGATAGCGGAACGCCAAGCTCTTGCCCGGTTCGATGGTCATGCCGCCGTCCTTGGTCTTGTCGTTGTAAAAATCGTGCTCGCCGAAAATGTTCGCGGCAAACAGACCGTAATCGCGCGAGTGCCAGTAGGTGGGATGCTTCGGATTGGACGGGTGATCGAGAATGGCGACACCCATCGTCTCGCCTTCGAGCTGCCCCACATAGTCGACCCAAGGCGAACGCTTGCCCCACACCAGTTTCTCTCCCACTTTGCCTTCGGCGCTGATCATCTTGCCGGTGTGCTTACCGTCGAGCGGCGCGGTCAGGCGCAACGCGAACATACCTTCTTTGGTGTCGCCGAAATGCGCTTTCTCCACGGCCGTGAGCGTGCTGTCGTAGTCGATGACCCGGACCTTTTTGTTGCTATGGAACGTGATCGTCTTCGCTTCCTTGAGCAACACTTTGCCGGAAGGATCCTTCCAGACAAACGACGCCTTGATGCTGCCCTTCTTTGCACCACTCTTCACGCGGTCGACCGAGACGAGTTCGACCGTGCCAAGCTTGTCGCCCAACTTTCCTTTACGCTGCGAAACTTCATTGGCCCAGAAATCGAAGCCGTTCACGTCGCCATGAGTGAACCAAAGTCCACGATGATGTTCGTGGTCCTTCGCTTCGCCGGCCTTTTCTTCCATCGGCCACACGCGCGAAACGATTTTGCCGTTGGCCGCGCGCAGTGGATGCAAATAGGGCTTGGTGATTTCAGGCCCGGCGACAAAGAGCGAGGTGAACGGCTTGCCGTCGATCTCGACATCGATCTGAGCGGCCTGTTTCGTAATCTTAACCTGAGCGAGCATGGACCCCGTTACCAGGAGAGCGGTGAGAACTGCATGGCGAATCATCCCCACAAGTAGATCACGATACAATCTCTGTTGTCATGTGGGCCATTTTATTTTTGCCGCTGCTCGCGGCTTTACCGGTGACCTTGCCGGCGCAAGAGAGCGAGACCGCGCTCGCCAATCCCTTCACCTCGGACGCGGACGTCGCCGCTGGTGAGAAAACTTTCCTGTCGCAATGCGCTTCCTGCCACGGGCGTGACGGCCGGGGTGGGGGCGGCGGACCGGACCTGACGACAGGCCGCTACAAGCGCACTTCGACGGACGAAGGCATTTTCCAGATCATCAACAAAGGAATCCCGGGCACGACGATGCCGGGCTTCATGCTGAACGCCGGGCCGGTGTGGAAAGTGGTGGCGTACTTGCGCTCGCTGAATTTGAGCCGCAGCCATCAAGGTGTACCGGGCGACGCCGCGCTGGGCCAGGCTCTCTACGCGAAGTTTCGCTGCGCAGGCTGCCACGAATCGACAGCGCCGGACTTGAAGCTGGTAGCGGGCAACCGTTCCGCCGGCGAATTGAAGAGTTCGATTCTGGACCCGTCCGCTGAGGTGCCATCGGCCTACTGGCGAGTCAAGCTAACGCTTCGATCGGGCCAGACGCTTAGCGGCGCGCGGCTAAACGAAGATACGTTCACGATGCAACTCCGTACGCGAGAGGGTCTGCGTTCGCTGGCGAAAACCGACATCGCGCGAGCCGAGATCGATCGAAGCTCGCCGATGCCATCGTTCAAAGGCAAACTGACGGACGCAGAACTCGGCGACCTATTGGCTTACGTTTCGCGAGGCGCAAAATGAAGATCGCTCTTTTCCTGACAGCTTGTTCGATTGCGCTCGGGCAGGGGCAAAACTGGCCGATGTACAACGGCAACTATGCCAGTCAACACTACAGCGCCCTCACGCAGGTCACGCCCGCCAACGCCGGCAAGCTCGCAGTCGACTGGGTGTTCCAGGCGCGTTCGCTGGAAAAATTCGAAACCACGCCGATTGTCGTGGATGGAGTCATGTATCTAACCGAAGCGCCCAACAACGTCGTGGCGCTCGATCCAGTGACCGGCCGGCAATTCTGGTCGTACGAACACAAATTGCCGGAACTGACGCACCCCTGTTGTGGACGGGTGAATCGCGGCGTCACGCTGTCGGATGGCGTGATCTATCACGTCACCCACGACGCCAAGCTGCTGGCGCTGGACGCGAAAACCGGCCGCATCAAGTGGGAAACCGCCGTGGCGAACTACAAGGAAGCCTATGCCCTCACCCACGCCCCGCTGGTTATCAAAGACAAAGTAATTGTCGGACCCGCCGGGGGCGAATTGGGCATCCGCGGATTTCTAGCGGCTTACGACAAGGCGACCGGCAAGGAACTGTGGCGCTTTAACATTATTCCGGGCCCTGGCGAGCCGGGACATGAGTCCTGGGGTGGAGATTCGTGGAAACACGGCGGCGGTTCTATCTGGGTGACCGGCTCCTACGATCCCGAACTCAATCTGACTTATTGGGGCACGGGCAATCCCGGGCCGGATTGGAATCCCGGCATGCGGCCCGGCGATAACCTCTATACCGATTCGGTGATCGCTTTGGACGCCGACACGGGCAAACTGAAATGGCACTTCCAATTCACGCCGCACGACGAGTGGGATTGGGACGCGGTGCAAGTGCCCGTCCTCGCCGATATCCAAGTCAACGGCCGGCTCCGCAAGACTATGCTCTGGGGCAATCGAAATGGCTTTTACTACGTACTTGACCGCGCGACTGGTGAATTTTTGATGGGCAAGCCCTTCGTCAAGCAGACCTGGGCGAGCGGGCTGGACGACAAAGGCCGGCCGATGAAAATCGCGGGCCGGGGCCCCAGCCGCCAAGGTATGCAAACGTGGCCGGGCGTTCAGGGCGGGACAAACTGGTATGCGCCATCGTTCTCGCCGCGCACAGGTTTGTTCTATCTGACCGCGTGGGAAGACTATCACAGCACTTACTATTTCTGGGACCAGCAATACGAACAAGGCAAATGGTTCGTTGGCGGCGGCGTGAAGGCGCCGGTGCCGCCCACTAATCGAGAATCTGTGGTCACTCGCACAACCGAAGACGGCTATGCCATCGTGCGCGCGCTCGATCCGGCCACCGGCAAAATGGTGTGGGATTTTAAGATGCGGGACATGAGCGAGAGTGGCATTCTGACAACGGCTTCCGACGTCCTATTCAGCGGCAATCGCGAGGGTTGGTTCTTCGCTCTTCACGCTCGGACGGGCGCGCTGTTATGGAAGAAATACCTCGGCGGCCAAGTGATCGCTTCGCCCATCGCGTATGAGGCGGGCGGCAAACAATATGTTTCGATCGCAGCGGGAACGAGCCTCTTCACGTTTACTCTAAGTCAATAAGCGCTGGGCGAGGGAACCCGGGCGCTACTGATTGGAAAAGCGCGGCTTGGCGCTGGGCGGGGCAGCTTGGCGCACGCTGACGTACTCGGCATCGGCCTTCGCCCACAAGGCCGACATCTCCGCCGCTTTGGCGGGCTGCTGTGCAATAAGGTTTTTCTGCTCGCTGCGATCGACGCGCATATCGTACAACTCCCAAGGCCCGTCTTTGCCGGCGGCGACCAGCTTCCAATCGCCGACGCGAAGCGCCCGGTTGTTGGAATGGTTGAAATACAGGAAGTCGCGTTGCAGCGCGCCGTCCTTTCGAAACACCGGCGCCAGGCTCTTACCTGTCATGCCCGGCATCCCCTCGCCGCCCTTCGGAATGGCGCCCCCTGCCAAGTCGATCATCGTCGGCACGACGTCAATCAGATGGGCGGGCGTATGGCGAAGCTTGCCTTTGTCGCTAATGCCCGCGGGCCAATGAACGATCATGGGCGAAGAGATGCCGCCCTCATGCACCCAACTCTTGTGCAGCCGGAATGGCGCATTCGAGGCGCTGGCCCAACCGGGGCCCAAACACAGATGCGATTCGCCCGACCCGGGGCGCGCCGTTGCGTCGTGGCCATCGGCGCGAATCAATTGTTCCGAACTTGCCCCATTGTCGGACATGAAGAGGATCACGGTGTTTTCGAAATCGCCAGTCTTCTTCAACTGTGCGACGACCTTGCCAATCTCTTTGTCCATACGCGTAATCATGGCTGCGTGAATCGCCATTTTCAGACGCTGGAACTCTTTCTGTTCGGCGGTCAGGCTAGACCACGGCACGGCCGCCACCACTTCGCCGGGGCCGATCTTGGCCAGCAGTTCTTCGTACTTCGTGTTCCAGGCCGGACGCATCGCCGCCTCCAGCGGCGCCATTGGGCAATCGATCAGACCCCAGCGGCGCAAGCGGCTGTGATGGCGTTCGCGCTGGGCATCCCAACCATCGGCAAACTTCTCCTCATACCGGTCAATGTCTTCCTGCAAAGCATGCAGCGGGAAGTGCGGCGAGGTGAAGGCGAGATACAGGTAGAACGGCTTGGCGGCGTGCTCGGCCGCGTGCTGGCGGAGGAAGCTCTCGGCGTGTTCGGCGATCTTCACCGGCGCATAGTAGCCGTCTTCCTTCTTGGGCTGGGGCAAGGGCTGATCGTCGAGGAAGTGCTGCTGCGGCGTAAAGAAGCGGTTCTGATCCTGCAGGCAATAGGAACGGTCGAAGCCGGCGCCGGCGACGGGCTTGAAGCGAATGTGCCACTTGCCGGAATGATAGGTGCGATAGCCCAAGGGCTTTAGGTATTCGGGCGCCAGCTTGGTCCAGGAAGGAATGTTGCCCGGCGTCATCACGTCGCAGGCATTCTGCTGGGCGTAATAGCCAGTGAGAATGCAGTTGCGTGAGGGGCCGCAACGCGCCGTCGAATACATCTGACTGAAGCGCAACCCACCGGCGGCCAGCTTATCCAGGTTCGGCGTATCCACTTCGCCCCCGTAACAACCGGCGTCGGAAAAACCCATGTCGTCGGCAAGAATCACCAGAAAGTTTGGCTTCTTCTTAGTGGTCTGGGCGGCTCGCGCGGAGCCTGCCAGCGCCGGAAGCGTCTGCAGAAAACCTCTACGGTTCATCATTAAACGAGCACCTTCAAAGTGAATTCTACGCGGAGTCAGGCCGGAATTGCACCGAAAATTTCTCCCACCAGTATGTCAGTTCCAAGAGCCTGGTCGATTCGGATTGGCCAAGCGGGCAGCCGCAAGAACTAGCTGACGGTCGTGTGGGTCGTCCGCAATTTCGCCAGTGCCGGCGCGACCCACTTAGGAAACCGGCTGACATACTCAGCCAGCCGCACCGGATCGAGCCGCCCGAAATCGAAGTCCATCTAAATGCCAGATCCGGTCCGCCCGTTCAGGTAGATCAAATCGAGCAACGCCTTTTCCGGATAGGCTTCAAAGACCCACAGCCGGTTGGCGGTCCGCTTGGTCTCGAAGCCAAAAAACAGATTCCGCGAAATCGATCGATAGGCGATCGCGCCCAGCGGCGTCCTGCGCGTGTCAGTAGGTTTCAGCGTCACGCAAGTCAAGTCGACCGAGGGCTGCGTAACGATGCCTCGCCTTTTGAGCACGGTCTCAAGCGAGATATACGACGGGCAAAGCAACACAGCCGAGGCCTCATCGATCGTGGCGGGGCGGAATGCGTGGGTATACCATCCGCCCCCGACGTGAGTGAGAATTTTTTGACGTCCTAAACGCCAGCAAGCCTGCCTGATAGTCTTGTCTCGCAACCCCGTGAGTAACTCGTAAGAGCTCTGCTGTAGTAGCGCCGCTTCCGGCGGCAATCCGCGTAGCATTTCGATCCATCGTGCGGTGGTGAAGTACGGGGAGGTCATGGCAGCACCTCTTCAACCAAGACTCTTGCGGCATCCACGACCTTGGAGGCGCTTTCGGCCGTCAACCTGTGAACACCTGAACGCTCTAGCGCTCCGATCCACTTGGAATTGGAAAACTTGTTCAACCGCGTAAGAGCCGTCTCTCTGTCCATTTCAGCGAACTCAAGGGCATCGGCCAGCGCCTCTCGCTCGACGGGCGAAAGTTTGACGCCGCGATCCACCAGAAACCAGATATCGTACAAATCGCCCGGCTTCGGATAAGTCCGCAAAGAAAGGCTTTTACTTTTTGGTCTAACAACGTCGAGTCATTCGGAATGACTACCGTAGCCGAGCCCAATGAAGAAGATAATAAGACCGTGTGAGTGCCGCTCAATGAAGCGCCGCCCATCCTGACAATGTCGATTGTGAACGCGTGCTTACCTTGATTAGTAACAGTGAAACGCTTGAAGTCCGACGGGCTGGCCTTCTCCTCAAGCGCGAATGATTGGACTTCCAGCCCGTTCCACTCGATCAGAGCGTTATTGATTTCCGTCTGCAGGCCGGACGGCAGCGGTAGTTCGCCTGTTGGTGTCAGATCGAGGTCATGACTGGAGCGGGCACTGCGATGGATCAACTGAAGAACGGATCTACCGATCCAAACAAAGGAATGAGGGAAACGCTGAAAGATTCGGGCCAGTACGGCTCGCTCCGCCGATTCATTCGGATCCATCTACAATATTGTAGACAGATCCGATTCGGAAAGCTAGGAGGCTTTCTTCCCGGCGCTAGCCGGAAGCGGAGCCTTCGTCCCGCCCTTGGATCCGGTTCCCCCGCCCTTGGCCCCTGAAGAGCCGGCCTTCAACATCTCTTCGATCTTCACGCGCACGCTCGTCTCTTCGTCCTTGAAGAAGTCACTGCCGCCCGCGTATTGCGCTTGAATCAAGCCTTTGCGATCGATGAAAACCAACTGCGGCACGTACATGATCAACATCGTTGGATGTTGCAGAAACTCCTCCGCGTGCGCGCGCGGCGCAAACCCCACGGGAAACCGGAGCGCGAAATTTTTCACGTAGTCCGGCACCAGCATCTGAGCCATGTCGTTGGTCGCCACGCCGAGCGCCTGAAAGCCTTTGGGGCCATACTCATCCTGCATCTTTTGCAGAATCTGCGAGCACTTCTGACAGTGGGAGCAGGTGGTGATCAGAAACTCAAGGGCGACCACTTTGCCTTTGTATTGAGTCAAGTCGATCACACCGCCGTTTGGCATCTTGAAGGTCATCGCGGGCGCCGGACGCGGTAGGTCGGCTCCTGGGAGAACGAACGTCGAGGCCAGCAAAATCGCGGCGAGGAAATGAGGGATCTTCATGGCAGTTTCCAGTGTAACTAATCGGACGTTACCCCGCTATCGCGTGGGGGCGGTAGGGGCCGGAACCTTGGCTTTCGGCGCTACAACCCGGCGAGGCGCGGACGGAGGCGTGGTCTTGAGCAACTCCTCAATCTTCACGCGCATATCTTTTTCCTCGTCCTCTTTGCAGCCCATGTGCTGAGATCGAATCATGCCCCGCCGATCGATAAACACCGTCTGCGGAAACAGCAGATTCTCGGCAGGCGGATGCTGCAGGAAATCCCTCGCGCGATCGCCGGGAGCGAAACCCACCGGGTACTGGAGTTGATGGTCCATCACGAAACGCGGCACCAGTGCGATGTCGTTCACCGCCACGCCCACCGCTTGAAACCCGCGCGGTGCATACTCGGTCTGCAGCTTCCGCAGGATCTGCGAACAATGCTGGCAGTGCGGACAGCCGGTGAGCAAAAACTCCAGCACCACCACCTTGCCGCGATACTGCTTCAGATCGATCACTCCACCGCCCGGCTTCTGGAACGTCATGGCAGGCGCCGGTCTCGGAAAGCCGGCAGCCTGCAGTGTGAGGCCAGCGGCGCCAAGGCTCGCTGCGGCCAGAAAAAGAAATCCACGCATCTCTTCACTTACCCCTTGGTCTCAATCTACAAGATGGGAAACAGCGCCTGCTTGCTTGCGTAGTGGGCCGCCATTGTCCGATTGGCTTCCACAGTCGCCGCTAGCGCATCCACCACTTTGCCCCACGCCGCGCCAGGCACCACAAAGTACATCTGCGAATCGTCGAGCCCGGTAAACGTGCGATTGCCTTTGCAGCCGAACGACATCGCGGCGAAGCCCGACTGGATGGCCAAGGGCAGCGACGCACAACCGGGCCGGCCCAGCACGCCGGTCAACGCCTGACCGACGCCCGCGCGCAAGGCGGCTTCATACAGCATCATGGCCTGCGCCGGGTTGGCGGCGACGATCACCGCGTCCGGTTGAAAGCTGGCGGTGCCGGCTGGTGCGTAGGCGACGGCCTTGGGCGATTTCTTCAGCGTCGGAATGCCCGGCACTTCTTCCATGCGCAGGTATCCGCTCTCCACCATGAAACCAACGGTCGCCGCCAACTCTTGGGCGCGCTCGGGCGGCAAAGCGATGGCGTGTGTGTGCGAGCCGACGGCGCAGTTGTAGTGATCGGCTTGGCTCGTGTAGAACTCCTTCCCGTTCATCGCCTGCTTCCAGAACGCGCAACCGGCGGGCGCCGCAGCGCCGTCCCAGGCAGCAACACCGGCGGGCGGAGCATCTAAGAAAGCAACGGCAACGGGAGGTGAGGAGAGTCCCAATATCTGCTCGACGTTAGTCATGATCTGATAGTAACGTGCGACGAGTGATGATAGCGGATGACTTGACCGGAGCCTGCGATGCCGGCGTGGCCTTTGCCCCGGCCGTAGTGGCGTTGCGAGAAACGGTGGAGTTGAACGCGGACGACGCGCTGATTGAAACCACGCATTCGCGCGGCGAAGTTGCCGAGGTCGCAGCCGCGCGTGTCACCGCCTTGATGCGGCGATTGCCGCAGGCGGACGTGCTGTTCAAAAAGATAGACTCGGTCTTGCGCGGCAATGTGCGCGTGGAACTGGAGGCGATGTTGGCCGCTTCCGGGCGCAGCCGCGCGATCGTCTGCACCGCGTTTCCCGAGCAAGGGCGCACGGTTGAGGACGGCTGCGCCGAGCCGGTGGGGATCGATTTGCGTGTGTTACTCGCCGGCCTTCCCGTGGAGATTCCGGATGCGATCACGGCGGACGACTTGGAAGATATTGCCGCGAATGCCGACCCGCGGCGGGATCTATTCGTCGGCTCGGCCGGGCTCGCACGTGCGGTTGGCGCCACTCCGCCGAGACTTAAGCCTCCGGCCAAACGCGGTCGCGGGGCCGCCCTCATGTGCGTAGGCTCCGTGCATCCAGTCACGTTGGATCAGCTCAACCAACTCGACACCGCCGATGCCGAAGTGTGGCAGATCGACATGGCTTCACCGGACGTAGAACAAATGGCGCGCCTGCGTCAACGCGTGCAAGCACTCCAGGAAGGCGGCCTGCTGATGTGCGGGGGCGATACGGCATTGCTCGTCTGCCGTCTGCTGGGGGCCGAAGGCATCCGGCTGGAAGCGGAGATCGAGCCCGGAGTGCCGTTTGGCCGCCTGATGGCAGGCGTTGGCGATGGACTCGCCGTTGTCACGAAGTCTGGCGGCTTTGGAGGCTCGGACACGCTCGCTTGCGTTGCCCGGGTGCTCTCTGCGCAGAATCGGATGAGTGCCTGAAGTGAGAACCAAACCCCGTATTGCGGTGACGATTGGCGACCCGTCCGGGATCGGCCCGGAAGTGGTGGTGAAAGCGTTGGCCGATCCTGAGATTGCCGCGCTGGCCGATTGGGTCGTCGTGGGCGACGCCGCGGTCATGCGCCGCGCCGAAGCGATCACGGGCGTGAACCTCGTTTCGGAATTACGGCATGAGCCTGTCGCGCCGCTTGATGGCGAGCGCTATGCGTTCGGCCAACTTTCCGCCGCCTGCGGTCTCGCCGCCTTGCGCTACGTCGAAGTGGCCACGAAGATGTGCCTCGCCGAAGAGGTGGACGCGATGGTAACCGCGCCGCTCAATAAGGAGGCCGTCGCGCTCAACGGCATTCACTTCTCGGGCCACACCGAGTACATCGCCGAGCTCTGCGGCACAACCGATTCGCGCATGTTGCTGGTGAGCGACAAGCTGCGCGTGGTCCACGTCTCCACCCACATCTCACTGCGCGACGCCTGCAACTTGAAGTCCGAGCGTATCCTGCGCACCATTGAAATCGCGGCGGAAGTAATGCCATGGATCGGCTTTCGCAACCCACGCATCGCCGTTTGCGGCCTCAATCCACACGCGGGCGAACATGGGCTCTTCGGGCAGGAGGACGAAGAGATAATCCGCCCGGCGATCGAAATCGCGCGCGCCCGTGGCATCAATGCCGATGGCCCGCACGCAGGCGACACGGTCTTCCTGCGCGCGGTGAAAGGCCACTACGATTTGGTCGTCGCGATGTATCACGACCAAGGCCACATTCCGATGAAGCTGCTCGATTTCGACCGGGGCGTGAACGTGTCGATCGGCCTCCCGATCGTGCGGACGTCCGTCGATCACGGCACCGCGTTCGACATCGCCGGCAAGAATATCGCCGAGGCCACCAGCATGAAGTGCGCGCTTGAACTCGGCGCCCGCATGGCGCGCAATAGAATCTCGGGCTAGGAATCGAAGAGGGGTGGTTCGCACCGTCCCCTCTCGTCCCCAACTTTCGCTACTCGGCCGTCCGTGATGCGCTCACGTTGGCTTCGATCACCGCAATCCGGGGCGTTGCCGCGGTGCGCGCATGTTCTCTCTCCGCTTTGCCCTCACCCAGCCTGATCGCCGTCCCAACGTCGGGCGCGGCAATCTCACGCAGGAAGCAGGTGTTCGATTCACCGTAGCAGCGGAAGCTCAAATAACCCTTGACCGACGGTTGGGACGGGCGGCGAGTGGCGACCGCGATGGCCGACACCTTGGCGGTACGATTGTTGAGCGTCACGGCGCTGGTGTGGCTGCTCGCTACTTCGTAGCGTCCGGCAGGCATCACGTTGTCACCCTGATGAAAGGTGAACGGAACGTTGGCGATCAGCTTGGTTCCCATCGGGATCTGGCCGTGGGCCGACATGGCGGAGGCAGCGGCAGCGGCGAGGGTCAAAATCGTAGTTTTCATGGCAGTTTCTCCTTGTTTCCCGCCGTCAGGCTTTTTTCGATTTGCCCGGCGGACGCAATGTATAAATGCAGCTTGTGCGCCACTTCGCCATGGCGGACGCCATTATTGAAACACTGGAGTTGCCGGGGCCTGCAGCGCCAAAGCCGTCCGAACACTCACCGAATAGTGAGTAACCAGCGATCCAACCGGCTATCGAGACGGAGAGTCGCGTGTTATTCTCACTCGAAGTGCCTTTGCCCGCTCCAACCTTGATCTGTATTGGCGGCGCCTTCGGTGGCCGCGAGTTCCCGCTGGTGGCGTCTGAAACCGTAGTGGGCCGCGATTCCAAGTGCGATATCCCCATGCAGGACGGCTCACTCTCGCGCCGCCATTTCGCAGTGCGGTTATCGGCTGAGGGCGAGATCACGATTGCAGATCTCGAAAGCCACAACGGCACCTTCGTCAACGATGTGCCTGTGCATCAGGCGGCGCTGGCGCACGAAGACCGGATTCAAGCCGGACGTTCCCTCTTCGTACTGCAGGTTCCCGGGCAACGCAAAGAAGGGTCATCCACGCCGGCCCGCGCCATCCATCGCGATTCCTATGCCACCCAAACGTCGGTGCGCCTGCCCCGCGCGGCGGCGGAGGCGACATCGCTATCACGCCAGCGTCCGGTGCGCGAGTTAGCGGCGCTGCTCGCCATCAGCACCGCGATACAGGACCAGCGCGGAGTAGAGCCGCTCGCCCGGCGTCTGCTGGTCGCCTTGAGCGAAGCGATACCGGAAGTCGCTGGAAGCGTCGTCGTCCTGTTTTATGACGGGCTGGACGAAGAGCCTTGGACGCTCACTTCGGACCCCGAATCAGACCAAGCCTACGATGACGAGTTCGTCCGGGCAGCGATCAAGGAAGAAGCTACGCTCCGCGAGGAACGCGTGTTAGCCGCGCCCATCTCGGCGCGCGATCAAGCCTTTGGCGCGCTCTATCTTGAAGCCAGGCCCGGCGCGCGCTTCGACGCCGATCATCAGCAGTTAGCCGCAGCAGCCGGCGCCATCGCAGGCTTAGCGCTCGAAGCCGCGCGGCGGCACGATCAAGCCGAAGCCGAGAATCACCGGCTGCGTGAGCAACTCGATCTGCGCCATGACATGGTGGGCGAAAGCGCGCGCATCAAGGCGATCTATCGTTTTGTCGCCCGCGTCGCCCCCGCGCCTTCCACCGTAATGATCACGGGCGAGAGCGGCACCGGCAAGGAGTTGGTGGCCCGCGCGATTCACCGCAACAGCCCGCGCGCCGAAAAACCCTTCATCGCGATCAACTGTGCGTCGCTCGGCGAACATCTACTGGAGAGCGAACTCTTCGGCCACGAAAAGGGAGCCTTCACCGGAGCCATCGCGCAGAAGAAGGGCAAGTTTGAGATCGCCAACGGCGGCACCGTTTTTCTGGACGAGCTCGGTGAAATGCCGCTGACGACGCAGGCCAAACTCCTGCGCGTGCTGCAACAGCGCGAATTTGAACGGCTGGGCGGCACACGCACGATCCCGATTGACATCCGCGTGGTGGCGGCCACCAACCGTAATCTGGCCGACGCGATCAAGGCCGGCAACTTCCGCCAGGATCTCTTTTATCGGCTCAACGTAGTCGCGGTCGATCTGCCTTCGCTGCGCGACCGGCGCGAAGACATCCTGCTGCTGGCCTCCTATTTCACCTCGCGGTTTGCGCGGCAAATCGGCAGGCCGGTCGAAGGCATCTCTCAGCAGGCGCGGGTCTGCCTCTTGCACTACGATTGGCCAGGCAACGTGCGTGAGCTGGAGAATGCCATTGAGCGCGCCGTGGTGCTGGGCTCGGCGAATGAGATCCTGCCTGAGGATTTGCCCGACATGGTTGTCGACTCAGGCGCGGGCGTGGTTGCGCTAGGCGATCAAGGCTTTCACGCAGCGGTGGTTGAAGTAAAGAAGCGGCTGGTTGTGCAAGCGTTGGACCGCGCGGCAGGCAGCGTAACCGAAGCGGCCAAGCTTTTGAAGCTCCACCCGAATTATCTGCACCGGCTGATGAACAATCTGGACTTGCGCGGCGGCGAACCCCGCTAACTGAGCAGTTGGCGGAGCAGGAACGCGCCCGTCCACATCGCGGCCACCCAACCTACGCCATCCAGCAACTCTGGCCAAAGTGCCGGCCGCTTTGGTCGCGCCTCGGTACGGGCGGCGGCGAGCACTCGGCGGCCAAATCCGTCGCTCGGGTTATAGGGGAATCGCGCCTGATCCAGCCGGTCGTACTTCATACCCGCTCCTCTATCCTAGCGCCCAGCAGCTTGCGCGCGCGATGCAGATGAGTCTTCAGTGTGCCCACCGGGACCGCCAAGATCGCGGCCACTTCTAGTTCCTGTTCGCCCTCCGGTTCGCCGCTCTCCGCTTTCGCCGAAGGTTCGGCAATTGCGTCGAGCGCAGTCATCTCGCGCCGCGCATGATATTCGCGCAGACTGAGCGACGTATTCCGCGCGATCGCATAGAGCCACGTCGACACCGCCGCTCGGCCGTTGTAAGTTTCGATCGCCCGCCACACCCGCAGGAAAGGCTCCTGGGCAGCGTCTTCAGCCCACGCGCGATTGCCCGGAATCGAATAGGCCAGGCGGAAGACTCTTCCCTGATACTCGCCGACCGGCATCTCGAAGGCTTGATCCCAACACCGGCGGTCCAGCAGCGCGCGGATCTCCTGGTCAGCCATTTTCAGTCTCACCGTTTAGACTGGCGGGGTGGGCCGAAATGTTTCACACCGGCCGATGAAACTTTCGAGTGCTTCGCCGGTCTGAAACAGGCGAGGAGAAAAGAGCATGGAACTGTCTTTCATACTTCCCGTCATGATTCTGTTCGGCGCTTTCGGCTTGGTTTATCTGGGCCTGCGCGCGCACCAGACCCGATTGCTGCATCGGGAGCGTATGGCCGCGATCGACAAAGGCATCGATATCAAGCCGATCCTGTTGAGCGCCGCGCCAGCCTTCGGCCATCGCGTTTATCTACTGCGCGGCTTAGTTTGGTTGTGCGCCGGCGCAGCGCTGGCGGGCGCGTTAGCTGTGACTTCTCCGTTGTTCCAGCAAGCCGAACGCGGCCCGCGAGAGAGGCTGGAATACAAGCTGATCCGCGCGCGATCCATGAAAGACCTGAGGGCCACGCCGGAGCAAGTCGAAGCGATGGAGCGCGAAATCGCGCGCGCCGAACAGCGCCGTGAGCCGCCGCCGAATCTGGTGGTGATCGGCATCATCCCGATGTCAGTGGGTGTGGCCTACCTGATCTTCTTCGCCCTCGAGGAACGGCGCATGCGGCGGCTTCCTCCCGCGTAGTATCCTCGGGTCTGAATATGAAGAAGCTTGTTCTCGCGTCTCTCGCGATTTGCGCCATGCTGAGCGCCGTCGAAAAGAAAGCGGTCGTGCCTGCGAATGGTCCGAAGCCGGTAGGCCCGTACACGCCGGGAATCCTGGCCGGTGACTTCCTCTATGTATCGGGCCAAGGCGCGCGCGATCCAGAGGGCAAGTTCGCCGATACGCCCGAGGGCCGCGTGAGGACTTGCCTCGAAAACGTAAAAGCGATCGTCACCGCCGCTGGCCTGACGATGGAGCACGTCGTCTACACGCAGGTCTACTTGCATCCTTCGGTGAGCTACGAGGTGATGAACAAGGTGTGGGGCGAGTACTTCGCGAAAAACCCGCCGGCGCGCGCGACCTTAGGCCTGCATCGCATGCCGACGGAGACGACGGTCGAGATCAGCGCCGTCGCCACCACGGACCTGGCGAAGAAGCGAACGATCATGCCTGCGGGCTTTCCCAAGACCATCAACATCGCGCCCGGCATGATGGTGGGCGACCGGCTTTATATCTCCGGGCTCCTTGGCCGCGACGGCGTTTCGGGCGCGATTCCCGAGACTCCCGCCGCGCAGGTGCAACTGGCGCTCGATCGCGTCAAGACCGTGTTGACCGCGGCCGGCATGGACTTCCGCCATATGGTTTTCATGAATCCGTATCTGACCAGCGCCGTGCCGATGAGCGTGATGAACGAGATCTACGCCAAGCACTTCGAGCATGGCAACACGCCCGCGCGCGCGACGATCGCCGTGTCGTTCCTGCCACACGGCGCCAACATCGAGTTCACGGGAGTGGCGGTCAAGGATCTGTCCAAGCGCCGCGCCGTGCGGCCAAAGAATATGGCGCCCAGCGCAACCGCCAGCCCGTGTGTGTGGGCGGATACGACGCTGTATTGCTCAGCTAAGTCCGGCTTCATTCCTGGCGTGAACGGAGGCATCTTCGCCGACAACGTCGAAGATCAGGTGCGTATGTCGATGCGTAACTTACTGGATGGTCTGGAGGAAGCGGGGATCGGCTTTGACAACGCCGTCGCGAGCAATGTCTACGTGGATAACCTGGATGAGTTCGGCAAGATGAACGCGATCTACGCCAAATACTTCGGTGCGATGCCGCCCACGCGGACGACGGTTTCGCCGCTCGCGCCGGTCGAGCGGAAGCGGAATGCCAATGGGACCTTCCCGAAGCTGGAAGAAGTATCGCTCGTGTTAGTGAAGTAGAATTCGAGTATGGACTTACCCGCGCTGATTGAGATCCGTCCCGATGTCATGATGGGCAAGCCTTGCCTGAAGGGCACGCGCATTCCCGTCTATCTGATTCTGGAGAAACTGGCAGCGGGGGAAACCACGGAAGAGATTCTGCTGATGTACCCCAAAATTACACGCGGCCACATAGAGGCGGCGCTATCGACAAAAGGCAACTAACTTTCTTTAAGGCTATCCTTCTCCACGGCGGCGTTTGCCTGGTCCGCTACGATTTGCTGCACGGCCAGATCCTCGCACGTTTCCAAGATCCCTTCTTCCGCAAGGAACGCGTCGAAAGATCCGCCGAGCTTGCCTTTCTTCGTTTTTGCCATGATTACTCCTCGCAGCCGGTTACAAGTCCCACTTAATTGAGTGTGTTGGGTGTCGCGCAACGAGTCAAGTTAAATCCCACGGATTTTGGTACGCTTGCCGTTGTGTCGGAAATCCTCACGCCAGAAACTCTCAAGCAGATTTATGACGTACTCCAACCTGTCGGAGGCGCAGCCGGCGCACTCGCAGGCAGGGTTGCAAGCGGAGTCATCGCTAAACAGATCGGAGAGTTGTGGCCTTTCAAGCGTGGCGACAACAAAGCCGGCTGGGAGGATGCGACGCTGCGGGAACTCATGCTTGAGTGGAAGGACCAGTTCCTCGGCCATCACGGCAAGCAGACGGCAACCGCGATCACCGCGTTCTTCAACCTTCCTTTCGTTAAACACGAACTGGACAAAGTTAAGGGCAACAAACTTTCCGAAGTGAACTTCGACGCACTCAGCGAAGAACTCCGCAAGTTGTTCGAAACCGAAGGCGCGCCCGCGCCCGACAAAGCAGGCATGAAGCTGCGCCGCTGGTGGCGCAAGCTCGAAAGGCACGTTCAGCCCGACTCGATCAAAATCCACGAGGCGTGGCGCCGCAAATACTTGGAAACCGTCTTCAAGCAAAACCGCCTGATTGAGCTTATCGGTTTAACTGGACCGGACGGAATTAAAGAGGCCGAAATGACGAAGCTCTTCGAAGTGCCGCGCTTGCAACCTCTCGATCATCCGGGCGGCGCCCCTATCGGCGCCAATTTGATTCTGGCGGACCCAAACCGGGCTCCGCGCGCGCTGATCGTCGGCAAGCCTGGTGCGGGTAAGACGACGTTGCTTCAGGGATTGGCATTTTCCGCAGCCGCCTACGGTCTAGGGCAAGCCTGTCGAGAAGAGATTCCGAAGGACCTCGACTGGGCCAGTGGGATAGGCCGTTATCTGCCTGTGTTGTACCGCATTCGCAGGTTAGCCATTGACCATGCCGAGCAACCTTCGATTTGGCATTGCCTGGAATTACACGCCAAATCAGCGCTGCAACTCCACGACCTACCGCCCGGCTTTTTTGAGAGGGAGGCGGACACCGGCGGTCTGCTCCTGTTGTTCGATGGACTGGACGAGGCAGGCTCACACTCACGAAACGAACTGGCCCGGAACCTAGAGACCTTCGTTGGGCACCTGCCGGACTCATGTGCCGTAATAGTCTCAACCCGGCCGTACCATGACTCGCGTACGTTTCCCGATCTCGCGCACTACGAACTGTGCGCCTTGAACCCCCGCGAGATCGAAAGCATCATTCGAAAGTCCGCCTCGCTGTACGTTAGGACGGACCAAGCCGTCGCGATGAAGCGGGCCGAGGAACTGCTGATGGCGATGAAAGACCGAAGCCGTCCATACTTGGCCGAAATGGCAGGCACCACGTTACTGCTGGCCATGATTATCCGCGTCCATTTCATGACGCAGGGGCTGCCGGATACGCGCCACAAACTCTATCAGGAGTGCGTGAAGACACTGCTCGACCGGTGGAGCAAAGACCTTGAGGCAAGCCCGATCTCGCTTGACCACAAGGAACAGTTTCTCCGCCAACTCGCTTATGAACTTCAGGATCATGCGGATATGGCCGCCGACGGAGACCGGTTGCGCGTCACGGAGAAGGATCTAAAAGGCCGGCTGAAAACATTCCTTAAAGCGGAATGTCCATCAGATACAGGGAAGGTCGCGGAAATCATAGAGCGGCTTCACGAACGCGACGCGATCCTGGTGTACGATACGGGCTCCACCGACGGCGACGAGGCGTACCGATTCATTCATCGCACGTTCCAGGAATACTTTGCCGGCTGCTGTCTGGTGACCGATCTCGCTCCCGGAACTTTGGCCAAACGGGTGAAAGAGAACCCGCCGGGGTGGGACGAGACCATGTATCTCGCCATCGCCAGTGTCGATAAGTGGACGCGGGAAAGCGTGCTCGAGGAACTACTGCTTGAGAATCGCGTCGAATTTGCGATGGAAGCCTTGAAGGCGTCGCGCAACGTCGCGGGATGGCTGGACTCGTTGACGCGCTTCCTGGCCCGTTACTATGGCGATGGCTCGGGACCTGCGATTAAGGAAGTTGCCGATCTGTGCCGGAACAATCAGCGCGTAAGCAAGATTTTGGACTCACTATTCGAACCCTGCAATCGCAACAACCGCGATGCCCGGTCACTCGCGTCAGCGGTTGAACTCGTCGAAGCCCTGGGCGGCAGCGATCAGTTGAAGGCATTCCTCACCGAGTCCAAGCAGTACGGCCTCGACACCAAAGACAACATGGTCGATTGCGGCGGCTTCCGGATGGACAAGTATCTGGTGACCAACCAGGACTTCGAGCGTATGATCCCAAGCCAT